>JAYEMR010000001.1:0-6492 GCA_034718215.1 Chloroflexota bacterium
GTACCAGACGATGGTCTGTCAGCTTACGGGGATGGACGTGGCTAACGCCTCCCACTACGATGGGGCCACGGCCCTGGCCGAGGCGGCGCTCATGGCCTTCGAGGTCAGCCGGGGACGAAGACACAAGGTCGTCGTCGCCCCGGATGTCCACCCCGAGTACCGACAGGTGCTCCGCACCTATCTGCGCGGCACCGATCTGCTGCTGACCGGGGACGAGGATCCTCAGGCAGGACTAAAAGAACTGGCTTCGCTGGTTGACGAGGACACAGCCTGCGTCCTGGTGCAGAACCCCAATTTCTTCGGCGAGCTGCTGCCAGTGGATTCCAGTGGATTGAGCGGATTGGCTGATACTGTGCACAAAGCAGGGGGCCTTTTGGTGGTGGAGGTGGATCCCATCTCCCTGGGACTTTTCAAGCCGCCCGGGGAGTATGGTGCTGACATCGTGGTGGGGGAGGGGCAGCCCCTGGGCAATCCCATCAGTTTCGGAGGTCCTTACCTGGGCCTCTTCGCCTGTCGCGACGAGTACAAGCGTAAGCTGCCCGGTCGGCTGGCAGGGGAGACGATGGACGCAGAGGGACGGCGCGGCTTTGTGCTGACCCTGGCCACCCGAGAGCAGCACATCCGCCGCGAGAGGGCGACCTCCAACATCTGCACCAATCAGGCGCTGTGCGCTCTGGCTGCGAGTGTGTACCTGGCGGTGATGGGGAGGCGCGGCCTGCGCCAGGTGGCTGAGCTCTGCTACCACAAGGCCCACTACGCCGCCTCTCGGATCGACAAGCTGCTCGGCTTCAATGTGCTCAGCGATCAGTTCTTCAAGGAGTTCGTCGTCCGCTGCCCTCGGCCTCCTGTGGAGATTAACGCCCGCCTGCTGGAACGAGAGATCATCGGCGGGTACGATCTGGGCCGGGATTATCCCCATCTGGACGATTGTATGCTCCTCTGTGTGACTGAGATGAACACCCGGGATCAGATTGACAGGTTGGTGGCGGAGCTGGCAGAACAGTGAAGTGGGCGCCGTTCACATTGAGAGAGCACATTTCAGCGTGAATGGTGAGCCAGTTTTGGACTGCGACACGCCGCTGGGCTTCGTGATGTGGCTGGACAGCCAGTACGCTATCGTGATACCCGGAAGGAGGTCATTGAGGTGGGTATTTTTGAGGTGGAGATCAAGGTGCGAAATTGGCAAAACCGTTTTCTGCCTGAGGAAGAGCAAGGGGAGGATATTGCTTGCCGAGCGCTGGTAGACTCCGGCGCGGTTCAGTTGTCCTTGCCCGTGGAGCTCGTCGAAAAGCTCAAGCTGATGGAGCTGGGCCAAGTCCGAGTATACACAGCAGACGGTGGCGAACACGAATACCGAGTTATGGGCATCGCAGAAGTTGAGGTGCAGGGGCGAACCACCCGGGTGCAGGTCATTGAGCTCCCTCGGGGAGCAAAACCGCTGCTGGGAGCCATTCCATTGGAGGAGATGGATTGGCACATCTCGCCAATGGGGAAGAAGCTAGTTCCCAATCCTCGGTCGCCTGAAGAGCCACTACTGCCGCTGTGCTAGTTGGGGAAGAGTGACCGTGCGCAGAAGGCCCGAACCCTCTATGGCATTGAGTTGTTAAACACGAATGAGCAACTATGGCGTGAGGACATGGGTAGGTTCCTGGTTATCAACGAGGCCACAGGAGAGCATGCTGAAGTATCACTTGCTCACTTGCTGTCGTAAGGGAAAGAGATGGCTGAGGATACCTTCTTCGAAGTACCTACGCCCCTTGGTTTCAGCGTTCGCGTCACACGTAACTACTGCGGCGCTGGATTTGCGCGATAGCCAAGCGGTTCAATGATGAGGGTTTTCTGATCACTACCTATCCGACCGATGCAATCAAGGAGGGTGAGCGAGTATGGAGCAGGTAAAGGTCTTCCATGATCGTGCAGGTAATACGCTGACTGTCTGGTTCGGCGATCCGCAGGATGAGCATATCTGTGAGGAGACCGGCGATAAGGTTATCCTGATGAAAGACCGAGCTGGGCGAGTGATCGGCTTTGAGAAACTTAACCTCTCAGTGCCTGCGCCGGAAGAATTGCGGTTCGCTTTTGAAACGATGAGCACATGACACTGCGGAAAACGACCGAACCCCTGCCCGCACCTGATTGGGCAGAGGTGATCGCCTGCGCACGGGCAGTCGCGGGCGGGTGCAGGCGGGGACAGGTGATCTTCGAGCTGGGCAAACCCGGGCGGACTGCCGGAGCTGGACGTGCCTCCCTCGGAGTTGCCGGAAGATCTTCTGCGAGACGACCTGCCACTGCCGGAGGTGAGCGAGGTGCAGGCTGTGCGCCACTACACGCGCCTCTCCCAGATGAACTACGGAGTGGACACCGGCTTCTATCTTCTGGACTCCTGCACTGTGAAACACAATCTCGACGTTCAATGGAGTTGAAACATGGCGGTTCGTTTTCATCCTCATGCTCAACAACGCATGGAAGAGCGTGGCGCTACTGAGGATGAGGTAAGAGCGACGGTCGAAGGGGGTGAACAGTTCCCCGCAAAGTTTGGACGCACTGGCTTTCGACGCAACTTCCCGTTTGATAGCGAATGGCGAGGCAAATACTACAGGACCAAGCAGGTAGAGGCCTATGCTGTTCGGGAAGACTACGATTGGCTAGTCATCACGATCATCACACGCTATTTCTGAGTGCCTGGGAGGAGACCACATCATGAGACTCACATATGATCCCCGCTATAACATCGCTTACCTTCATTTTCACCCGTCTGTCCGACGGACAGGAGAGAAGCAAGTTGAAGTGGAGGCCATTCGCATCAGCGACGAGTTGGTCGTGGACATGGCTCCCGATGGAACGATCTATGGCATTGAGTTGTTAAACGCGAATGAGCAACTATGGCGTGAGGACACGGGTAGGTTCCTGGTCATCAACGAGGCTACAGGAGAGCATGCTGAAGTGCCACTTGCTGTCAGCTGAGCGAACATTTTAGCCCCAATTACGCTTTGAGGGAGAATGACCACGCGGAAAACGGCCGAACCCCTGCCCGCATCTGGTCAGGGACAGGTGATCTTCGAGCTGAGCAGACACGGGCGCATAGGCGTCGCCCTGCCGGAGCTGGACGTGCCTCCCTCGGAGCTGCCGGAAGATCTGCTGCGAGACGACCTGCCACTGCCGGAGGTGAGCGAGGTGCAGGCTGTGCGCCACTACACGCGCCTCTCCCAGAAAAACTACGGAGTGGACACCGGCTTTTACCCCCTGGGCTCCTGCACTATGAAGTACAACCCCAAGGTGAACGAGGCCGCTGCTCGGCTCTCCGGCTTCGCGCGCACTCACCCCTACCAGCCTCCAGAGACAGTACAGGGCAACCTGCAGTTGATGTACGAGCTGCAGGAGGCGCTGAGGACAATCGGCGGCTTCGCCGGAGTCAGCTTGCAGCCGGCGGCCGGAGCGCACGGCGAGTTCACCGGGATTCTCATGATGCGGGCCTACCACGAGGCCCACGGCCAGGCCCAGCGGAACAAGGTGCTCATCCCCGACTCGGCCCACGGCACTAATCCCGCCTCCTCCGCCATGAGCGGCTACGAGGTAGTGGAGATCCCCTCCGACGGGCGAGGCAATGTGGACCTGGCCGCGCTGCGGGCAGGCTGCGGCGAGGACGTGGTAGGGCTGATGCTCACCAATCCCAATACCCTGGGCCTCTTCGAGGAGCAGGTGCTGGAGGCAGCGGAGCTGATCCACGAGTGCGGGGGGCTGATGTACGGCGATGGAGCGAACCTCAACGCCCTGTTGGGCATCGCCCGGCCTGGCGACCTGGGATTTGACGTACTGCACTTCAACCTGCACAAGACCTTCTCCACCCCCCACGGCGGCGGCGGGCCGGGCTCCGGCCCCCTCGGCGCCTCAGAAAAGCTAGCTCCTTACCTGCCCGGCCCCGTCGCGGTCAAGACTGACGACGACTACGAACTGGCCATGCCGGAGCGATCCATCGGCCGGGTGAAGGCCTTCTACGGCAACTTCTCCGTGTTCATCAAAGCCTATGCATACATCCGCATGCTGGGGGAGGCCGGCCTGCGAGAGGTGGCTCGGACCTCGGTGCTCAACGCCAACTACCTGCGGGCGAGGCTCCAGGACGCCTATCCCCTGCCCTATGATCGCACCTGCATGCACGAGTTCGTCCTCTCCGGCCGGCTGGAGGGAGCCACTGAGGTGCGGACCCTGGACATCGCCAAGCGGCTCATGGACTACGGCTTCCACCCGCCCACGATCTACTTCCCCCTCATCGTGCGCGAGGCGCTGATGATCGAACCTACGGAGACGGAGAGCAGAGAGACGCTTGACGCCTTCGCTGAGGCGCTGCTGGGCATCGCGGAGGAGGCTCGGACGGATCCCGATCTGCTGCACGAGGCGCCCCATGACACACCGGTGCGCCGACTGGACGAGGTGTGGGCGGCGAGGAACTTGATCCTGCGCTGGGTCCCAGGATGAGGCCTGTCAATCGGGGCTTATCAGGATCAGGCGCGGGGGAATTTGCCTCTTTTCTGGTAGTGCGCTATAATCTTTCAAAGGGCGGTTAGCTCAGTTGGCCAGAGCGCCACGTTGACATCGTGGAGGTCACAAGTTCAAGTCTTGTACCGCCCACTCTCAATCGCAGATGGCATATCGCCTATTGCGGATTGCCTGGTTGGATATGGGAGTGTTAACCGAAATTTGCCTCCCCTTTTTTAGAATTTGATAGGAGGAGGTAAAATGAAAGTGAAAAAAGTCCTGAGGTACGTTCCCTTGCTGCTGGCCCTGGCAGCACTGGTGGCTCTACCGCTCCTGCTTTGGACGACCCCTGCCCAGGGCTCCCCGCCAGCGCAGCCGCCCTTTGCCTCCGGCAGGATCCTGGTCAAGTTCAAGCCCCAGGCAGGCCTTGCCGAAAGAGCGGCCCTTCATCGGACCCGAGGGGGTCAATCCATTCGGGAGATCCCTGGAATCGAGGTTGAGGTAGTTAGCATACCTGCAGGGTCAGAGAGGGGGAAAGCGGCTGCCTACGCCCGCAGCCCTATCGTGGCCTACGCCGAACCAGACTTCGTCGCCTATGCCCTGGGAGACCCCGACGATGAACACTTCCTCAATCAGTGGGGGCTGGACAACGAGGGGCAGGCTTATAAAGACGGTCAGTCGGGCACGATGGATGCGGACATTGATGCCCCGGAGGCCTGGGATATCATCACCGGCACGGCGGATATCAAGATCGCCATCCTGGATACAGGAATCGACCAGGATCACCCGGATCTGGACGACAAACTGG
This sequence comes from Chloroflexota bacterium, assembly GCA_034718215.1. Taxonomy (GTDB): domain Bacteria; phylum Chloroflexota; class Anaerolineae; order JAYEMR01; family JAYEMR01; genus JAYEMR01. The sequence continues at coordinate 5,282 of JAYEMR010000001.1, forward strand.
CGGACAACATCGAGTTTACCGACAGCGAGACGGTGGATGACCTCTACGGCCATGGAACCCATGTGGCGGGCATCGCTGCCGCGGAGACCAACAACACCGAAGGGGTGGCCGGAGTAGGCTACAGTTCCTCCCTGCTGAACGTCAAAGTGCTTAACGACGACGCAATAGGCTACCACTCTCGGTAAATCGCAAACCTTATGCGGGTGAGGCTCGAGGCATCTTTTTCAGGCATTGAATGGAGGTTACAACCCCGTAGATGGCCTCGACAGCCCTGGAAAGGAAGGTGACAAAGCGTCTCAAAGTGAATATTTTATGATCGATTTGACGACCGCCTCGGCGACGAACAGCCAGCACTGCCCACTTGAGGAACACCCACAAGTTCACTAACAAAGCCGCCAAGGCGAACAGTAAAAGCCGATAGGCGGGATCTCGAGAGGTAGTGCGAGGTCGCAGCTGACCGGTCAATCGATAACTGGTCTCAACCCCGCCTCGTTGTCTATATCGTTCTCTTATTTTACGCAAGGGGTGAGGCCATCCGTTAATGATAACGTAAGGCAGATATTCGACGCCGTGTTTGCCGTACTTGCCAGCCGCATAGGTGACGATGATGTACAGATCTACCGTCTCGGATCCATATTTCTGGCTGGACACCGTGTACTCGGCCTGGTAGCTTCCGACCGGTGAACAGAGCAGGCATCCGCTTTCCACGAACGGGTGCAGGCATCACGGTAGTAAAAGGACGACGTTTCAAGTAGCGAATCACGGGCACGGAGTAGAATTGGCGATCGAGGTACAGCTCTCGACAACCGATATCCAGTTCCTCGAGATGGCTCAATAGCCATTTGAGGGCATCTAGAAGGGTGTCATCGCCTCGTAGGTAGTGCAGGGCCACTGTGACGCGTTTGTTGCGTTTGATCACGTAGACCGAGGCATAGCAGTGGAAGTAGGTGGTGCCGTCTTTGGCCTCACTGCGGCGCAGTTCGTCCTCATCCTCATCTGGCTCGCCGTGGTAGGGAATGTAGTGCAGATCGATGCCGATGTCGTGATCCTGGCCTTGGATGCGATCTGGTAAACGGCTTACCAAGGCAGCGTTGCACGTCTTTTCCAGAGCGTCGATGTCTCCGAGGACGTATGTTTGGAGGTAAGAACGCACGGTGTTTCCACAGGGAGCATCTTCTAAGGCCTGACAGGCTGCTTCCACGCTGCCTTGA
>JAYEMR010000002.1:0-29567 GCA_034718215.1 Chloroflexota bacterium
TGCGTATTGTGGGCTGAACCGGCTCACAGCTGTCCAATTTAGGCTTTTTGCTACCTGCTCTCACAAGAGCGGGTGGCTTCGCATTCCGTTTTGTAGTCAGAGCCACCGAAAACCGCAAAAGTATAGCCTCTCATAGGAGGGGAATTTGCGAAGCGACATCATCAGCGCGCTGGAGCGAATCGTGCCCTCAGGACCCTACGGCCATCGGGAGGGCAATGCGCCGGCCCACATCATGTCCGGCCTGGTGGGCTGTGAAGCGACCCTTTTCATCGAAAATGGTCAGCTCCTGCTCGGCACCTGGCAGGGAGTATTCCTGGCTGAGTTTGATGGGCCGCGCAACCGACGCGTATTAGTTAGGATTGAGGCTACAGGTTGAAGATTGTAGGTTGGTTGATGTGACAGTTGTTGATGAGAGAGCTTTGGATCGCATCCTGCCCCGCGTGCGGAAGCCGGCGCGCTACACGGGTGGAGAGTGGAACAGTGTAGCCAAGGATTGGGGTGGGATCAGCGTCAAGACGGCTTTGGCCTATCCCGACATCTACGAGGTGGGTATGTCCAACCTGGGGCTAGCCATCCTCTACGATGTTCTCAACTCCCAACCCGACTTGCTGGCCGAGCGCGTCTACGCCCCCTGGCCCGATATGGAGGCTCAGATGCGCTCAGTGGGGATACCTCTCTTCAGCCTAGAGACCCGCCATCCTCTGCGAGAGTTCGACATCCTAGGCTTCAGCTTGGAGTATGAGCTGAATTACGCCACCGCTCTCAACATGCTCGACCTGGCAGATATCCCCCTCCACGCCACGGAGCGCGGCCCGGAGTGGCCGCTGGTCATCGCCGGAGGAAGCTGCACCTACAACCCTGAGCCGCTGGCCCCCTTTTTCGATGCCTTCGTGATAGGCGAGGGGGAGGAGGTGATCCTCGAACTCGCTCGAACTGTGGCTAGGTGGAAGGGGGAGGAGGAGCTGCTCCGACGGCTGGCGACGATCCCTGGGGTATACGTCCCCAGTCTGTACCAGGTGCGCTACCGGGCGGATAGCACCATAGCCGGGGTACAGCCGAGGATTTCAGAGGCACCGAAGACAGTGCATAAGCGAGTTCTACCCCGCTTGGGGCCGATCCCCACCCACCCAATCGTCCCCTTCCTCCAGACCATCCACGACCGAGGCATGGTCGAGATCCAGCGGGGCTGCACTCAGGGCTGCCGCTTCTGCCAGGCGGGCTACATCTACCGCCCCGTACGCGAAAGACCACTGAAGGAGATCCTGGCCGCGGTGGAGGAGCTTTTGGTCAACACAGGGTACGAGGAGGTGGCGCTGCTGTCCCTCAGCTCCACTGACTATTCCCGCATCGAGGAGTTGGTACAGGCTCTGGTGGAACGCTACCAGGATCCACCGCTGTCCATATCGCTCCCCTCCCTGCGCGCCGACGCCTTCTCCGTGGAACTGGCTGAGCTCTTCCAGGGACGAAGGCGCACCAGCCTCACCTTCGCCCCTGAGACGGGCACTCAGCGGCTGCGCGATGTGATCAACAAGAAGATAACCGATGAGGACATTTTGACCACTGCCGAGGCCGCGTTCTCTCGTGGCTGGCACCGTCTCAAGCTCTACTTCATGATCGGCCTGCCCACCGAGACCCGCGAGGATGTGGCTGCTATCGTCGAGCTGGTGAGGAAGGTGCGTGGTATCGGCCGTCGCCATCAGGGAAGGCGGACGGAGATCAGCGTGAGCGTGGCCACCTTCGTGCCCAAATCTCATACCCCATTCCAGTGGTGGCCCTTGGTCAGCCGAGAGGAGCTAGAGGCACGCCAGGATATCCTGCGAAGAGGGCTGCTCCGCCAGCCAGGGGTCAGCCTGAGTTGGCACGAGCCTGAGACCACCCTGCTGGAGGCGGCTCTCTCGCGAGGGGATCGCAGGCTGGCGCCCGTCGTTGAAAGGGCCTGGCGGACCGGGGCGCGGCTGGATGCATGGGATGAGCATTTCGACGCCGACCGCTGGCAGCGGGCCTTCCAGGCCGAGGGATTGAATCCCGATTTCTACGCTCGACGCGAACGTCCGCTCGAGGAAGTACTGCCCTGGGAGCACATCAGCTCCGGGGTGAATAAAGAGTTCCTCTGGGCTGAGTCCCGCCGAGCAATGGAGGGGAAGCTCACGCCTGATTGTCGAGAGCGCTGCCTGGACTGCGGCGTGAACAGGGTCCTACCCGTGAAGAGGCCGGTGCTGGCGAGGGGAGAGAATGGCTGAGCGTCGTCAGCGGCTATGGCTCGCCTTCGCCGTGGAGGGTAGCCTCAAGTGGCTGGGTCATCTGGGCCTCCTCCGAGCCTGGAGGCGGGCGCTGCGACGCGCGAGACTGCCCCTCCTCTACTCCCAGGGCTTCCACCCTCGACCCCGGATATCCATAGCCTTCCCCCTGCCGGTGGGCTTCAGCGGGGAGAGGGAGCTGTTGGATATGCTTCTTACACGCCCTCTACCCCCGCTGGAGGTAGCCCGCCGCGTGCGCCCCCATCTGCCGGCCGGGCTCAGCCTCAAAAACGTGGAGGAGGCTGATGTCAGAGCTCCCTCCCTCCAGTCTCAGCTCCGGGCGGCGGAATATCTCGTCCGATTGACTTCTCCCTCGGATCTTCCTCAGCGGGTTCAGGAGCTTTTGAGCAAGGAGAGCTGCCCGCGTGAGCGGCGTGGAAAACAGTACGACCTGCGCCCTCTGATCCGATCGCTGTCCGTGGAGGGGGATCTGAAACTGAGGATGGTGCTCCAGGCAGGCGATCGAGGCACGGGGAGGCCCGATGAGGTGCTGCTGGCCCTGGGATTGGATCCCTCTGAGGCGGCCATCCACCGTCGAAGACTTTACCTAGCATCGGATAGGAGCTGATCCTGTGAGCTGGCGCCAACAGACCCTCTTCCAGACCACTTACACCGTCTCCCAGATCACCGCCCACATCAAGGAGCTGCTGGAGACGGACTTCACCCTCCAGGATCTGTGGATCGAGGGGGAGGTATCCAACGCCTCGCAGTCCACGGCAGGGCACCTCTACTTTAGCCTGAAAGATGAGGGCGCGCGCATCTCCTGTGTGATGTGGCGCTCGCGGGCCCAAAAACTGTCCCGCCCGCCACAAGACGGAGAGCAGGTGGAGGCCCATGGGCGGGTGTCGGTCTACGAGCCCCGGGGAGCCTACCAGTTCTACGTGGATACCCTTCAGCCCTCGGGGCTGGGTCTGCTCTATCAGCAGGTGGAGGCTCTGAAGCAGAAGCTCGCTGCGGAGGGGCTCTTCGACGAGGAGCTCAAGCGAGCGATTCCTCCCTTCCCTCGGGTGATCGGCCTGGTCACATCGCCGACCGGAGCCGCGCTGCGGGACGTGTGCAACGTCCTCCGCCGGCGCTATCCGCTGGCGAAGCTTCTTCTCAGCCCCACGCTGGTGCAGGGGAAGAAGGCGGCGGAGGAGATAGTGCGGGCGCTGGAGGCGCTGAACGCACGGGAGGAGGTGGATCTAGTGATCGTGACCCGGGGCGGCGGCTCATTGGAGGAACTCATGCCCTTCAACAATGAGCGGGTGGCCCGCGCCATCCGTGGTTCTCGCGTGCCGGTGATCTCCGGCGTGGGGCACGAGACCGATTTCACCATCGCTGACTTCGCCGCCGACGTGCGCGCTCCCACTCCCTCGGCTGCGGCGGAGATGGCCGTGCCGGATCAGGTGGAGCTGCAGGCCACCATCGCCGCCCGTCGCGATCAAACAGCCCGGCTCACGGAGGATGGGCTGGACCGCGCCCAGCGGGCGCTGGAGGCGCAAACCCAGCGGCTGGAGCACGCCTCCCCTCGCAGCCAAATCAACTCCGCCCGCCAGCGGGTGGATGAGCTGCTGAGCCGGTCCCAGACCACGCTGCGACACCGGATGGAGCTGCGGCGCGAGCGGTTGAAGGGGCTTCAATCCCGTATAGGGAGCCTGAATCCGCTGGCCACGCTGGATCGAGGCTATGCCCTGGTGCGCCACCGGCGGACGGGGGAGATCGTTGGGCAAGTGGGGCAGGTGCACACAGGAGATAAGTTGGGGGTGCGGGTGAGCGATGGGGAGTTTGGGGTGATGGTAGAATGAGAGGAGGGAAGAGGTGAAGGAGGTCAGCGAGCTGAGCTTCGAAGATGCCCTCGCGGAACTGGAAGAGACAGTACATAGGTTGGAGGAAGGCGACCTGACCCTGGAGGGATCGCTGGCCCTTTTCGAGCGGGGTCAAGCGCTGGCCGCTAACTGTCAGAAGCAGCTCGACGAGGCGGAATTGAAGGTGCAGCAGCTCCTGTCGACACCTGAGGGAGAATACCGCACCGCGCCCTTCGACGCTCAGGAGTGAGCGAGTGTGCTTTTATCAGATGACCCGCGAGGGAATCGAACCCCCAACCTACTGATTAAGAGTCAGTTGCTCTGCCAATTGAGCTAGCGGGCCAAGCAATTTGATATTATAAAGTCAAGAGTCCTTTTTGTCAAATGCGCTTCCTCTCGTAGCCTTCGCGGAGTTGAATCCAACGACAAGGGGGAAAACTGATGGAGATCACCAAGGAAGCAGAGGTGGAAACTGTAGGGGCGACCGGCCGGTCGCCCCTCGAATCTGCCAGTACCTGGTACAGGTGAGATGTGGGTAATCACCAGTTCTGTAGGGGGCGCCGCAGCTGAATCTCAGAGTTGGGGACTTACGTAAGCTTTACAAAACCCTGCGGCATGGTAAAATATCAAAACTGAATAAACTGACCAACCTTCTGCTATCCCGCTTTTTGGTAGGGCAAGGAGAAACTAAATGAGCACTGCTGACACGACTAAGATGCGTATTATGTCTACCCTAGATACCTTATCGCCAGAGCACCTGGGCGATGTCAAGCAGTTCATTGATTTTTTGCGTTTCCAGGCTCGACAACGAAAGCCTCCATGCCGCGTTGTGAAACTGGGTGGACTGTGGAGTGGGTATTCGTTCACCGAAGAGGAGTTTGAGACTGCCCGCCAGGAAGCCTGGTCCAGCCTCGGAAAGGGGTTCGATGAGTGAACTATGTCACCGATACCCATGCTCTGGTATGGCATCTGACAGAGGCCCCAAGGCTGTCGCCAATTTGTCAGACCATTTTTGGGGCTGCTGACGAGGGAGAAAATGTCATCTGGATACCCAGCGTCGCGTTGGTTGAGATTGTGTACCTAGTTGAGAAGAGACGACTACCAAAAGCGCTCATCGAACAGGTACTGGCCCTTGTTGACCCTCCGACTAGCAATTACCCTGTAGCCCCTTTGGACACACCCGTAGTCCGCGCTCTCGAGTCAATTGACTGCAACACTGTCCCCGATATGCCTAACCGGATCATCGCTGCCACCGCTTGGCGGCTGAGGCTACCTCTGTTGAGCAAAGACCCAGCCATCGCTGCTGTGGATGGCCTGAATGTGATCTGGTAGGTGATGAGCAGTCCACTTGGCTATGGAGATACGCTTGCATCAAATGACCATCTTCCCCAGTGATAAGGAGGCCCAGGGATATGAAGATCACCAACGTGGAACCCTTTCCCGTGTGGGGAGGCCGACGGAACTATCTGTTCGTGGTCGTGGACACCGACGAGGGGATCTCGGGAGTCGGCGAGGCGGGACTGAGCGGACGGGAACTGGCCGTGGCGAAGGTGGTGGAGCACTTCCAGCATCTGCTGGTGGGCCAAGATCCCTTCCGCATCGAGCACATCTGGCAGATGCTCTTTCGCGGAGGCTTCTTCCCCGCGGATAAGATCGGTTCCAGCGCCCTCTCGGCCATTGATATCGCCCTGTGGGACATCAAGGGGAAGGCGCTGGGAGTGCCTGTCTACGAACTGCTGGGCGGAAGGGTACGGGACAAGGTGGTCTGTTACCCCCACAATGTGGGGCACAGCATGGAGGTCGAGCCGCTGGTGGAGAGCTGCCTGCAGACAACGGAGGAGGGGTGGAAGTTCGTCCGCTGGGGATTGCCTCAGCAGGACGATATCCTGGAGCCCGGTTCGGCAATCCGCGCTGCGGTGAAGCAGTTCGAGGCTGTGCGAGAGGCCGTAGGTGAGGAGATAGAGATCTGCTTCGACATCCACACCCGTCTCGACCCACCAGATGCCATCCTGCTCTGTCGAGAGGTGGAGCCCTACCGCCCCTTCTTCATGGAGGACCCCATCCGCTCCGAGAACCCCGACACCTTTCGACTGCTGCGGTCCAAGATCAACGTGCCCCTGGCGGCGGGGGAGCAGTTCGCCAGCAAGTGGCATTTCCGAGAGCTGATCGAGGAGGAGCTGATTGACTACGCCCGGATAGATCTGGGCATCGTGGGCGGCCTGACGGAGGCCAAGAAGATCGCCAACTGGTGCGAGACCCACTACATCAAGCTGGCGGTGCACAATCCGCTGGGGCCAGTCAACACCGCGGCCTGTTTGCACCTCAACCTGGCCTGCAGCAACTTCGGCGTGCAGGAACAGGCGCACCGCCCTGGTGCCATGCTCGCGGACGTAGTGCCCCAGCAGGTGGAGTGGGAGGATGGCTACCTCCTTCCGCCTGAGCGGTCGGGCCTGGGGGTGGAGTTCGACCGAGAGGCAGCGCGTGCGCATCCCTTCCGAATGTGGCACCACCCCCAACTGCGCCGATTGGATGGCTCGGTGACCAACTGGTAGAGTTGACGAGGAACAGCATGAAAGCCCTTCAGTTCAGCGTCTCCATCCCCCGTTACCTTTTCGGCCTGGCCCTGGGTCCCCTCTACCGGTCAGCCTACTACGGTCCCTTTTCCTGCTTGCAGTATCGCGACGTGCCTGAGCCGGAGCTGCTTGGCCCCGACTGGGTGAAGGTCAAGACCCGCTACGGCGGCATCTGCGGCACCGACCTCAATCTCATTCAGCTGCGCACCAGCACTTTGCTCTCCCCTTTCGCCTCTCAGCGCTTCACCATGGGCCACGAACAGGTGGGGGCCATCGTGGAGCTGGGGGAAGAGGTCGAGGGTTTCGAGTTAGGACAGCGGGTGGTGGTGGATCCGGTGCTGCCCTGCCCCGTGCGGTCCATTGATCCGCCCTGCGCTCACTGCCGGGCCGGGGAGTGGTCCCGCTGTGAGAACTTCGCCGGGGGAAGTATCTCCCCCGGTGTCCTACTCGGCTCCTGCGCTGATACTGGGGGCAGTTGGAGCCCCTACTTCCTGGCCCACAGGTTCCAGCTCTTCGCCCTGCCGGATGAGATATCCGATGAGAACGCGCTTCTGATCGAGCCCTTCACCACCGCGCTGCACGCAGTGAGCCGCTGCCTACCTGAGGACGGCGACACGGTGCTCGTCATCGGCGCCGGGACTATCGGCATCTGTGCTGTGGCCGCGCTGCGCTGCCTGGACAGTCAGGCCCACGTCATCGTGCTAGCTAAATATCCCTTTCAGGGGCAGCTCGCCGAGCGATACGGCGCCGACGATGTGATCTATCTGCGGGATGGAGACCACTATCAGGCGGTGGCTCAGGCCACAGGAGGCCGGCTCTACAAGCCGATTATGGGCGAGCGGATGATGATCGGCGGAGCGGATGTGGTCTACGACTGCGTTGGCAATGACGGGAGCTTGGACGATGCGCTGCGTTTCGTGAGGGCCGGCGGTAGTCTAGCGGTAGTTGGGACAATTGGGCAGACAAAGAAGGTGGATTGGACGCCCCTGTGGTTCCAGGAGCTCAAAGTGACTGGCACTAACTGCGCCTGCGCGCTGGAGGAACATGAGGGAGAGCGGCTTCGCACCTTTGAGTGGACCATCCGATGGATGGCCGAGGAAAAGCTGGACCTATCCCCGCTGCTCACCCATCGCTTCCCGCTGGCGGACTACAGGCGCGCCCTGGCGGTGGCGATGAACAAGGGCAGGAACCGAGCGGTCAAGGTGGCCTTTGGGTTTGATTGAATTGAGGGCAGCACCCAGCCATGCCGACAAATCTTCCTCCAAAGTACTTCGAAATTGAAGAGAGATATCGCGCGGCTAATACGAGCGAGGAGAAGATCGTCTACCTCGAGGAGATGCTCAGCGTCGTCCCCAAGCACAAGGGCACGGATAGGCTGAGGGGCGATCTGCGCAGGCGGCTCTCCGAGCTGAGGGAGGTTTCCGGGAGGCCAAAAGGCCCCAGCAGACACAAACCCCCCTTTCATATTGAAAGGGAAGGCGCGGGGCAGGTGGCGGTGGTCGGGGCCGCCAACGTGGGAAAGTCATCCTTAGTAGCGGCTCTGACCAATGCCACCCCTGAGGTAGCGGATTACCCTTACACCACCTGGAGGCCTACTCCTGGTATGATGCCGGTAGAGAATATTCAGATCCAGTTGATAGACACACCGCCACTGAGCAGGGACTATCTAGAGCCGGAGTTGATGAACCTGATTCACCAGTCAGACCTCATACTATTAGTTGTGGATCTGCAGGCATATCCGATTCAGCAGCTTGAAGATACGATGGCTTTGCTCGAAGAGCACCACATCGTGCCTCGTCATCTGAAAGATCACTACCCCGAACAACGGCATCTGACCCCTAAACCGCTGTTGGTGCTCGTCAACAAAAACGATGACGAGAGCACGGATGGGGACTTCGAGGTCTTTCAGGAGCTGTTTGGGGATGACTGGCCCTTGCTCCCCATCTCCGCGGCCACCGGTCGCAACCTCGAAAGCCTGAAGCAGGCGGTGTTCGAGCGGCTGGGGATCATCCGCGTTTACTCCAAGCCCCCCGGCGAGGAACCTGATCTCGACAGGCCCTTTGTGTTGGAGAAAGGTAGCATCGTGGAGGAGTTTGCAGGCAAGGTCCACCGTGACTTCCTGGAAAGTTTAAAATCGGCCCGCCTCTGGGGCGGTGGGGTGTACGATGGGCAGATGGTGGGGAGAGACCACGTCCTTAACGATGGCGACGTGGTGGAGTTGCGCGATTAGATCGTCCGAAATTCGGAGGAAGAGATAGCTTGGTTGTCCCCTATCTTATCACGCAACAAATCTAATTAGCTAGGTCGCAGTGAATGACGAGTATACTGCGATCAGAAAAATGATACAGGAGGGTTATGTCAGAGAAAATCGTCCCCCGCAGTCAAAATTATTCCCGTTGGTACACCGACGTCATCCAGAGGGCGGAGCTGGCGGACTACGCCCCCGTCCGGGGATGCATGGTCATCCGACCCTACGGCTATGCCCTGTGGGAGAACATCCGAGGTAGCCTTGACCAGCGCTTCAAGCGGACCGGCGCGGCCAATGCCTACTTCCCGCTGTTCATCCCTCAGTCCTATCTCCAGCGGGAATCAGAGCACGTGGAGGGCTTCTCCCCAGAGCTGGCCGTGGTGACTTACGGCGGTGGGAAAGAGCTGGAAGAGCCGCTCATCGTGCGGCCCACCTCGGAGACCATCATCAACTCTATGTTCGCCAAGTGGGTTCAATCTTATCGAGATCTACCCCTGATGATCAACCAGTGGTGCAACGTCGTCCGCTGGGAGATGCGCACCAAGTTATTCCTGCGCACCACGGAGTTCCTGTGGCAGGAGGGGCACACTGCCCACGCCACGGCCGAGGAGGCGCGCGAGGAGACGGAGCGCATGCTGGAGGTGTACCGCGACTTCTCGGAGAATGAGGCCGCCGTGCCCGTAATCGCAGGACGCAAGAGCGAGAATGAGAAGTTCGCCGGAGCGGTGGACAGTTACTCCATCGAGGCCATGATGGGTGACAAGCGAGCGCTGCAGGCCGCTACCTCTCACAACTTAGGGCAGAACTTCGCCCGCCCCTTCGATATCCAGTACCTCGATCAGAATAACGAGCTGCAGTATGTATGGCAGACCAGTTGGGGACTTAGCACTCGCTTCATCGGGGCCATCATCATGGTCCACGGCGATGACCAGGGGCTGATCCTCCCGCCAAGGCTGGCCCCTATCCAAATGGTGATAGTCCCCATCTGGCGAAGCGAGGAGCAGAGGCGGGATGTGATGGCTGTGGTGGAGGAGGTGCAAGGGACACTGGCCGATGGGCTGCGAGTGGAGGTGGATGACCAGGAGGGGCACACACCTGGCTGGAAGTTCAACCACTGGGAGATGAAGGGCGTACCGCTGCGAATTGAGGTCGGGCCTCGAGATGTGGAGCAGGGGCAGGTGGTGCTGGCTCGACGCGACCAGCCGGGTCAAGAAGGGAAGGTGTCTGTGCCTATGGATGAGCTGGCCCAACGAGCGCCGGCCCTGCTGGAGGAGATCCAGGCCAACCTGCTGGCGCGGGCGCGAGAGTTCATGGAGCGAAACACCGCTCAGCCGAGGTCCTACGAGGAATTCAAAGAGGTAGTGGCTCATGGCTTCGCCAGGGCCTGGTGGTGCGGTGATAGCGAATGCGAGGACCAGATACAGGAGGAGACCCAAGCCACTGTACGCTGCATCCCCCTCGACCAGCCAGAGGGATCGGGGCGCTGCATCCGCTGCGGTAAACCGGCGAAGAAGATGGCCATCTTCGCCCGAGCCTATTGATCGGGAGAAGTAAGAAGCGAGGCTTCCCTGGCCACCCGTGCCTGGTACAGGCACCTGTCCGCCGACAGGCGGGGGACAGGCTGCCTTCCGCATTCTGACTTCTCACTTCATCAGGGTCTTTGAGCCTTCAGCTGGTAAATAGACAGAAAATCCTTGAGCTCTGGCTCTTCCGTCCAGCCCACGTCCACCCGCTGGTAGGGCTCCACGCCGTCCAAGGCATTCCCGTAGATTATGATGTAGTCAGGCCGCTGGGCCAGCACGAAGCCCAGCCCAAACTTCTCATGCCCCGGCGTGCCCTGCCCCATGTGGGATACCTCCATGTGGGCGATTGATGGCTGGGTGATGCCGAAGAGATCAACGGTGCGCAGTCGGGAGTAGTAGGGCAGCTCCCCAGCGGCATCCACTCCGATCACCGTATCGGAGGGGGCATTCTCCCGCAGCCAGCGTCCCATGGCGATCCGCGCCCGGTTGGCCAGCCCAGCCTCGAAAGGGCGGACGAAAAGTTCATACTCCCCCCACCAGGATGAGGCCAGCCCCATGCTCACCAGGAAGAGGATCAGCACTCCTAGGCTGAGGCGACGCAGCAGAATGGAGCGCCCTGTCCTGCGATCCCGTAGCCATCGGTATCCCTCGACCAGGCCCTGGGCCAGCAGCAGGTAGAAGAAGGGCAGCGGAGGGACAAGGAATCGGCCCACCGACCAGTCTCCGCCCACATAGACCACGTAGGCCCCGTAAGCTCCTACCATCGCCAGAGCGTAGGTCGTCCAGCGGGCCACCCGCCGGCGTATGAAAAGCAGGGCAAGGGGAAGCCAAGCGATGTACCCCAGGTGGATGCGAGCGAATGTGAGAAAATAGTGGACCCCGCGCATGATCTGCGCCTGCGACCCACCAGCGTCCACCTTGGCGTAGAAGGTGTTGGGCAGAGGAAAGCCATAGTACCACCAGCGGCTCAAGAAGTAACTTCCCCACAACCCGCCGAAGAGCAGGATGCGGATCAGATCGCGGCCTCGAAGCAGTCGTCCCTCCTCGAACAGGCGCACCAGCACCTGGTGCCCTACGGTCACGGCGAAGAGCATCACCCCTTCAGGCCGGGTCATGGCTGCCAGGGCGAAGAGGAGGCCCGAGAGGGGCCATCTCGGAGCCGACAGCTCGCGGAGGTAGGCCGCGGCACCGATGAGGACCAGGCAGGTGAACATAGCTGTCTCCATGCCTCCCACCGACCATAGGGCGAAGGAACCATCCAGGGCCAGAAACAGCGCTGCGATGGCACCCACCCACGGCTCTCCGACCCTCTGGCCCAGCCGATGCACCAGCCAGATAGTTACCCCGCTGAAGGTCAGCCCCGCCAGAACGGCGGTAGGGGCCGGCGGAATCCCCAGCCCGATGAGAGGGGCCAGTAGCACTGTCCACAGGAAATTGGTGTACCCCTCCACCTTCTCCGCGATGTTGAAGACCAGGCCATGTCCCTCCATCAGGTTGCGCGCGTAGTGGAAAGAGATGTAGGCGTCATCCACCACATCCCAGGCCAGTGCTCGTAGATACAGCAGGCCATGCAGGGCTAGCAGTCCCATGGAGTAACGAGTCCCTGTCTGCGCAGGCAGGAACGAGGCACTGGAGAGAGCCAACCCGTTGACCAGTCGCCTCTCCCCATTATTGACTCGTTGATCCCTTGATCTGCTAACTCGCCCCCTCACAGCGCCCCCAAATTGAAATGACCCCCTGCCTGTGGCAGACAGGAATTGGACAAGAGGTGCAGCTTATAGTATAATTCAGAAGTCCGATCTTGTCCACCTGCCCTGTAGAATTAAGTATTCACAGGGCCTGCACCCGATCACCTGTACCCGATTACCTGTGCCTGATCAGGTGCGGGCAGGCACGGGTGATCAGGTGCAGGCAGGTACGAGTACCTGTCCTGCCTGCGCAGACAGGACCCGAACAGGTATAGGTATGGAGGAGGTAATATGGCTTATAGACCTTTTCTAAGCTCCCTGTCTCCTGCCCGCGCAGGCAGGCGCCTGTCCCCCCGTGCCGGGACGGCGAGGCACTGGGCGCAGGCGCAGGCAGGAGAGTCACGTTACCTTGTCGGATTTCACGATCCAGGCGGCGAGGCCATAATGCTAGAGGCAGGCAAACCTGGCTGGGTCCTGGTCACCGAGGCGATAGGACGTGACCCTGGTGACCAAAGCGGCGGAGACTACTCCAACCTGGCTGACCAAGGGCTGGGGGTCATAGTTCGGCTCAACAATGGGTACGGCTCGACAGGGACGATTCCCCTGCCCCAGCACTACGACGCTTTTGCCCAGCGTTGCGCCAACTTCGTAGCTAACTCCCTAGGCTGCCGCATCTGGGTCATCGGAAATGAGATGAATCATGAGCAGGAGCGCCCTGAGGGCCAGCCTATTACCCCTAAGCTCTATGCCCAGTGTTTTAGCAAATGTCGCAGTGCCATCAAGGCTCAGGCCGGTGATGCGCACAAAGTAGTCGTGGGGGCCGTAGCACCCTACAATGCCACTACCACCTACCCCGGCAATGAAAGCGGCGACTGGATCAAGTATTTCTCCGACATCCTGACCTACCTGCGCCCCGATGGCATCGCCCTCCACGCTTACACCTGGAGGCCTGATCCTAGCCTCGTCACCAGCGAGGAGAGGATGGATCCCCCCTTCGACCATCTGCACAAGCAGTTCCGAACTTATCGGGACTTCATGGGGGCAATTCCGGAGGACATGCGCGACCTCCCGGTGTACATCACCGAAGCCGATCAGATGGGGCGTTGGGAGGATGTGAATAACGGCTGGGTGCAGGCTGTCTACGAGGAGATCGACAACTGGAACCGACGGGGAAAGCAGCAGATCCACTGCGTGATCCTGTATCGTTGGAGCACCGCCGACCAGTGGAGCATCTCCGGCAAGCACAACGTCCTCGCCGATTTCAAGACCGCGCTGGAGCAGGACTACATCTGGGGTTATGCTCCGCCGGCACCGGCGGAGCGCACCTTCCCCGAGACGGGCAAAACGGTCCGAGGGCTCTTCCTGGATTTCTTCAATCGCTATGGGCTGGATATCTGCGGTTATCCTATTACCGAGGAATTCGAGGAGGATGGCGTACTTACACAGTACTTCCAGCGAGTGGCACTGGAGGAATATGAGCCGGGGAGAGTGCGTCTGAAGCTAGTCGGCACAGAGGCCTGGGAGTCCCGAACTAGGATCAGAAAGCTGGAGAAGAGGGGACCTAAGCCTCCCATCAAGGACATCGTTGACGAGCTGCCCAAACATCCTACCAAGCGTTACAGAGCCCGCCGTCGGGAGGACATCACCCACATCGCCGTCCATCACAGCGCCGTTGCCCCCTCCGTCTCCGCCGAACGGATAGCCCGATACCATGTGGAGAACCTTGATTGGCCGGGTATCGGCTATCACTTCGATATCGCAGCCGACGGGACCATCTATCAGACCAACGAGCTGACCACCATCTCCTACCACGCCCGCGACGCTAACACCTACTCCATCGGCATCTGCTTCGCCGGCAATTTCACCGATGCAATCCCCACTGAAGCCCAACTCCGCAGCGGCGGTCGGCTTATCGCCTGGATTATGCAAGAGTTAAGCATACCCCTTGACCATGTGCGAGGGCACAAGTTCTATGTGCCCACCACCGCTTGCCCCGGCGATCAATGGGATGAGGGCCAGGAGTGGAAAGGCCTCCTGCAGGCGCAAATCGAGGACTCCTTAGCAGCTGCCCTGGAGAAAACCCTAGGCCACTATGTCCTCTTCTGGCAGACAGCTGAGGACTGGGCACGGGAGGACTGGTTGGGCGCGGAGGAGTACATCGGGAGGTTCCGTCCCACCTGTGGCTTCTCCATGGATGATGCCAAGCAGGCCGAGCACGTGACAATCATCGGTGGGCCGCTGGGTGTGCCCGACTCAACCGCTCAGGAGCTGCGGGCCAGCGGATGCGTGGTGGAACGGGTCGCCGGTGACAGCCCTGAAGCTACCAAAGCCCTCCTGGATCAGATGGCTGAAGAAGGGAAGCGCTTCCTCACCTGTGCCTGATCAGGTGCAGGCAAATAGCGGCAGGCCAAGGATGACAGGGATCAAGTGTTCGCTATAGAGACGATGGAGGGAGAGCACATCGGCAACATCGGCCTGCACGACATCAGGGGTTGCACCCCGTCTCCTTGCGGGTCTTCGATTTCAATCATCGCGCTCTCCGATGCTATCAGAAGTATGGGTTCCACCAGGAGGGACGCCTGCGTGAAGCGCACTTCACCGAGGGGCACTACCACGATGTGCTGCTCATGGATATCCTAGCTAGCGAGTTTGGCTTATCACCTGTGCCCAATCAGGTGCGGGCAGAGGAGCGCTCAGAGGGAGGAGGAAAATGAGAGGTGTAGTGGGGAATCCACGGGATCATTCTGAGGAGGGAATGTATGGACGCATCAAGCTCTTCAGCGGCACAGCCAACCCCACCTTGGCTCGGGAGATCAGCGACTACCTGGATGTGCCGCTGGGGGGGCGGGACATCATCACGTTTCCCAATGACAATATCTTAACCCGATTGCACGAGAGCGCCCGAGGGCAGGATGTGTTCCTCATCCAGCCTACCTGCCGCCCGGTGAACGACAACATCATGGAGCTGCTGATCATGATTGATACCCTGCGGCGCGACTCGGCAGGGCGCATCACGGCTGTGGTTCCATACTACGCTTACGGACGGACCGATAAAAAGGACCAGCCTCGGGTGCCTATCACCGCCCGACTGGTGGCGGACATGATCACCGTCGCCGGGGCGGATCGGGTGTTGACCCTGGATCTGCACGCCGGGCAGATCCAGGGCTTCTTCACCATCCCCGTTGACGAGCTGACGGCCCGTTACATCATCCGAGACTACCTCCTCCAAAAGGATCTGCAGGACATGATCCTCGTCGCCCCGGATGTGGGCGCGTCGAAAATGGTGCGCAATATGGCGCAGGAGCTCGATGCACCGCTGGCCATCATTGAAAAGCGGCGCATAGGGATGGACACTCAGGTGCTAAGCGTCATTGGGGATGTGGATGGGAAGAACGCTATCATCTATGACGACGAGATCGACACCGCGACGACGCTGATCGACGCAGTCAGGGTGCTCAAGGAAGGGGGTGCTCAGGACATCTACGCCTGTGCTACCCATCCCGTCTTCTCCGATCCAGCCATCGAGCGAATCAAGGATAGCCCTATCAAGGAAGTGGTGGTCACAAATACTATTCCTGTCCCCCCGGAGAAGATGTTGCCCAACATCACCCCCCTCTCCGTGGGGCCACTCATCGGGGAGGTGATCCGCCGAATCCACCTCGGATTATCAGTGGGAGAGTTGTTCAATGAGTAGAGTCGGCACATCACAATTGATGGCGAGGAGTTGTACTTGATGGCGAGGAGTTGTACTCCGAGCCCTCGTTCGCCTGCGCAGGCAGGACAGGCAACTCCCTCACATCAGGGGAGTTGTTCAGTGAGTGATAGGGATCTCTCTGAGCATTTCTACCGAGGCCCTGCTGGGGTCCGATGCTACGACCATGAGAAGGCCTGGCCGGGCTACACGTTGTTCTCACCGGCTTTCGGGGATCAGGCACTTCTCATTGACATGAATGGCCTGGCGGTGAAGAACTGGCCCGTCGTCCACTGTCAGCTGCCTGAGCTGCTGCCCAACGGTCACCTGCTGGCCGACAACTACCTCGGCGGCCTGATGGAGCTGACCTGGTCGGGCGAGCTGGTCTGGCAGTGGGAGGGGATGTATCATCACGATTTCGCGCGGCTGCCCAACGGCAACACGCTCTTCCTGCTGGCCACCGATGGCCCGGACGAGCGTGGGATATCCATCCTCGATGAGCTGAGGAGCGACTCCATCGTGGAGATCACTCCTCAGAACGAGGTTGCCTGGCAGTGGCATTTCCTCGACCACGTGGAGGAGCTGCGCGATCTGGGCCGCGTCCCCCTTCCGGTGACGGTCAGGGACTGGCTGCACACCAACACGCTGGAGGTCCTGCCCCCCAATGTTTCGGGCGAGCGGGATGAGCGCTTCCGGGCGGGCAACCTGCTCTTCAGCTGCCGCAGCCAGGACGTCATCGGCGTCGTGGATCGGGAGAGGGAGCAGATCGTGTGGGCCTGGGGCGTGGGCTACCTGGATGGCCAGCACCAGCCCACCATGCTGGAGAATGGACACATTCTGCTGTTCGACAACGGCACGCTGCGGGGATACTCCCGGGTCGTCGAGTTGGACCCGCTGAGCGAAAAAGTCGTATGGGCCTACGAGGATCCTGAGACCTTCTTCTCCCCCTACCGTGCCGGGGTGCAGAAGCTGCCCAACGGCAACGTCCTGGTCTGTGAGTCGGACTCAGGGCGGCTGTTTGAGCTGACCGAGGGAAAGGAGATCGTCTGGGAGTACCGCACCCCTCTGTTGGGGGAGCAGGGGCGGCACATATACCGCGCCACCCGCTACGGGCCCGATCTTATCCATCCCCTGCTGGAGCAGGACGAGGTGATGGTCATCCTGGAGGGCGAGCAGGTGCGTCTGACCAAGCGAGAGGCAGTGGAGCGGTACTGGCTGAGCTGGTAGTGGACTGCCCTCTGCGACCACCCAAAGAGAACGCCGGGAAGACTCTCTCCCCGGCGTTCTCGCTCTGTGCGTGGCTCACAGCCTGACCGACATCCCCTCCCGGCTGGATTCGTAGACCGCGTAGGCCATCTCCACCGCCCGCAGGCCATCGGTTCCCGTGGCCGAGAGGGCGGGCTTTCCTTCGATGGCCTTCATCAGCTCCTCCAGCTCCCGTGCCCAGGTGTTGACCGGCGCCGGGAACTCGTAGCGCTCGACGTCGCGCGGCGTCCCGCGCCGCACCAGGGTGGTCTCCGGCGGATCGTAGTTGATGGTCAGGAAGCCATCGGTGCCGGAGAGCTCCAGGTAGAGGTAGCCCTTCCACTGAGTCCACTGGCGACGCAGCCTCAGGCGGGCGAGGGATAGAGGTGGGGTTTGCGGCCCGTCCCCAACTGTGTTACAATGGGGCAGCGGTTAGCAGCGTAGCAGCCGGCGGCTTTTCACACCAGCACAGTACTGAGTAAGGAGGCCGAGTATGCAAAAAATAGCCATCGTTGCCGACACATCCACGGACATCCCACAGCAACTGGCCGAGGAGCTGGATATCTTCCTGGCTTCGCTCCACGTAATCATCCAAGGGAAGGACTACCGCGACAAGGTAGACATCTCCAGCACGGAGTTCTACCGCTTGCTGCCCCAGTGCAACCCGTTGCCCAAGACCTCAGGGGCCGGTGTGAACGACTTCCTAGAGGCCTACCGGGGGGCGCTGGCCAAGGCCGAGAGCGTTCTCTGCCTGGTGCTCTCCGCGCAGATCAGCAT
Source organism: Chloroflexota bacterium (assembly GCA_034718215.1). Classification (GTDB taxonomy): domain Bacteria; phylum Chloroflexota; class Anaerolineae; order JAYEMR01; family JAYEMR01; genus JAYEMR01. The sequence continues at coordinate 17,830 of JAYEMR010000002.1, forward strand.
GAGCCTGAACTCGGCGCACATCGCCAGGGACATGATGTCGGATGCGGACATCACGGTCATTGACACCCAGACCTGCGTGGCCAGCGAGGCCCTGATCGCCATCGCCGCTGCCAGGGCAGCCAAGGAAGGGCAGAGCAAGAAGGAGGTCATGGCCCTGGTGGAGGCATTGATCCCTCAGGTGGATACACTGCTCACGATGGACACGCTGGAGTATCTTCGCAAGGGAGGCCGGCTGTCAGCTCCCCAGGCCCTCATCGGGAGGATCTTGGGGTTCCGGCCCATCATCAGGATCGGCGACGACAAGATCACACCCGTAGGCCGGGCCCGCTCCCGCCGAGCGTCCATCGCCCGTGTCTTGGACATCATGGAATCGAAGGTGGGGGATCGTGAGATCTGCGCGGCTATCCTGCACGCCCTCGTCCCCGAGGAGACGGAGGTCCTGAGACAGGAGGTTGCTGAGCGGTTCAACTGCCGTGAGATCCACGTCCTCGACGACCTCGGCCCCACAGCCGGAGCTCACGCTGGGCCAGGGGCGCTGGGCGTGGGCTATTATCCTGTGCCCTAAAGCGGTGGTCGGCGTGATCGGAGCGCGGAACAAGCTCCGCATAACTTACCTAGGTTTGTTTCTTTCCCAATTAGTGGCGCGAACGCGCCATGTGGAGCTCGTAATGGCACTTAGCCTGAAATCTCGAGATAGTAAGTTGGCCCTGCGTGGTGAAATCGATGTGTCTGAATTATTCAGTTTCCCAAAGCTGATCCCTCTCACCGAAGGCCAGCTTGTGAATGTCCTGGGTTAAGGGCTGAATGCTCTCAAGCTCACCACGAAAATCCAAACAGCGGACGGGCAGCTGAGGATCGTTGATGTGGAACCGCAGGAAGCACAGGTCCCGGGCACGCCTCCGCGGCCGATCCTCAGCTGGAGTGGAAGTCTGGTAAAGACGGTTGTAGTTGTATCGCATCAAGGATGAGTAGGGCACATGGAACAGCGGCTCAGTGATGATCTGGGCCACAAACCCGAACCCCTTCTCATCCAAGAATAGCCATCCCCCTATCCACCCACCCTTGTGATGATGTTCAAGCGGCGCATAGCTGAGGGCGCTCTCAGGGATTGGGGAGCGCGGTGGTGATCTCTTCCCCTTTGAAAACCATGATGACGGGAATATCAGATTCAAAATACTTCTCCAGGTCATGGATATCTCCCTTTTTGTCCACTGAAACACTTTTTTCAGTGGCTTCATTGTTTCTAATTATAGCGTTATCTGTAACTGGCGTCAAAGGGATGACGCTTTTGCCTGGGTTGACCGTTGGAGGGCTGGCTTCTGATGGCTGAAAGCTTATTGGCCATTGATCTGGGTACCTCGGCCTGCAAGACGGTACTCTTCGAGCCTGATGGCTCAATCGTTGCCTCGGCCACGGCTGAGTACCCCATCTACACGCCCCACCCTGGCTGGGCGGAGCAGAACCCTGAGGAGTGGTGGAGGGCGGCGGTCCAGACCATCCACGATGTGCTGGAGGAGAGCGCCTCTCCGCCTGAGCGCATCGCCGGAGTGGGGCTCGACTCCCAGAGTGGAGCCGCCGTCTGCTTGGCACAGGATGGGCAGCCGGTACGTCCGGCGACCATCTACATTGACAAGCGCTCCGCCCCCATCTGCGCCCGATTGGCTGAGATGGACTTACCCACTCTCCTGCGTCGGGTCAACGGCAATCCGCTGGACACCTCCCTCGTCGCCCCTCGCCTGCTGTGGCTGAAGGAGCAGGAGCCAGAGGCCTACGACCGGATCGCCCACATCCTGCCCGGCAGCGGCTATCTTGCCTACCGGCTCACGGGTGAGCTGGGCTTCAGTATCTCAGAGGGGGCCTTCACGGGCCTGTTCGACACGGCACGAGGGCGATGGTCGCCGGAGCTGGCGGAGGCTTGGGGGCTGGGCCTGGAGCACTTCGCCCCCCTGCGGGCCCCTCATGAGGTGGTGGGACACGTTACTCGCCGAGCAGCGGAGGAGACGGGGCTGCCCGCTGGCATACCTGTCGTGGCGGGGGCGATGGACGCGGCGGCCTCGGTGTTTGGTATGGGAGCCATCCGCGGTGGACAGGCTATCGGGATGCTGGGCACTAGCTTCTCCTTGCTGGTGGCGGTGGAGCGCCCTATCCGGGGAAGTGGGCTTTGGATCTACCATGCCGCTATACCAGGGTTGTGGATCTTAGGAGGAAATGTGGACGCGGCCGGCGGTGCGCTGCGCTGGCTGCGCGACGAGGTGGCCGCCGAGGAGCGGGAGCAAGCCCGCCGTGAGGGTGTTAGTCCCTACGAGGTGATGACCCGTGCTGCGGCTACGGTTCCGCCTGGATCCGATGGACTGATATTTCTCCCCTACCTGGCCGGAGCGCGGGCTCCGAAGGCCGATCCCCACCGGCGCGGCGTTTTCTTCGGCCTCACGCTCAAGCACACCCGAGCCCATCTCATCCGGGCGGTGCTGGAGGGGTGTGCCTTCGGGCTGCGTTACAACCTGGATGCAGTGCGCAATGCCGGCATGGAGGTGGATGAGCTTCGCGTCTGCGGCGGTGCATCGGCCAGCGACCTGTGGGTGCAGATCATCGCCGACGTGTGCCAGGTGCCTCTGATCCGATCGGACATCATGGAGACCAGCTGCCTAGGCTCGGCGATGTTGGCCGGGATGGGGGTCGGCCTCTACCGCGATGCCGCCGACGCAGTGGCTAACACCGCAACCCAGCAGGAGATCATCGCTCCACTCCCCAAGCGCGCCAAACAGTATGAACTCCTCTACGAGCTCTTCCGTCAGGTAGACGAAGCGCTAGATGAGAGCTTCGCCAGCCTGAGTAACTTTTGAGGGGCTCATCGGGGCCGCTAGGTAAATTTGCACGGGAGGGAGAGGAGATGTATAATCATCAACACAGGGCTCGGGGACATCGGGATAGGATAAATTTTGTTATTAGGAGGGTTCAATGGCAAGTCAGGAACTCATTCCAAGAGACGATCGATGTGAAGAACTACGTTCGGCTGGCATCACTGGCGGAGCAGGAAGGTCTGTTCGCGTTGAAGATGAAAATGGAAGAGCAGGCGGCGGACGAAGATGAGCACGGTCACGAGATGCGACGGCTGCTCGGCTGAGCGTATCGGTACCCATGCTTTCCCCAGAGTTTGAGCGCGCCCTGGAGGTAATCCAAGGCCCAGGCAGTGAGCTGCCCTTCTCTCCACTCTACAGTCTGTCCAATTTGGTCAAGGAGGAGAGGGATCGCTTTGAAGAGATCTGGCTCCGCCTCGAAGTCAAACGGAAACGCCGAGTCCTGCGAGCTTTGATCGAAATTGCGGAGGCCAGTTTTCTAGTGGACTTTGGGGCCCTATTCCGCCCCCGCCTGAGTGATGAGGACGCCGGGGTGCGAACCCTGGCCATTGAGGGCCTGTGGGAGGATGGTGACTGGGGGCTGGCTTCCGTCCTCATCCAGCTTCTGCAGGAGGATCCGGCTGCTGAGGTCCGAGCGGCCGCGGCTACGGCTTTAGGCAAATTCGTGCTCCAGGGCGAACTCCGGGATCGGGCTCAGGAGCAGGCAGCCAGGGTGTGCGAGGTGCTGTTTGAAGCCCTGGATCCCTCTCGCGAGCCGCTGGAGGTGCGGCAACGGGCGCTGGAATCACTGGCCTATGTTAGCGATGATCGGGTGCCTGACTTGATCCAGGCAGCTTACGATCACGAAGAGGCCAAGATGAGAGCCAGCGCCCTGTTCGCCATGGGCCGCAGCGCCGATACCCGTTGGGCTCCGATAGTCCTTGAGGAGCTGCGCAGCAGCGATCCGAAGATGCGCTACGAAGCGGCGCGAGCCTGCGGTGAGCTGCAGTTGGCTCAAGCTGTACCTCGACTGAGAGAGCTGGCGCGAGATCGCGACCGGGAGGTGCAGGAGACAGCCATCTGGGCCCTGGGGCAGATCGGCGGCCCAGAGGCACGTCGTATCCTGGAGGCCCGCCACGAGCAGGGGGACGAGTTCATCTGCAAGGCTATGGAAGAGGCCCTGGCCAACGTGAGCCTCCTCGATCAATCTTTTAGCCTGGCCTACCATGAGCTGCTGGATGAGGAACTGCAGGGTTTGGAGGACTTAGAAGAGAGTTGCTTCTACAGACGGGAAAAGTGAGCATTATGTATCGGGTCAAATTTGATAAAGCCCAAACATGTCCGTTGGATTTAATCAACGCCGCTGTCAGAGGCGAAGATGTTTTCATCCTCGTCGTGAATTTGCTGCTCGATACACATGGCTTTTAGCAGAAGGCTGGCTGCGACCCCGCCGGCTGGAGACTGTTTAATCCCAACGATAGTAAGGGGCGGCAATCTAACATGATTGCCGCTCCTGACTTTGACTCCCTTGCTCTATAATTAATGATGTACAATCTCACTGGTTCGTTGCCTTTAACGGCCTGAAAGGAACTCATGCCTGACAAAAGACAGATCCTCCATCAACTCGTCGCCATGTCCTGTGCGCTCGGCGACCCGGCCAAGGACTACCTGACCCCGGGTGGGGGAAACACGTCGGCCAGGATAGATGACGAGACCTTTTTCGTGAAGGCCAGTGGCATGCGGTTAGAATCCATTGATGAGAGCGGCTTCGTCGAAGTGCGCTTCGAGGGCGTACTAGCCCTGTTAGAGGAGGAAGACCTGTCGCGCAAAGAGGTCCAAGCGGGACTGAAGGCCGCCAAGAAGGATCCCACTGGGCCATTGCGCCCCTCGGTGGAGACGATCCTGCATGCCCAGGCGTTGAGCACTGGAGCAGCGTCCTTCGTCGGTCACACCCATCCCACAATGGTCAACGCCATCCTGTGCTCGCAGAAGGCGGAGGAGGCTTTCTCTGGACGCCTCTTCCCCGATGAGATCGTCGTCTGCGGCCCCGCGCCGGTGTACGTGCCATACGTCGACTTCGGCCTACCTCTGGCGCGAGCGGTCTGGGGCCGGGTGGAGAGATACACTGACCTGTACGGCGAGTGGCCCAAGGTGGTTCTGCTGCAGAATCACGGCCTCATCGCCCTCGGCGAGTCGCCGCAGGAGGTGCTGGACATCACGGATGTTATGGTCACGGCGGCGAAGGTCCTGCTGGGAGCCTACGCCCTTGGCGGCCCGCACTTTATGTCGGCTGAGCAGGTGGGCGCCATCCACACACACCCGGCGGAGGTCTATCGCCGTCAGGTGCTGGGGATGGGGCAGGAGCGATCATGACTCGCTACATTGGTCAACAATCACAGGAGGCGGTGATCCAGGATTTCTCCGATTACGTCTCGCCGGGCAAGGTGGCGGTGTACGAGGCGCTGGGGTTCGCCGCCGTGCCGGGCAGACGGGAGGGGGTGCGGCTGTGGGATCTGGAGGGCCACAGCTACATCAACTGCCACGCCAGCGCGGGCGGCTTCAACCTGGGCCACCGTCCACAGCGGGTGATCGAGGCCGTGCGTCAGGCGATGGATGAGTTGGACATCGGCGATCACGCCCTCATGAGCGAGCAGCGGGCAGCGCTGGCTAAACGCCTGGCTGAGCTCACCCCTGGCGACATCCGCTACTCCTTCTTCACCCCCTCTGGCGGCGAGGCTGTGGACTTGGCCATCAAGCTGGCCCGGGGCTACACTGGCCGCCCAGGCGTCATCTCCGCCGAGAAGGGCTATCATGGCCACACCGGCTTCGCGCTCTCGGCTGGCGACCCCCACTTCAATCGCTACTTCCAGCCGCTTGTGCCCGGCTTCAGCAAAGTGCCCTTCGGCGACGCTGAGGCACTGGAGCGGGCAGTAAACGAGGAGACGGCAGCAGTGATCCTGGAGACTATCCCCGCCACAGGTGGAGTTCTCATCCCCTCCGACGACTACCTCCCCGCCGTGCGTGAGATCTGCGATCGAAGGGGAGCGGTGCTAATCTTGGATGAGGTGCAGGTGGGGCTGGGGCGCACGGGGCGGATGTGGGCTGCAGACGAGTGGAATGTAGCGCCCGATATCCTGGTGCTGGGGAAGGCGATGAGCGGGGGAGTGTATCCCATCTCCGTGGCCTGCTATCGCCCTCACCTGGATGCCTTCTTTCAAAAGCATCCTTTCGTGCATGCCTCCGCCTTCGGAGGGGCGGAACTGGGATGCGTGGCCGCCATGGCTATGCTGGATCAGATCACCGAGCTCGGCTTCCTGCCCCACGTGCAGGAGATGGGAGATCGCTTGAAATCGGGCTTGGAAGAGCTTCGGGTCGATTATCCCGATCTAGTCGTTGACGTGCGCGGACGAGGGCTGATGATCGGGCTGGAGCTGGCCGATGAGCGGCTGGGGCCCATGATGAGCGTCGCGCTGGCTCACAACGGCGTACTGGCCCTCTTCGCCGATCTACGCCCCTCCACAGTGCAGATCAAGCCTCCCCTCATCATCCAATCAAATGAGGTGGATGAGGTGCTGGAGGCCGCAGATCGCGCGCTGACCCAGCTCCGCCGACAGGTCACCAGCAGCGGGGAGGAGCTACCGACCCCGGTTCAGTCGTTGATCTGACTCGGCCAGAGCAGTAATGAGTAACAAGGCAACAAGGCCCCGTTGACCCGTTACTCATTGACTCATTACCCATTGACCCGTTACCCATTACGATGATCCCCTATGTGTTGACCCTGGATCAAATCACCGCCGAGGATGGCCCACAGGTAGGGAGCAAGGCCCTTCATCTGAGCGAGCTGCAGGAGGAGGGCCTGAGAGTGCCGCCCGGCTTCGTGATCACCACGGAGGCTTACAGGGCTTTTGTGGCCGCTAACGAGCTGGAGGATGCGACGGATTGGTCGGATCGCTTCGATCAGGCTGAGGTGCCGGGTGGCGTAGTGGAGGCCATCGTCGAGGCTTGCAGGGCTCTGCGAGATCAGCTCTCGCCCTCGAGCGATCCTCTCCCCCTGGCCGTGCGCTCCTCCGCCACAGCCGAGGACCTGGCCCAGGCCTCCTTCGCCGGCCAGTACGATACTCACCTCAATCTCACCTCCCTGGAGCAGATTCTGAAGGGCGTGAGGGCCTGTTGGGGCTCGCTGTGGAGCGAGCGGGCGCGGGCCTACCGCCAGAAGAATGGACTATCCTCCGCCGAGGTAGCCATGGGGGTGCTGGTGCAGCAGCAGATCCCAGCCGATGCCTCGGGGGTGCTCTTCACCCTGAACCCCACCACTGGCCGGGAGCGGCAGATGGCGGTCGAGGCGGTGTGGGGGCTGGGTGAGGGGCTTGCCTCAGGTCAAATCACGCCCGATCACTACGTGGTGGACGGCTGGGACGAGGGGGTGGTCGCCCGCCAGATCGCGGACAAGGGAGTGATGATCCTGCCCGACGAGGATGGCGGCGTGCGGGAGGTGACGGTTCCTAGCGAGGATCGCCAGGAGCCTTGTCTGACCGACGATCAGTTGCTTGAACTGGCCCGGCTGGGCTACAAGGTGCAGGCCATCTACGGCTACCCACAGGATATCGAGTGGGCGCTTTACGACGGGGAGTTCTACATCCTCCAATCCCGGCCCTTGACCTCCTTTACCTTCGATCCCGACATCGGCCAGTGGACCTCGGTGAACCTCCGCGAGGTGCTGCCCGGCTTCGTCTCCGTCCTCTCCCAATCCCTGTCCCACGATTGGGAGTGGTCCGAGGCCATGCAGGAGCTTTTCATCCGGCTGAGGATGATGCGGAAGCGGCGGGAGGATGCGCGATGGACGGGCCTTTTCTTCGGACATGCCTACTGGAACGTGGGCCTGGCAAAGAAGTATGCTGCTCTGATCCCAGGCTTTGAGGAGCGGGCTTTTGACCGCACGGTGGGGATCGAGCCTACCTACGAGGGAAAGGGCCGCACCACCGGCTACACCCCTCGGTCCATCCTGCGTGGCCTGCCCATACTCCTGGCCCTCAAGCGTACCTACAAAGAGGTGTTGGAGGAGGCCCAAACCTACTGCGAGGAGTTCCGCCGCCGGGAGGAGGATTTCGGCCAGATGGATCCCTCCTCGCTCAACGACGAGGAGCTGCGGGCCGCGGTGAAACGCATGCTCCATATCCACTTCGAGGCCAATCGCATCGCCCTGCTCACCACCTTCCTAGCCACCCAGTCCCAGGACGATTTTCAGCCCATGGTGGATCGACTCAATGAGGACTACCCAGGCCGTCGGCCTATCGCCATGGGCCGGCTGCTGACCGGCCTCTCCGACGTGGGCACAGTCAAGCCCCTGCTCGGCCTGTGGCGCCTATCGCGGCGGGCGCAGTCAGAGCCTATGCTGGCTGAGGTGATCCAAGAGGCATCTCTGGGTGAGCTTTCCCAGAGGCTGCGGAGCTTCCCCTTGCAGGACAGGCCCTTCCAGGACAGGCCCCAGGGCCGGGAGTTCTGGGCCGCCCTGGAGGAGTACATCGAGACATTCCGCTACATGGCCCCCAGCGACGAGGACCTAGCCTGCCCTCGCTGGGATGAGGACCCCACATTTGTGCTGCGGGCGCTCAAAAACTTCGTCGCTGGAGGGGATGAGGAGAACCCGAAGGAGAGATTTGAACTCCAAAAGCGGATACGCGAATTGGAGAGGAAGCGCGCCATCGCCCGGCTGTCCCATGGCTGGCTTCGCTTTGCGCCCTGGCGTCGTTCCAGTTTTCTATCCCAGTTGGAGCTGGTCAAGGAGTACTGCTGGTGGCGGGAGGAGACGCGAGTGATCGCCTCGCGGGCCTTCTACTACTGTCGGAAAGTGCTTCTGGAGCAGGGGCGTCGCTGGGCGGACCGAGGGGTGCTGGAGGAGCCCGAGGACATCTTCTGGATGGAGAGGGAGCATCTGTTGGGCCTGCTGGAGGGAAAACTGGGGCCCTCCAAGGTGCGGGATGTGGTGCGCAAGCACCGTCGTACGACGGTTATCTACCGTAACTTCACCCCGCCCTCGGCGATCGTGGGCCGGGGTGGGCCTGAGAGAGCCACCCGTCGCCTAGCCGCACGGAAGTTCACCGGCGTGGCCTGCGGCTCCGGCCAAGTGACAGCCCGGGCCAAGGTGGTGCACAACCTGGGGGAGGCGGACAAGCTGAAAAAGGGGGATATTCTGGTGGCACCCTACACCAACCCCGGCTGGACCCCTCTCTTCAGCCTGGCCTCAGGCATCGTCATGGAGGAGGGCGGGCTGCTTTCTCACGGGGCAGTAGTGGCCCGGGAGTGCGGTATCCCAACAGTACTGCAGATCAAGGATGCGGTCCGCATCTTTCAGGATGGTCAACTGCTCCGCGTGGATGGGGACCGTGGTGTGGTCGAGATCGTGGAGGGGGCAACAGGTGACGAGACGAGTAGATGAGCAACGAGTGGGCTGAGCTCTTATTGACTCATTACCCATTAACTCGTTACCCTCTGCTTTTAGGTTCAGGGGCGTCCTCGCCCCATTAAGTACTGAAACGGCCTCGGCGGGGACGCCTCGATCCTCAGGAAAATGGAAGTCAGCAGTCAGCCTTTGAACAGAAGCTGAAAGTTGATGGCTAACCGCTTGAATTGCACGCTTCGCATTTTTGTGCTATCCCACCTCTCAAGGAGGCTCAATGACTAAACGCACCATCTTCATTGACATCGGGATCAACGGCGCCTTTCTGACCCGCCGCTGGGAGGAGCCGGAGAATTGGATGCGGCTCACCCGTGAGCTGGGCTATCCCCATCACGAGTTCTGCGCTGATGTCCTCGATCCCTTCTTCAGTGGGGATACATCCTACCAGCTGGAGGCGGCGGAGCGCACACGTGAGGCAGCGAAGGAGTACGGAGTGACTATCACCGACGTCTACACCGGCATGGCCACTCATCGTTTCCATGGCCTCTCCCACTCTCATCCCAGCGTGCGAGCTCGGATGAGGGAATGGATCATACGGTGCATGGACATCGCCTTGGCCATGGGGGTGAACCGCATCGGTGGACACTGGGATGCCATCCCGGTGGAGGTCCTGGAGGACCCAGCTCGGGCCGAGAGTGCAATGGCCCGCACCGCCTCTCAATTCCGCGATCTGGCCCAGGTTGCGACGGACAAGGGAATGGCGGCCCTGTACAACGAGCAGATGTACATACCCTCCGAAACGCCCTGGACCATTGAGCAGTCCTATCAGTTCCTGGCGGCGGTGAACCGCGAGCGCGTAGGAGTGCCGGTGTATCTCACGGTGGATGTGGGACACCAGGCGGGGATGCACTATGGGCTGGAGGGGGAGGACCTGAGCTACGAGGAGTGGCTGCGCTGCTTTGCGCCGGTGAGTGAGGTGATCCACCTGCAGCAGACCACCGCCGACGCCAGCGCCCACTGGCCCTTCACCCCGGAGTACAACGCTCAGGGGCACGTGGATGGAGAGGCAGTGCTGGATGCGGTCAAGGAAGGGCACCGCCGCTTCGACTCCAGTCCGCTGGCGGAGTACATGGCCCCGGTGGAGCGGAACCTCCTCATCGTGGAAGCCATCCCTGGTTCCACTTACACCGAGGAGCAGCTTCTGGAGGACTTGACCGAGACGGCACGCTATCTCCGTCAGTTCGTGCCAGAGGGCGGGCTTTCCCTATCGGTTTGAGAGCGGGTCCAATCCAGTGGGCTTCGGACAGCTAGGGGGCCTTTGTTCAAGACGTGGGTGTAGATCATCGTCGTCTTCACGTCCTTGTGGCCCAGCAGTTCCTGGACTGTTCTGATATCGTATCCATCCTCAAGCAAGTGCGTGGCAAAGCTATGCCGGAAGACGTGCGGGGTGACGTGTTTTTCTATTCCGGCCAGTTGAGCTGCTGTTCTCACCGCCTCGTCAGCTCTCATCTTTCGTGGGTGCCGTTTGTCGTGGAAGAGGATAAAAAGCTTGACCCACCTGGTGTAGGATTCCTCGGTTCGCATTGAATAGCGCTTGAGTCTTATAGCATCGCGGACCCGGTCGAGCAGTTTCCTTTTGCGATGTATTTTCTCTCATGGTTCGCTCATTTTCAGGGCGGTTTGAAAGAATTGACGCAGAGCCTGATGTAGATATCCGGCTAGAGATCCAACAACGTCAGGATGCGCTGTTGTAGCTGGGAGAGTGGCGTGAGATGACGACGGGTGCGATGGGGTTCCTGAATGATCGTGAGGGTGATGTCTTGCCAGTACCTGGTACAGGTGAAAAGCCTCCAGGATCCGCTCAACAGTGGGACGGGCTGTGGTGCGCTTGAGATTGCCGGCATAAAGTCCTGCCAGTTCAGTCCCTTCCTTGGCCAAACGCTGACGCACGACGAACTCCAGCAAGGTCAATACTCTCAAACCGATAGACAACAACCGTATCAGTCCTGTGGCGTGGTCATCACGTTCCAGATACATCGGTGTCAGCGACAGGGGACGCCCCTTCAATCGTCCACAGCCCCGCTCAACGATGTACTGGCCGCGATAAGCCAACACTGCCTGGGACAAGGGAAGCTGCGCTGCAGGCGCATTGGTGGCATACACACGCCAGCCCTGTTGTCGCACGACCTTTTCCACCGCCGCTTCATCCACCGCGACGCTCACCCGAGGCTCGCGTTCCACCACCCGCGTGGGGCGTTCCCGATTAGTGCCCCACTTTGCGCTCATGCACGATGGCGTCATAGCTCAGCCGCAACAGCCCTTGCACTCGATGCTCCTTCACGATGGCCTCCGCCGCCTGACGCAAATCGTCTATATTCTGATACCGTTTCTTGCCTCGCCCGCGTTCATTGAGGGCTCTCAACGTGGCCTGCGCCTTATCCAACCGTTTCCGAAGCCTGCTTTCGGAGGCCCGGGCTTGTTTCAGCGAGCGAATCACCAGCCGT
>JAYEMR010000003.1:0-29259 GCA_034718215.1 Chloroflexota bacterium
TGGAAGGTAGGCTGTTTACCCTCTTTGCTCACAAAAAGACCCGAAGTATTATGCCTGCAATCTCGAAGAGCACCTTAGAGAAGAAGCTTATTGATCCCCAGGAGCTTTACCAGAGGTTAGCTAGCGAGCTAGGAGCTGAATCTGTTGACCAGACAGTTGAGAATGTGAGAGAGTTTCTCCACTCAGTGGAGGATGCTGAGAAATTCCTTGACGTGATGAACGAAGAGGTTTTGTCAAAGTTGAAAGCCTAATATGCGCCCGATGGGGGAGATTGACGAGTTGATCCGGTCGTGGCCGATTGAGTAAGACATTGACCAGGCTCCTCGGCTTCGTGGCGGGCAACCGGATTCGGCGGTCTTAGGCAAGCCGCAGCCAGGCCCGCTCAAGAGATCTTCAGCCATTGGAGAGGAGAACAAGATGGTAAGGGTCGTGACCGATTCGAGCTGTGACTTGCTCTCGGAGGTGTTGGAGGAGCTGGATATCGTGATTGTGCCTCTGGTGGTGCGCGTTGGAAAAGAGGAGTTTCTGGAAACCAACTTGAGCACAGAGGAATACTGGAAGAAGGTGAACGCTGCCCGCAAGCAGGGCATTTTCCCCTAGACATCTCAGCCCTCAATAGGGGTTTTTAAGAGCGTGTTCGCCCCCCTTGTCGGGAAGGGGAACGAGGTTGTCTGCGTAACGATCACCAGCAAGCACAGCGGCACTTTCAACAGCGCATGGGCAGCGGCGCGGAGGTTCGGCAAAGCGGTGAAGGTCTTTGACTCCTGGTCGCTTTCCCTGGGACTCGGATTCTTGGTTATGGCCACCGCTCGGGCCGCCTGTGGAGGCGCCAACTTGAGCGAAGTGCTGGCTTTGCTGAGGGAAATGCGGGCCCGGACGCACCTCTTGGCCGTGCTTGATACGATCGAATACCTCAGAATGGGCGGCAGAGCCGACGCGCTCATCCCCATCCTCTCGCGGGCAATGCGATTTCTGCGGATCAAGCCATCGTCAAGTTTGTCGAAGGGGAACTGAAATTGGTGGGCCAGGCACGAACTTTCCCGCTGCCCTGACGAAGGTGGAACAACGTGTGATGGAGCTGCAGCCCTTTGAGCATTTGGGGGTCTTGCACACCCGTCGGCCCGATGACGCCCAGGCCGTGGCTGATCGGCTGAGGGGGAGCACGGGGTTTCAGGGCCAAATCCTGGTCGGAGAAACGGGCACCGTTTTGTCCTCCCATGCTGGGCCGGGGGTGATCGGAGTGATAGGAGTGACGTAGGAGCGACCTCCCGGTCGCTTGAAGCCCGCTACGAGTCCAAATTGTGATGTGCTGAATCTATAAATCTAAGGAGGTAACTAGTGAATTTAGGACACTTTCACCCTAAAGGGTACAGGCACCCTAAAGGGTACAGGCTTTACCTCGGGCTGCTCATCGTGGCCTTGATCTTGGCCGCCTGCAGCCCCAAGGCCATGCCGGAGCCGACAGCTGCTCCAACGCCGCTGCCGCCAACCGACACACCAGCGCCCACGGCCACAAGTGCACCACCTACGCCGACCACGAGACCGATCGTCGCTCCCAGCGGGCCCGAGTACACGGCCGAGGGCAAGCCGTTCAAAGGAAATGCGGATGCCCCTGTAACTCTCATCGAGTTCTCGGATTTCCAGTGTCCAGCCTGCGCTGCCTACGCTACGGAGATAGAGCCCTTTCTGGAAGAGATGTACATCGAAACCGGCAAGGCGAGGTTTATCTTCAAGGACTTCCAGTTCCACCAAAAGGCACCCAAGGCCGCTGAAGCAACTCACTGTGCCGGTGAGCAGGGGCAATTCTGGGCGATGCGAGAGAAGCTGTTTACCAGTCAGCAGGAGTGGTCGCAGGAGTCCGACTTCCTGGAAGTCATCAAGGGATACGCCGAGGAGATGGGCCTGGATATGGCGCAATTCAACGACTGTATCGATTCAGGCAAGTATGCACCATACGTCCAGGCCAGCATGGAGGAGGGTAAGAAAGCCGGGGTCGGGTGGACGCCAGCGTTCCTGGTCAACGACGAACTGATGCCTAGCGGCACTCCGCCGCAACAGGTGTTCCACATGATTGAGGTGGCCTATGCAGAGAGTGCCAGCCAGCCAACACCTACCCCGCTGCCCACGATGTTCGATGCCGACCCGGAGCGGCCAGGTTATACCTACGGCGGCGACGCCTTCCGCGGCTCAAAGGAGGCGAAGATCGGCCTCCTCGAGTTCGTTGACTTCCAGTCGCCGGCCAATCGCAAGTTCTTCCTGGAAGAGTGGCCTGAGCTGGAGGAGGAATACGTGGAGCCGGGCGAGATGCGGTTCATCGTCAAGCATTTTCCAGCATCCGAGCACACCGCCGCCTTCAAGGCCGCCCAAGCAGCCGAATGCGCCGGGCAGCAGGAAGCCTTCTGGGAGATGCACGATCTGCTCTTCCAACAACAGGAGGAGTGGAGCCAGGCGGATGACGTCCCGGCTAAGCTCAAGGAGTATGCCGATGAATTGGGCCTGGACGCTGACCCCTTCGCAGCCTGCTTGGAAGAGGGCCAGATGGAGGAGAAGGTGGATGGAGATGTCGCCATCGCCCAGGATAACGAGTTCCCTCCCGCGCCGCAGTTCTTCATCATCCAAGGACAGCGTGTCGGCTATGTGCCTCTAGATCAACTCCAGGGGGCCATCGAGGAATTGCTGGCGCGGTGAGACGTAGAGGAGCTGAGCACCGATGGCTGAGCGCTTACCGGGTTTCGAGCCCGCCTATCTGAAACTGCATCGCTCCGGCGAGCTGCGGAAGCGAGTCCAGGAGGCATACGACCGGCTGAAGGAATGCACCATGTGCCCCCATGAGTGCCGGGTGAACCGCCGAGAGGGAGAGATAGGGGTCTGCAGGACGGGGGAGCGGGCCGTCGTGGCCTCCTACAATCCCCATTTCGGCGAAGAGGCACCGCTCGTGGGACGAGGTGGCTCAGGCACCATCTTCTTCTCCTGGTGCAACCTCCGCTGCCGCTTCTGCCAGAACTACGAGATCAGCCAGCTTGGCTCCGGGGAGCCGGTGGAGCCGGAGGAGTTGGCGACGATGATGCTCCGCCTGCAGGCGCTGGGATGCCACAACATCAACCTCGTCTCCCCTACCCACGTCGTGCCCCAGATCCTGGCCGGGCTCTACATCGCCGCCGAGGCAGGGCTGCACATCCCGCTGGTGTACAACACTGGGGGCTATGATGGGCTGGACACGTTGGCCCTGCTCGATGGGATCGTGGACATCTACATGCCGGACATGAAATACGCCGACGCCGAGGTCGCCCGCCGCTATTCGGGCATCGTCGATTACCCCCGTCACAACCAGGCGGCGGTGAGGGAAATGCACCGCCAGGTGGGCGACCTGGTGCTGGATGAGCGAGGCATCGCCCTGCGGGGCCTGCTGGTGCGCCATCTGGTGCTGCCAGAGGGGCTGGCTGGGACGGCGGAGATAGCGAAATTTCTGGCCGAAGAGATCTCCAGGGATGTTTACCTCAATCTAATGAGTCAATACAGGCCATGCTATAAAGCTCACAAGCTGCCGCCTCTCAACCGGCGCATCACCCGTGACGAGTACGACGCTGCAGTCCAGGCCGCCAAGGCAGCGGGCCTGAACCGCCTGGACCGACGTGTTCCACGAGTAATCATCTTTTGATAGTAGGCAACCCTTGCGAAAGCTCTGGAATTGATCTCTTTCGGATCGCTCTCAGACCACAGATCGCCTGGCATCCCATTGCCGGCAACGCAATGCTTCTATGCTCACCTGGCCGATTTCACAAAGTTTGACGGAGAACCTCATTTTATCAACGAGATAGCTGTGGCGCTTGATCCTGGCGTTAAGTTTGTTTGACAAGTAACAATCAAAACAATGACTGGCTCTCCTGAAAAAAGGAGAGCACTGAAGAACGAGTGGTCCTATTTGGAATTGCTGGGGTGTATTTCATTTGGGTTGTAGGGGCAACCCTTGCGGGTGCCCAGATGGGCGCAAGGCCCACCCCTACCAACCTGTTTGAAACTCACTGCGACAGCAAAACAGATCGCTCATCCTTGTCCTTCGGAGTTTTGATGGTATAATTTATTGCAGTCTAATGTGCCCCTGTAGCTCAGTGGAGAGAGCAGCGGTTTCCTAAACCGCGTGTCGGGGGTTCGATTCCCTCCAGGGGCGTTGTCTCCTTGTTATGGGGTTACTCCGATCGGAGAGGAGACCGACATGCTTCCCTTGTTTGGACAGCTATTACACCACCGTTGGCTCCATATTGGCATGGGGGTTAAGCGTTGGCTGTTGCTCTTAATGGTAGGTATCACCGCCATCAGTATCGGCGCGGTCTATTTCCTACATGACCTCTATCGCATCTGGGCCTCATCCCCCACTGGCTATTATCTGACCCTCCAATTCCTCCCCCGGTCGGTTCGAGGGGTCCTCCTGGGTATCCTCGGCTTGGCGCTGGTTTTTCTGGCCATCTATAAGCTCAGCCGTTCTCTCCTGGCGGCTTTCATTCGGCCGGGTCAAGAGGACATCGCCGAGGTCGTTTATCGCTATAGACGCCGCGAGCACGGGCCGAAGGTGGTGGCTATAGGGGGGGGGACGGGGCTTTCCATCCTCCTACGGGGCCTCAAAGCTCACACCTCTAATCTGACGGCTGTCGTCACCGTCGCCGACGATGGGGGAAGCTCCGGCGATCTGCGGCGAGAATTAGGGGTGTTGCCCCCAGGAGATATACGTAACTGTCTGGGGGCCCTGGCTGACGATGAAGCGCTCATCACTAAGCTTTTTCAGTACCGCTTCAATCAAGGGGCTGGGCTCGATGGCCACGCCTTTGGGAACCTGTTCATCGTCGCCATGGCCGGGGTGACCGGAGACTTCGAGCGGGCCGTTCTAGAATCTAGCCGTGTCTTAGCGGTCCAGGGACGGATCCTGCCCTCCACTCTGGAGCAGGTGGTTCTATCCGCTGACCTGCGGGAGGATACAGGTCAGCTGGGACGAGTTGAGGGGGAGTCTCAGATCCCAGCGGCGCGTCTGCCTATTGAGCGCGTTTTTCTTGAACCCTACAACGCGCGCGCTTACCCCGGAGCAATCCAGGCTATATTGGAGGCTGATCTAATCTGCATCGGCCCCGGCAGCCTCTACACCAGTGTGCTTCCCAACCTACTGGTGGAGGACATCACTAATGCGCTTCGCGCTGCGCGAGCGCCTCGGATCTATATCTGCAACGTGGCTACCCAGCTAGGCGAGACGGAGGGATATGACCTGGGCGACCATCTGGCGGCCCTACGGTTTCACGGAACGGCAGGATGCTTCACCCACGTCTTGGCCAATGATAACTTGACCATTCCCACTCCGCCCGACTGGCCTATCTCGCTGGTACCTCCCGTATATTCCTCCGAGACAGGCTATAATATTGTGACCGCGGATGTGATCGACCTGGTAAACCCCTGGCGCCACGATCCTCATAAGCTGGCCCAGGCCCTGATGACGATCTATGAAGAGACAAGCTGCTGAGTTCGCATTTACTGCCAACTAGGAGGAGGTTCAGGTATGGCGGTTCGTCCCCTTGTACAAGCCAATGATCCGGTGCTGCGAAAACGGGCTCAACGGGTGACCTCTTTTGGACCCGCCCTGCGGTCTCTGGTCACCGATATGATTGACACCATGCATGCCCACAACGCTGTGGGGCTGGCCGCGCCGCAGATAGGCATCTCGCAACAGATACTGGTCATCCAACTGCCTGAGGATAAGGAGGAAAATGACAAACTGCACGTGATGTGCAATCCGAAGATCGCGCGGCAGCGGGGGAGAGAGGAAGGGGTGGAGGCATGTCTCTCCCTGCCCGGATTCGCCGGAGAGGTTCCTCGGGCGACGATGGTGACGGTAAAGGGACAGGATTTGGAGGGGGAACCGTTGCGTGTCAAGGCTCAGGGATTTCTGGCTCGCGTCTTCCAACATGAGATTGACCATCTCTATGGAAAGCTGTATATCGACCGTGTAGAGGACGCGGAAAAGATATGGAGGGTTCAGCCATCGGAGGAGGGTGAGCAATCAAGATCGGCTTAGTCCATCAGGCGAGTATATGACGAAATTGCTCCTGCTCCTATTGGTCATCTCAGAAGTTATCCTAGCGGCATGTGGCGGGGCTTCCAAGGAGCCAGCCCTGGTAATCTACACCGATGGTACAAGGGGCTGCAAGGAGCAGCCCAAGCCTGTGACCCTCTGGGATCGAGCCGGAGCAGGAGCAGCCCACGGGCGGGGGATTGGCAAGGTGCCCCATGGCACCAAGCTGAAGGTTGGCCAGACCGAGGAGTTTTTTGGGGTGAGATACTATCAGGTGGTGTACGAAGGCCAGCGCGGATGGTTGCCTGAGAACTATACGAGCAACACGCGGCCTCTTTGCCCTCAGTCGTCAATCCTAACTGGGCTTGATCAGCTCCCCGTTATCGTATGAAAAGCGTAAGGGAAGCGTCAAGTATTTAGGCTCACCTGGTGGTATCATCTATGAGTGATGTGGGAAGTCTCTAGGTGTGAGTCTTTTCCATCTTTTCCTCCTTTTTTGGTAGAGAGCCGAGGTAGCTCCTCGGCTCTCGCTAATTTAAGCGTGGTCAGGTTCCCTGATCCAAGCCTCGCAGGACATCCTCAAACCCTGGGAAGGACTCCCCGATACATTCAGCTCCTCTGATCACGGTCTCTTCCTCCGCTATCAGCCCCGCCACAGCCAGGGCCATGGCCAGCCGGTGATCACCGTGGCTGTCCACCTCCGCGCCACGCAGCGGAGTTGGTCCTTGGACCACAAACCCATCAGGGCGTTCCTCGATCTGAGCGCCCAGCTTCCGCAGCTCCCCGACGATGCCCCCTATACGATCCGATTCCTTCACCCGCAGCTCTTGGGCGTCGTGGACCACCGTCTCGCCCTGGGCTTGGGTGGCGGCGACAGCCAGCGCTGGAAACTCGTCAATCATGCGCACCACCAGCGGGCCGCTGACCTCAACACCTTGCAGCTCACTCCACCGTACGAGTAGATCTCCCACCGGCTCGTTTCCCACCGTGCGCTCATTTTTCACGCTAACTTTGGCCCCCATAGTGCTCAGCACCTCTAGAAAGCCGTTGCGCGTGGGGTTCAAACCCACCCCCTCGATCAACACCTCGCTCCCCGGCACTAGAAATCCGGCCACCAGGAAGAAAGCCGCCGAGGATAGATCACCCGGAACCTCCACAGCGATGGGGGCCAACGCCTCCTTCGGCGTCAGCGTGATGGCTGAGCCATCAATTTTCAGGTGAGCCCCCATAGCGGAGAGCATCCGCTCGGTGTGATCGCGCGCCGGCCCAGGCTCCCGCACGGTGGTCGGCCCCTGAGCGAAGAGTCCGGCCAGCAGGATGGCCGACTTGACCTGGGCTGAGGCCACGGGCAGTGTGTAATCAATGGGGAGCAGATCGCCGCCGGCGATATCCAACGGCGCGTTGCCCTCTACTGTCCCGATCCTAGCGCCCATCCGCCGCAGGGGAACCACGATGCGCCTCATCGGGCGCTGGCGAAGGCGGGGGCTGCCGTCGAGCGTGGAGGTGAAGGGCTGACCAGCCAGCGCACCGGCCAGCAGACGCATCGTCGTCGCCGAGCCGCCGCAATCGAGCGTTCGGCGAGGGGCCTGCCAGCCGCGCAATCCCATGCCGTGGACCGTAAGATCCGCCAGGCCCGCTGCTTTAGGTTGGACCTCGACGGCGATGCCCAGTTCACGCACGCAGCGCAGCATCGCCTTGGTCACTCCGGCCAGCAGCCAGCCGCGTGCTCGGCTGGTGCCATCGGCCAGAGCGCCCAGCAGCAGCGCTCGATGGGAGATTGACTTATCCCCTGGAACCTGAATACTTCCCTCCAGCCGTCGCGCCGACCGAACCCTGAGCTTCACCTTTCACCTCCATCCTCGGACTTTCGAGCAGAGGAGAGAGCCCTCCCCCGGCGCGCCGCTCTCATCATCCGCTCCAGTTCCTCCTCATCCTCCATCTCCAACGCGATCAGCCAGCGGTCGAGCTGATCCTGATAGCGGCGCAGCAGGTCGACCATCACCCCTCGGTTGGTGAGCAGGATGTCACGCATCATATCTACATCGCTGGATGCCAGGCGGGAGGTGTCGCGAAAACCGGAGGCAGCTAGCCTCCATACCCTCTCATCCCCCACTCCCTCCGCTGTCTGAACCAGCGCTGCGGCGACGAGATATGGCAGGTGGCTGACCGCTCCCACCAGCCGGTCGTGTAGCTCTGCATCCAGGATCAGGGGATGGGCACCCACTGCGCGCACCAGTTCCTGGGCCAAAACCAGGGCGGCCGGCGAGGTGCGCTCCAGCGGGGTGAGGATGAAGGGAGCGCCCTCATAGAGATCAGGCTCAGCGGCCTCCAGACCGGAGACCTCCTTGCCGCACATGGGGTGCCCGCCCACCGGCTCCACTCCAGGGGGCAGTCCCTCCATGGCGGAGATGATCTCCCGTTTGGTGCTGCCCACGTCCATCAGCAGGCATTCCTCATTCAGCCAGGGACCGATCCGGCCGATGAGCTGGATGATGGTCCGCACTGGCGTGGCTAGGACTACGATGTCAGCTCCGTTGACCCCTCGCCGCAGGTCGAGGGTGCCGTGATCAATCCACCTTCGCTGCGATGCCTGGTCAATGGACCACTGGCGTCGGGCGATCCCCACTACGCGGCTGCAGGTCTTGCTTTCGCTAAGCGCCGCCGCCAGCGAGCCACCCATGAGGCCCAGGCCGACGATAGCGATCCGCGAGTTGCCGAGGCTGGTCATTGAGTCCCTTCGCTCACATCTTCTGGCCGCTACAGGGTCCGCCCCACCGCCTCCGCGACCCGCCGCACCTGCTGTACCAGTTCGGCGAACACCTCGGGGCGGAGGGATTGAGCCCCATCGGAGAGGGCCTCCTCAGGATGGGGATGCACCTCTACGAGCAGGCCATCGGCCCCAGCGGCCACAGCGGCCCTGGAGATCGCCTGCACCAACTTCCATCTGCCCGTGCTGTGGCTGGGATCCGCTATCACCGGCAGATGGGTCAGATCCTTGAGCATAGGGATGGCGTTGATGTCCATCGTGAAGCGGGTGTAGTCCTCGAAGGTGCGAATGCCGCGCTCGCACAGCATCACCTGATAGTTGTCGTGGGAGAGGATGTACTCCGCCGACATGAGTAGCTCCTCCATGGTGGCCATCATCCCCCGTTTTAGAAGAACTGGCATCCCCGAGTCGCCGACGACGCGAAGTAGATTGTAGTTCTGCATGTTGCGGGCGCCGATCTGGAGTATGTCAGCGTAGCGGCTGACCAGGTCAACCTGCCTTGGCCCCATGACCTCGGTGACTATAGCCAGCCCCGTCTCCTCTCGCGCCTCAGCCAAAAGCTCCAGCCCCTCCTCTCCCAGCCCTTGGAAGCTGTAGGGCGATGTGCGGGGCTTGAAAGCTCCGCCTCGCAGGACGGAGGCTCCCGCCTCCTTCACCGCCCAGGCGGTCTCCAGAAGCTGCTCACGGCTCTCCACGGCGCAGGGCCCGGCCATGATTACCAGCCGCTGTGAGCCAATCTGCGCTCCGTTGATAGAGATGACGGAGTCCTGGGGGTGGAAATCACGGCTGGCTAGTTTGAAAGGCCGCAGCACAGGCATCACCTTCTCCACTCCATCCAGGCGCAGCAATCCATTGGGGGAAACTGGCCGCTCATCCCCGATCATGCCGATGATGGTCCGCTCCTCGCCCTGGGACAGATGGGCCTGAAAACCAGCGCTTTCCACCCGGGCCACGACGCCCTGTATCTCCTCCTCTGTAGCCCCCATACGCATAACTATGATCATCGCTCCTACCTCCCTAGCTGGAGACCCAGCACTCTCCGCGTGCCTGGATAGAGCCGAAGTGTGGGTCCTGGCTTCGCTCCCTGTGTTCCTTCGTAGTACCTTTATGACGGTAGATTGCTGTCATTCTTCTCTCCTCCCTGCTCGATCCGGTCGCAGTTGTGCGGCTCCTTTTAGGTATACATGAACCACCTCATCCTGCCGATGGTTAGTGTTCCAATGGATCAGCACCCGGATGCAGCGCTCCAGACCCTGGTTCACACCCGCCTCCTGGGCCCCCAACAGCGCTGTATCGGTCCAGCCCGACTCTCGCGCAGCGCGGGCGGGGAAGGCGGCGGTGAGGTCGGGTGTAGTAGTGAAGATGACGCTGGCTACGTCGGCTGGGACGATCCCGTTAGCCCCCACTAGCGCCTGCAGCAGTTCCCGTGTAGCGGTTAGGATCTCCTCCGCATCGTTGTGCTCCACTGTCGTAGCGCCTCGTACCCCCCGAAGAGGCATGCTCACCTCCCGTTCCTGGAAAACAAAAAAAGCGTGGGAGCGAACATCCCACGCTTTCTAAGCTGACTCCCGTCTAGAGGCTAGATGTGATCCAACCCCCTCCGGCAGGCGTGAGCCGTTCGCCTCGGAATCGAGGCAAAGTAAAAGTAAAAATAGTCCCTCCACTCACGCTCTGATGGATTTTGCATTGATTCTGTCAGCCCCCCAATCTTCTAACGCCGCCAACTAACCCGAGCTAAATTTATAGCATAAAAGGGAGGGGATGTCAAATTTCGACGATGCAACCTTTGGTTGTCCTGAGATTATAATAGGAGTATCCGAAGGATGAAGTCGTCGGGCTAAGGAACGGCGGGTGATGAAACGCCCTTACCTGTACCTACCAAAAACCTCCGAGGTCTGGAAGCCCGCTTGTTCGAGAATGAGCTGGGCGACGTCCAGGGCAGCTCGGGGCCTGGCCAGCTCCTGCACCCGAGCTCTCATCTCTTCCATTCGTCTCCGATCCGACACCAGCAGCTCATCCAAAGTAGCTGCCAGCGCCTGGGGCGAGGGGATGAGCAAACCCGCTCCATGGGATACCACATAGTTGGCGTTCCCTTCCTCCTGGCCGGGGAGGGCACCAATGATGAGGACAGGCAGCCCCGCGTTCAGCCCTTCGCAGATGGTCTGCGGCCCAGCCTTGGTCAGCAGCAGATCGCTAGCCCCCATGAACTCCCACACTTGCTCCACGAAGCCCAAGACATGGATGTCCTTTTCCCAGGAAACCGCACTCATCTCACGGCGCAGCCTCCTGTTATGGCCCGTCACGACTAGGAGTTGGAGGGGTAGATCAGCCTCGTCCAGGGCACAGGTCATCTCAAACAACGGGCCCACTCCCTCCGCGCCTCCCATCAGCAGTAAGGTCCAAAGGCCCTGGCGAAGGTCCAATTGAGCTCGGAGTGCCTCCTTCTGTTGCTGGCAGGCACTGAACTGCGGCCTGACCGGCAGCCCTAAGAGCCTGACACGCTCCGCTGGGACACCATATCGCAGGACCTGCTGCCGTGCCGGCTCGGTGGGTACCACGCAAAGGTCAACCTCCGGGCAGACCCAGGTGGGATGGATGTTCACCAGGTCGGTGATGACTGTGATCTGCGGGATGGAGAGAGGCAGGTCTCGACGCGCTTGAGCCAAGGCATGGACGCACAGGGGATATACGGAGACGACTACATCCGGTCGCCTGCTTCGGAGAAGCTCGCGCAGCGTCGGCGTGATCAGAGGGGTAATCACTTTAATCAACCGCGCGGACCGCCCAGGATTCTTGGTCAGATCCCACACAAGCTGCCACAGGCCCTGGGAGTGCTGGACTACGGGCTCATACAAGCCTCCAAGCTGACTGAGAGGGAAGGGCAGATGAGCAAAGAGGTCGACGATAGGGACCTGAGCCTCAGGGGCCAATTGGAGCAGGGCTTCCCGCAGAGCTGATGCCGCGCTACGATGCCCGCCCCCGGCACGAGACATGAGGATGAGAATTCGCGGGCCTGTCAACGGCTTTCCCTCCCCTGTCATGTTTGGAGCGACTGTCCCAGTCGCCTACGCTCACCTGTCTGGCGTCAGGCAGGGGAGAGGCGCTGGCGCCAGGCGGCGTAGAGGGCGATGGAGCCGGCCACCGAGGCGTTGAGGGAATTGATCCGCCCCCGCATTGGAAGGCGCAGCAGAAAGTCGCATGTCTCCCGCACCAGCCGCCGCATCCCTCGTCCCTCGCTCCCCACCACCAGTCCTAATGGCATGTCCAGATCCACCTCGTCGTAGGGCCGCGCCTCCGGGAGATCCTCCAGGCCCACCAGCCAGAGGCCCGCTTCCTTGAGGGCTTTCATAGTGCGCACCAAGTTGGTCACCCGGGCCACTAGGAGATGCTCCACCCCCCCAGCGGAGGAGCTGACCACCGCCGGGGTGATGCCAACCTGCCTCCGCTCCTGAAGGATCACGCCGTGCACACCCACCGCCTCGGCTGTGCGCAGCAAAGTGCCCACATTCTGCGGATCTTGGAGCAGGTCAAGCAGAAGTAACAGTGGAAGCTCATCCCGCTCCTCAGCCGCTTCAAGCATATCCCGCCAGTCAGCGTAGGGATAAGGGCTCACCTCAGCGGCCAGGCCCTGATGGTTGCCCAGGTGGTCCAGCTCCCCCCGCGGCACACGCTGTAGGGTCACCCCCGCCCTGCGAGCCAGGTCTTCGATCTCAGAGACGATCCCCTGCTCCTCCACGCCCTGGACCAGGAGCAGGCGGTGAAATGCCCGCCGCCCTGCCAACAGCGATTCGCGTACTGGATGTCGGCCATAAAGCAGTTCAGCCATTATCTACCTTGATCTGCCTCATCCTGAGGGCTCAGCGTAAGCCGCCAGGTGGTACCCTCTGGCCGGTCCTCCAGGGCAATTCCCAGCTTGCTTAGACGGCTGCGAATGGCATCGCTCAGCTCCCACTGCTGAGCCTCCCGGAGCTTCTGCCGGACCTCGATGAGCAGCTCGATCAAGGGCTCCTCCAATCCACCGCCCAGCCCCTCCATCCTCTCGGGGATTATGCCCAGGATCTGGCCACCCAGTTCGCAGTAGAGGGCGTCAACCGCGGACAGCGTACCCTCTGTCGCGCGGGATTGGGAGTTGAGCAGCGCGTTCACCTCTCGGTTGAGGTCAAAGAGCACACCGATGGCCTCTGGGGTGTTGAAGTCATCATCCATGGCCTCCAGAAAATCAGCCTTGTAGCGGGAGAGCATCTCCTCCACCGCTGGGTCAGCCTCACCCGCAGGGGCGGTTTGTCTTTGAGCGCGGACCACCCTCACGGTCCCGTGCAACCGTTCGAACCCCCTAGCGGCGCTGGTCAGGGCCTCCTCGCTGAAGTCCAGGGGTGAACGGTAGTGGCTGGAGAGGATGAAGAAGCGGATAGCCAAGGGCGGGTGTTTCTGTAGAGCCTGTTTGATGGTGGTGAAGTTGCCCAGGCTCTTGCCCATCTTCACCCCATCCACGGTGACCATGTTCCAGTGCAGCCAGTACTTAGCAAACTGCTTGCCCGTCGCCGCCTCTGACTGTGCGATCTCGCACTCGTTGTGAGGAAAAATGTTCTCCAGACCACCGCCCCGGATATCCACTGTCTCGCCCAGGTATTTCATAGCCATGGTCGAGCATTCGATGTGCCACCCCGGATAGCCCCAACCCCAGGGGCTGGGCCAGCGCAGGATGTGGCCAGGCTCGGCCCGCTTCCACAGGGCGAAGTCGATTGGGTCCCGCTTCTCGGGATTCACCGCCACCCGTGTTCCCTCCTTCAGCTCCTCAACCCGCCGGCCGGATAGTTTGCCATATTCAGGGAAGCTCCTCACGGAGAAGTAGACGGAGCCATTCACCTCGTAGGCAAAGCCTTTCTCCAGGAGCGTCTTGACCAGCTCGATCTGTTCGGGGATGTGGCCGGAGGCGCGGGGTGAGATGTCGGGACGCACCACGTTGAGGGCATCCATGTCCTCGAAGTAAGAGCGCATGTAGGTCTCGACCAGCTCCATCGGCTCCACCCGCTCCTGGGCTGCTCGCACGAGGATCTTATCCTCCCCCTCGTCGGCGTTATCGGTGAGGTGTCCTACATCTGTGATGTTCTGCACATAGCGCACATCATAGCCAAGGTAGCGCAGATAACGCACGATGACATCAAAGGAGACGTATCCCTTAGCGTGGCCGATGTGGGCGTGGTCGTACACCGTCGGCCCACAGACGTAGATGCCCACGAAAGGGGGGTTTAGGGGCACGAACTCCTCTTTCTGTCGGGTGAGGGTGTTGTACACTTCCAAAGCCATCTCTATCTTACTCTCCATGATACTAGGAAGCCGACTGCGTATAACAAGCGGATAAAAGGGGAAGACGTTAGGTGAAGGGGTCAAGAAGGTGTTGCTGAGAAGAAAACCATCGCATTGGTGCTTCTATCCTGCGCTAAACCAAGTCGGGGCGGGCGGACTCGAACCGCCGACCTCATCGTCCCAAACGATGCGCGCTAGCCGACTGCGCTACGCCCCGCCCGTTGTCTAATTCTATGACGATTGGCCTCCAAGTCAAGTCACGGTCCCCAGGCGATTTGAGCCTGCTCCCAGCGGCCATTATAGTCGTTATAATAGGAGTATCCAAGGATGAAAAGCTTGCGCAGCCCACTGCCGTCGGGGCGCATAACGTACAATCCCCAATCCCCATCCCAATTGGAGACGAAGGCCAGTTCACTCCCATCGGGTGACCAGGTTGGCAGGCCATCCTGGGCCTCGTTGACCGTGAGCTGCTGCACCCATCCCCTTCGCGTGGTGATGTGCACCTCCCAATCGCCATCGTGATCGGACATGTAGGCCAACTTCTGGGCATCAGGTGACCAGGCTAGGCCGATGTCCTGAGGGCTGGCGGTGATGCGCACTCCCTCCTCCACATCCGGCGAGCGCACTATGATGCCACACTCCTCGCCCTCACATCCCGTGAAGGCGAACCATCCCTGAGGTCCCCAAGCTGGCGCATAGCCAGAGGCCACCTCCCTTGGCTCCCCCTGGCCATTGGCGGGGACGGTGTAAATGCGACCGCTGTGAAGATCGTCACCCGCCACTACGAAGGCGATGCTCTGTCCATCGGGTGACCAAGTGGGTTTCATCCCCCGGGCAGTCCCAGGCAACGGGGTGACGACCCGCCCCTTCCGGTCGATGATGCACAGCCCCTCCTGACCCGCCGCCGAAGATCGCACTGCTAGAAGCTCACCATCGGGGCTGAAGGCGGGTTGAGAAAAGCCCTCCCTCAAACGCACCCAGCGGGGACCGCCTGTGGGATCGAAGCGAACCAAGTACAGAGCCGGCTTCTCTAGCTGAGGATCGTAGAGTGTCAGAGCCAAGGTACCCTGCTCCGACGCCGGCTGCTCCTCCGTGACGGTTAAGGACGTCGCGGCCTGGATGGGAGAAGGCGCGGAGGCCATGGCACACCGCTCGCTGGCCTCGCCACGTTTCCTCTGGACCTCAGGATCGTCACGGAGCTCCAAAGTTTGGGCGTATTGGCTCTCCGCCAAACACCAATCGCCCTCCTCGGCGGCGTAATCTCCGTAGGCCAGCTGGGCTTTGTACAGCCTGTCCGCCACATCCCTGTAATTGGCGTCCAGGGCATGGAGTTGAGCGAAGGTCTCCGTCGCTTGAGCCCAGTCAGCTTCCCAGAACCCCAAGCCGGCAAGGTAGAGTGACAACTTCTTCCGCTGCTCCAAAGCCTCCTTGTCCTCCGGACGCCAGGCCAGCGCCTGGTCAAAGCTGCGCAGCGCCTCCTCCAGCCGATCCTCAGCCGCTAGGGCCTGGCCCTGCTGATAGAAGACATCATAGAGCAGGTGCGCCACCTCCTCAGCCTTGTAGTCTGGATCAATGGCCCGCAGCTCCTTCAGGGCAGCCAATGCCCCCTTCAAGTCCCCATTTTCGTAGCAGGATTGGGCCTGAATGTACAGCTGATCTGTTATGGGTTTCTCAGGTTGGGGGGTGGGGGTAGGTGTGGCGAGCTTGAACTGCGATCTCCGCTGAGCCTCGACCAGCCGGGCCTGCGCGCCCTCGATTGAAGGATCAAATTGCAGTGCCATCTCGAATTCAGCGATGGCCAGCTCATACCGATCGTCTTGCATGTAGGCCAAGCCACGGGCATAGTGTTCTGATGCCACCTCTCGGAGAAGGGCCGCTCGCTTCTGGAGACCCTGATAGGCTCCCACCCCACCAATGGAGAGAAAAATGAGAAAAAGCAGGACCATAACCGTTCCCAGTCCCCTGGCCCAAGCCCAGACCGACGAGGGGCCTTCCGTGTTATAACTCACTGCTATGTTGTCTCCATCCGGTCGAAAAGTGTTCTCAGGTAGTGCAGCGAGCGTTTCATGCGGTCATCCAGATCGGGCACGCGTCCGATGTCCAGCGCCACGTAGCCCTCAAAGTGAAACTTCTGCAAAGCTCTGAAGACGCCCTCCCAATCAATAGTGCCCTCGCCCAGGGCCAGATGATCGTTCACCCGTCCGTCGTTGTCTGAGACATGCAGGTAGAAGATGCGCTGTCCAAGCTTCTCCACGCTCAAAGGCAGGATCTCCTTTTGAGCATGCTGGTGTCCAGTGTCAAGCACCGCCCCGAAATTCTCCCCGGCGAGGGGGTCGGCCGCATCTACAGCGTCCATCAGCCGCAGCATCCCGTCGGTGTTAGAGACTATCTCTCCCACCCTAGGCTCCAGGCAGAATGGAAGACCTGCCTCTCTCGCCATCAGCGAACAGCGGGTCATGGTATCCACCAGCACATCCCACTGCCGCTGCCAGTCGAAATCCGGTGGGATCGCCACCCGATACTGCAAGCCGAAGTTGATCATCTCCTTGTAGGGCTGATCGCCGATGAACTCGAAGGGAGGGGTGTAGGAGTCGGCCTGGATGGTCCCGCAGTCGAAGTAGTCCGCGATGCGGATGGCCAGTGCGAACTCCTCCTCGATAGCCCGCTCGCGCTTCTGCTGATCCAGACTGACCAGGTCAGGGATTACGGGGCAAAAGTTGATCACCTTCAAGCCCAGCTCATCACATCGGGCCTTGAGCGCTTCCCTGCTCTCCCACACTTCCCGAAGGTTATCGCCTTGCATTCCCTCCAGTTCCACGTAGCGGAAGCCGAGGGCGGCCATTTCCTCCAGGGCCTTGAACATATCCGGGATGGCGACCGGATATCCGTACTTACTGATAGCGTACAGCCAACAACAGCTCAATTTCATGGCTCAAAGTCCTTTCTACTCACTCGGTGATTAGTTGATTGTATCACATTCCATCCGCTAGGGCAACAATGTGAAAAACGTAACGCTCTTGTCCACAAGGTTGCACGAGGCAACCGCTGGGCGATGCAACCTTCGGTTGTCCTGATTATAATAGGAGTATCTGAAGGATGAAGTCGCCCAGCTAGTGAGCAGCGCCTGATGCCTGCACCTGATCAGGCACAGGTGAATCGGGCTTTTCTGCCGCTGAATACCTGCGCAGACAGGACCGGAGCAGGTGCGGGCAGGCACGGGCGATTGGGTGCGGGCAAGGGTGATTTATCACCCGCCACTCCTTAGCCCGACGACTTCTCGTCGGGCTTCCAGCGGGGCAGACATTTTGACTTACTGATCCGCACATGACTTCCTTAGCAAATTAGCTGATTTCGTGTATAATACGGGGTACTATGGATGAGATACCAGACGCGTTCAACGAGAGGAGGCTATTATGAACATCGTTTTGGTCGCTATTGACACCCTCAGCGCGAGGCACATGAGCTGCTATGGTTATGAGAGAAACACGACGCCTTTCATGGATGAGTATGCAAAGGAAGGGGCGCTGTTTGAATCCTGTTACTGCCAGGCGATACCGACGCAGCCATCATTCACGAGCGTCTACACCGGCCAGTACGCGGTCACCCATGGTATCGTCAGCCACGGTGGAGCTAGAGGCCTGGACGAAAGCGCACCCTTTCTCCCTGAGATCCTGCAGCGCCATGGCTACACTACCTGCGCGGTTGACAATCTCTACGGGCATAAGAAATGGCTTGCCAGAGGTTACGAATTCTACATCAATCCCCGGCTGCGAGGAAAATATGCACAGGCGATCCCCTGTGAGCAATACAACGCCCGCGCTAGGCCCTGGCTCAGGTCCCACGCCGATGAGAAGTTCTTTCTCTTCGTTCACTACTGGGATCCCCATACCCCCTATCTTCCTCCCGAGAGATATCGGCACTTGTTTTATGATGGCGATCCCTGCGATCCGCAAAATAGGTCACTTGAGGGCCTGTGGAGGCATCCCTTCGGGGAGCCTTGGAAGAGGTGGTTCGATCAGTTGAGGCCTGGAATTACCGATGCGGAGTACATCGTGTCCATGTATGACAGCGAGATTCGGTACGTGGATGATGGAGTTCGGGAACTGCTGGGGACACTGGAGGAACTTGATATTGATGACGACACCTTGGTAATAATCTTCGGCGACCATGGGGAGATGATGTACAGGCATGGGATATACTTCGATCATCACGGCCTGTACGATGAGGACATCCACGTTCCGCTGATCATCCGGCCGCCTCGAGCCAGCAAAAAAGGACTCCGCATCCCACATCTGGTGCAACACATTGATATCGCCCCAACAATCCTGGACATCGCTGGTATCCCCATCCCAGATTCCATGGAGGGGGAAAGTCTGGTTCCCTACCTGAATGGGGAACGGGATGAGCCCCTCTATCCTTTTCTCGTCACGGAGGAATGTACAAGGATGATGAAGTGGGGGCTTAGGACAGATCGGTACAAGTACATTTTAGCCAGGGAACAGGACTATCTCAGGGGACCAATGCAAGAGCTGTACGACCTCCAGTCCGATCCTCATGAGATGAAAGACGTTGCCGAGGAATATCCAGACGTGGCAAGAGAGCTCGAAGATACGCTGGAGGGATGGATTGCTGAGATGATGGGGAAAAATGGCCTCACCAAGGATCCTCTTGTGGCCAATGGCTTGACTTTGGGGACACATTGGGTTGAATGGGTGAAGGAACATGGATATTGGTGATGTTTTGGAGGAGCGGAGGAGGAAAGCTGCGATCGCCGTGGGCGACGCGTTGACCGATAAATTGAACGGAGAGCGGCGCAAGGCTGTGAGCTTTCTCATCATGACCGCCGTCCTGTGGAGTCTGGGTGGGGTGCTGATAAAATTGGTCTCCTGGAACCCCATCGCCATCGCTGGCGCTCGCAGCGCGATTGCCGCGCTCTTCATACTGGCCCTTGTCCGTCGCCCTCATTTCACCTGGTCCTCGGCTCAGATTGGTGCAATGATCGCCTACGCTACAACCGTGATCCTGTTCGTCGCGGCCAACAAATTGACCACCGCCGCGAACGCCATCCTGCTCCAGTACACCTCTCCTATCTACGCCGCTTTTCTCAGCGCGTGGCTGCTTGAGGAGCGGGCCACGTGGCTGGACTGGGTGACGATAGGAGTGACGATGGGAGGCATAGCCTTGTTCTTCCTCGATGACCTCGCGATCAGCGGCCTCTGGGGAAACGTCTGCGCTATCGCCAGTGGCGTTGCCTTCGCGGTCCTCGCGGTCCTCTTGCGCAAACAGAAGGAGGGTGTGCCTCTGGAATCTGTACTCCTCGGAAACTCGCTCACGGCGTTGATTGGCATCCCCTTCATGCTGAGGAAGGCGCCAGCGCCCGCTGATTGGGGAGTATTGCTCATCCTGGGTGTGGTTCAGCTAGGGTTCTCCTACGTCCTATACTCCGCAGCCATAAAGCATGTCACCGCCTTGGACGCTATTTTGATCCCCGCTGTGGAGCCAATCCTCAACCCAGTGTGGGTTTTCCTCGCGCTGAGAGAGGCACCCGGGCCATGGGCTATTTTCGGAGGGGCCATCGTGTTGATTTCCGTCACAGCTCGCAGTGTGTTGTCAGCCCTTTTGCCAGCACCTGGTACAGGTGCCAGTACCTGGTACAGGTGAATCGAGAGCTTGCTAGTTGACTAGAGGAGGATACAAATGTCTGGAGAACTTTCCGAGAAGAAGGTGGCTATCATCGTAGCTCAGGAGTTCGAGGATATCGAACTTCTCTTCCCCCTGCTGAGGCTCAGCGAGGAGGGGATCGATATCGTGGTAGTGCCGGTGCAGGCGGGCCACCATCCCCGTCCCGCCTTCGATGAGAAGCCCGTCACGGGCCGCTTCGGCCACACTGTCCCCATCCCCGTTATGACCGAGGGCAAGAGGTACAGCGTGGGCAGCATTGAGGATCTGTCCGTCGAGGAAGTGGATTGCCTGTTCTTCCCCGGTGGATATTCCCCCGACGCCCTGCGGCAGCACGAAGGCACGCTGGAGCTCGTTCGCGAGTTTTATCAGCGGGATAAGCTGCTGGCCACCATCTGCCACGCCCCCTGGATTTTGATCTCCGCGGGGATCATGAAAGGGAAGCGGGCGACTGGCTACGCTGCCGTGCGGGACGACCTGGTGAACGCGGGGGCTGAGTATATTGACGCGCCGGTCGTCCGAGATGGCAACATCATCACCAGCAGGGTACCTGACGATCTGCCCCAGTTCTGCCAGGAGATCATCGAGGCGCTTTCCCCCGTGCCTGCCCCGTGCCGGGACAAGCTGGCATCGGTGCAGGCGAATGAGCAAGCTGGAGACAGGTGATCCCATGCCGCTCAAAATCCTAGTCCTGCACGGCCCCAACCTGAACCTGCTGGGCACGCGCGAGCCGGATATCTACGGGGCCTTCACTCTGGCCAAGGTCAACCGGCGATTGGATGAATATGCCTCCCAGCAGGACATAGACCTGCGCACCTTCCAGGCCAACTCCGAGGGCGCCCTCATTGACGCTATCCACGAGGCGCGGAGCTGGGCCGATGGCATCGTCATCAACCCTGGGGCCTACACCCACACCAGCTATGCCCTTCGAGACGCCATAGCTGGAGTGGAGCTGCCCACCGTCGAGGTGCATCTATCCAACGTCCACGCTCGCGAGGAGTTCCGCCGCAGGTCGGTGATCGCCCCGGTATGCGTAGGGCAGATCAGTGGCTTTGGCTGGCGAAGCTACCTCTTGGGCCTGCAGGCCCTTCGACAAACGCTCGCCGAGGGGTAAGGATCGCAGGCGCGGATAGTAGGCCCCGGGTTCCACCAGAGCCTACTCCGCGAAGTCCGTCCAGGAGTAGCGCGGCTTGTAGCCGAAGCTGTTGTAGGCCTTGGACCAGGAGAAGAAGGTGTCGCGGCCTTGAAGCCTGACGGGGATGGACTCGATCAGATCGGGGCGGAAGGCCTCCACCAACTCCCGCGAGCTCTCCTTGGCCAAGGTGTCGGCGGCGTGGATGAAGAAATAATCGTGGGGCGGCAGCCGATCCATGGCCTCGAGGATCAACCGGTGCGACCAAGCGATGTCCCGACTGTCCACATAGGCCCACAGCGCGTCGTTCCAGCCTGTGGCGGGCTGCACGGCCTTGGCATACTCCCTCTCCGCATCCGGAGGGCGGATCCAGCCTGGGCGGGTCACGTAGGTGCGGATGCCGAAGGCGCGGGTGAAGGAGGCCAGGAGCTGCTCGCCCATCCACTTGGAGCAGCTGTATGAGTCCTCCGGGAAGCTGGGATGACGCTCGTCCACTGGGAGGTACTGATAGGGAAAGTAGTTTCCGCTGATGTTGAAGCAGTGGCCCAGGGCGCAGTTGGAGCCGGTCATGATCACCGCCTCTACATCGGCCTGCACCGCCGCCTGCATCAGATAGTACGTGCCCAGCACGTTGGTGCGCATGGTGGCGTCGAATGGCGGCACATCCCGCCCTCGGGCCTCCGTGCGCTCTCGCGTCTCCGGATGATCCGTGGGATAGGGCACTGCGCCCAGGTGCAAGATCACCTTCGGTTCGCACTCAGCGACGGCCTGCTCACAATCCTCGAAGGAGTTGAGGTCCCCCTGCACCCAGGGCAGGTGAGACCGATCCTCCGGAGGAGGGGTTCGGGAGGTGAGCATGAGCTCGTGGTCGGTGAACTCCTTGACCACGTACTCGGCCAGACGACCGCTGCCACCAGTAACTAGGATATTCATTTCTCTGCTCCTTTGTGACTCGTAAACTGTAATCCGCAGCACCGCTTGTACTTCAGCCCCAATCCGCAGGGGCAGGGACTATCTTGGCCTCCGGCCCATCCGCACCTCAGAGGCGGCCGATCGGGCGCGTCGCAGCCTGATGCGATCCGCCAGCTCTCGGAAGCGCTCATCAGCGTAGGCGAAGAACTGCTTGAAGGCAGGGCAGAGGTAGTGATGCTGGCCGAAGCGACCATCAGGGCCCAGCCGGAAGCGAGGACAGCCGTGGTGGCAGATGAAGTCCCAGGGACAATCCTCGCATTCAGCGTAGGGCCTCCCCTTGATGCTGCTGAACTTCTCCCTCTTGGGACTCCTCACAATCTCCTCCAACGGCGTCTCCAGCAGGTTCCCCAGCCGCCACTCCTCGGTGACGAAGAAATCACAGGGGTACACGTCACCGTTGTACTCTATCACCACGTAGGAGTCACACCGCTCCCTGTACTCGCACGTCTCCGGCTCCTGTCCCAGGTAGGCGGCCAGCACATTCTCGAAGGTACGGAGTGAGGCCTCAGGTTCCCCATCGTTCCACCACAGGTCGAAGAGCTCGCAGAGGAAGTCGCCATACTGCTGCGGCTTGACGGAGAAGGGGGCGATCTCGCCGCTTTTAGGATCCCGCTCCACGCAGGGAATGAACTGCATGAATTCGAAGCCCTGCTCGCGGAAGAAACTGTAGATCTCGGCCGGCCGCTGGGCTGTGAGGTCACTGACCACAGTCAGGATGTTGAAGGCCACTCCATATTGGCGCAGCAGCTCAATGCCATCCATCACCCGCTGCCAGGAGCCATCCCCTGCGGCGTTGTAGCGGTAGTGATCGTGTAACTCCTGCGGCCCGTCCAGGCTGACGCCCACCAGGAAATTATATTGAGCTAGGAAGCGAGCCCATTCCTCATCAATGAACGTGCCGTTGGTCTGCAGGCCATTGCCCACCACCTGGCCCGATACCCCATAGCGCTGCTCCAGCTTGACCACCTCGCGGAAGAAATCAAGGCCCGCCAAAGTTGGCTCCCCTCCCTGCCAGCCAAAGGAGGGGTTAGCTCCCGCCAGAGGCATGTACTGACGCAGAAGGGCCCTGAGCACCCTGGAGCTCATCCGATGCCGCTTCCGGTCGCGGTAGGGATCGGTGGGACGATCATGATAAAAACAGTATTCGCAGTCTAGATTGCAGTCGGCCGAGACCGGCTTCACCAGCACAGAAAAGGATGATGTTATTCCTCTTCCTCCTCCTTCGCCTTCTTTCTCTCCCACTCCTTTTCCCATTCCTCCTTCTTGTCCGTTCGCACCAGGGCATCAGTGGTGAGGATCATTGTGGCCGCTGAGGCCGCGTTCTCCAGTGCGGTGCGCGCCATCTTGGTAGTGTCAATGATCCCCATCCCCATCATATCGCCGTAGCGCTGCCGAAGGATGTCGTATCCAATACGGAGATTGGACTCCTCCTTCCAGCGGCGTCGGATCTCGCCTAGAACAACGGGTGGATCTCCTCCAGCGTTCCACACCAGCCGCCTGAGAGGCTCCTCCAGCGCCCGCCGGACTATCTCCACTCCTACCTGCTCCTCCGGGCGATCCATTTTCACCTCGTCCAGCGCGGGGATAGCGTTGAGCAAAGCCACGCCGCCGCCGGGGACAATACCCTCCTCCACCGCTCCCCGGGTGGCCTCAATGGCATCCCGCAGACGGGCCTTCATCTCCTTGAGCTGAATCTCGGTGGGCATACCCACTCGGATGGTGGCCAACGTAGCGGTTAGGCGTGACAGCCGCTGATCCAGCTTTTCCCACTCATAGGCATTGGGGGCCTCGGCCATCTCCCTCTTGATGATGTTGGCCCGCCTGCTGACCTCCCCCTCAGTGCCCGCACCGCCGAAGATCATCGTATCCTCCGAAGTGGCCACTACCCGTTTGGCCCGACCAAGATCGCCGATGGTCACCTCATCCATGCGGCTGCCCAGATCGCGCAAGAGGGCATAGCCACCGGTGTAGACGGCTATATCCTGCAGTGCTGGCTTCTGAAAGCTGCCGAACATGGGCGCTTTCACCGCCAGGAGATTGAATGTGCCGCGCTGTTTGTTGGTGACCAGTACGGCCAGCGCCTCGCTTTTGACCTGCATCGCTACTATAACCAGATCCTTGGCTCCTATCTGCCTCAGCCGTCCCAGGAGAGGAACAACGTCCTGGGCGGAGGTCAGCTTGTGGTCGGAGATGAGGATGTAGGGGTTCTCCACCACCGCCTCTTGGGTGTCTTTATTGGTGATGAAGATGGGGGAGAAGTATCCTCGCTCGAGGGACATACCATCCACATAGTGCAGCCCAAAGCCAATGTGAGGTGAATCTTCTATCACAATCTTGCCCCAAGGCCCGATGTGGTCGAATGCCTCACCGACGAGCTCCCCTACCTGACGATTGTGAGCCGAGATAGCGGCCACATGAGCGATCTGCTCCCTGGTCTCCAGCTCGATGCTCATCTCCCTGAGCGCTTCGCGCACCGCTCGGACCGCCTTCTCGATGCCTCTCCGTATGAGCATGGGATTGCTGCCGGCGGCTACGTTCTTCAGCCCCTCTCGGACCATGCTCTGGGTCAGGACCACGGAGGTGGTGGTGCCATCGCCGGCCGCGTCATTGGTCTTGGAGGCAGCGGCCTTGATCAACTGGGCCCCCATGTCCTCAAAAGGGTCCGGCAGTTCGATCCGGTCGGCCACCTTAGCTCCATCGTGGCTGATGTCAGGAGGCATGGAAGTCGAATAGCTTCTATCCATGCTCACGTTGCGTCCCATCGGCCCCAGCGTAGTCCCCACCGTCCGAGCAACTGCCTCCACACCTCGCAGCAGGGAATAACGCGCTTCCTCACCAAATATCACTTTTCTAGCCATTTATCCCTCTTCCAGTATATCATCTGTCCGAGCTTCCTCCTCAATAGGCTCCACCAACAGGCGATCTCTCAGGGGACGGGCTTCCAGCGCCATGAAACCCTCCTCTTGTTGATTCTATCATACCATAATTTAGGCCAGAGGGCAAAATGAGCTCAGCGGGAGCGATGCCCTATTCTTGCCTGAGAAGGGTCATTGGGGTACAATATTCCTGACTCGATTGTCTACCCCTCTGATCAACCGATTAACAGGAGGAGCGTATGAATCCCATATCTGGGTACGAGGATATCGCTCTGCCCATTGAAGCGCGGGTGGAGGACCTGATCTCCAGGATGACTTTGGAGGAGAAGGTCTCTCAGATGGTATACGACGCGCCTGCTATCGAGCGGCTGGGCGTCCCCAAGTACAATTGGTGGAACGAGTGCCTGCACGGCGTCGCTCGAGCAGGGATCGCGACGGTCTTTCCCCAGGCTATTGGCCTGGCCGCCACCTGGGACACCGAGCTGATGCGCCAGGTCGCCACGGCGATCTCCGATGAGGCGAGGGCCAAGCACCATGAAGCGATTCGGCAGGGTATCCGGGAGATCTATGCGGGATTGACCTTCTGGTCGCCCAACGTCAACATCTTCCGCGATCCCCGCTGGGGCCGAGGGCAGGAGACCTACGGCGAGGACCCCTACCTCACCGCCCGGATGGGCGTGGCCTTCGTGAAGGGGCTCCAGGGGGACGACCCGCACTACCTCAAGGTCGTCGCGACCCCCAAGCACTACGCCGTCCACAGCGGGCCGGAGCCGAAGCGGCACCACTTCGACGCGCGCGTGGATGAGCGGGACCTGAGGGAGACCTACCTGCCGGCCTTCGAGGCCTGCGTCAAGGAAGCCAACGCCTCCTCCGTGATGGGGGCCTACAACCGCACCAACGGCGAGCCCTGCTGCGCCAGCCCGACGCTGCTGGAGAAAATCCTCCGCCAGGAGTGGGGCTTTGAGGGTTACGTGGTCTCCGACTGCTGGGCCATTCGCGATATCTACAAGCATCACAAGGTGGTGGAGACTGCGGCCGAAGCGGCGGCTTTAGCCGTGAAAGCAGGCTGCGACCTGAACTGCGGCAGCACCTTCCCCGCCCTGCGCGAAGCCGTCGAGCAGGGCCTCATTGACGAGGCCACGATTGATCAGGCCGTCAAACGGCTCTTCGCCACCCGCTTCCGCCTAGGGATGTTCGATCCACCTGAACAGGTACCCTACGCTCAGACCCCCTACGAGGTCAACGATTCACCGGAGCATCGCGCCCTGGCGCTGCGCACGGCCCGCGAATCTGTCGTGCTGCTCAAGAACGAGGGCGATCTCCTGCCCTTAGATAAAGAACTGGAGTCCATCGCCGTCATCGGCCCCAACGCCGACGACCTTCAGGTGCTGCTGGGCAACTACAACGGCACGCCCTCCAAGGCCCTCACACCCCTGGAGGGCATCCGAAGGAAGGTCTCATCTTCCACCCGGCTCTACTACGCACAAGGCTGCGAGATCGCCGAGGGCGTCCCTCCCCTGAGCGTGGTGCCCTCCGCTTTCCTGCGCCCGATGGATGTCAGTGCTGGTCAGACCGGCTTGACGGCGGCCTACTACGAGGAGCCGGAAATTGAGGGTGAGCCGGCGCTCACCCGGATTGACCCCGTCGTTGACTTTCTTTGGAAAGGCCGCACCGACGCCTTTGCCGCGCGCTGGACCGGCCTCCTCGTGCCGCCATTGACTGGGACTTACAAGCTCGGAGTCCGTGGCTTCAGCAGTTACCGTCTCTTCCTGGACGAGAAACTGATCGCGCAGTATGAGGGCATCCACCATCCGATCGCCCAGACCAAGGACGTCCAACTGGAAGCAGGCCGCTTCTATGACCTGCGGTTGGACTACGTGAACCGAGGTCTCGATCCGCAGGTGCAGCTCCTGTGGGCCGCGCCCGGCACTGATTACGCGGTCGAGGCGGTAGAGGCAGCCAGGAGAGCGGAGGTGGTGATCATGGTGATGGGCCTATCTCCCGCGCTTGAGGGGGAGGAGATGCCGGTTCAGATCGAGGGCTTTGCCGGCGGCGACCGTACCGACATCAAGCTGCCCCGTCCGCAGGAGAAGCTGCTGAGGCGAATACACGCCCTGGGCAAGCCGATTGCGCTGGTGCTGCTCAATGGCAGCGCCCTGGCCGTCAACTGGGCGGCCGAAAATGTACCGGCTATCGTGGAGGCCTGGTATCCCGGCCAGGCGGGCGGGGAGGCCATCGCCGATGTGCTGTTCGGCGACTACAATCCCGGCGGACGTCTGCCCGTAACCTTCTACAGGTCAGTGGCGGATCTGCCACCCTTCGAGGACTATCGAGTGGAAGGCCACACCTACCGCTACTTCCGCGGCGAGCCGCTGTTCCCCTTCGGCTACGGGTTGAGCTACACCACCTTCGCTTACAGCGACCTCCAGATGAGCGCCGAGACCATTACTTCAGGTGAGACGCTGACCGTCAGTGTGGAGGTGCAGAACGTGGGTCAGCGCGCTGGAGACGAGGTGGTGCAACTGTACGTCAGCGACCTCGCTGCCTCAGTTCCGGTGCCCATCCGGCAGCTCCAGGGATTTGAACGCATCCACCTGGAACCCGGTGAGACGAGGAAGGTCACCTTCACCCTGGCCCCTCGCCAGCTCTCGCTGATAGATGATGAGGGGCGGCGGGTGGTCGAGCCCGGCGAGTTCCAGGTCGCCGTCGGCGGGCGCCAGCCCAGGCCGGCGGATGCCGCTCGCGAGGAGGGTGAGGTCGTAGTCGGGACCTTTGAGGTGATCGGTGAGGTAGCAGAGATTACACGTTTTCGCTGAGGAGAGAAAATAGACTAACAGGAGATGGAAGGATGACGAAGGAAACTATCTTTCTTATAGAAGATGCACCTGAAGGTGGCTACACCGCCCAGGCGCTGGGCTATTCTATCTTCACTGAGGCCAATACCTGGGAGGAGCTCAAACAAGCCATCCAGGACGCCGTCCAGTGCCACTTTGATGAAGAGGAACGGCCAGACTTGATCCGTCTGCACCTTGTGCGCGAGGAGGTTATGGCCGCGTGAGGCTACCCCGAGATCTCGGCGGTGAAGAGTTGGCTGTCTTGCTCAGACGCTACGGCTATGAGGTGACGCGCCAGACTGGCAGCCATATGCGGCTTACCACCACGCTGGGGGGTGAGCACCATGTCACGATTCCTCGTCACAAACCACTCCGAGTCGGCACACTGAGCGCTATTCTCAGAGATGTGGCCAAACACCTGAGTATCACTCGGCAGACATTGGTGGAAACGCTGTTTGGGAGATAAAAGTGACCCGCCTTAGCGCAGCGTGCTGGAGACCGTTCGGAAGGAGTGAGAAGTGACGAATCAGATTCGAGTGCGCTTCGCCCCCAGTCCCACGGGCGAGCCGCACATCGGCAACATCCGCACCGTGCTGTTCAATTGGCTTTTTGCCCGCCAGCAGGGAGGGAAGTTTATCCTGCGCATTGAGGACACCGACCGAACCCGCTACGTGCCTGGAGCGGAGGAGGCTATCAAAGAGGGGCTGCGCTGGCTGGGACTGGAATGGGATGAAGGGCCGGATGTGGGCGGCCCCTACGGCCCCTACGTGC
Organism: Chloroflexota bacterium; assembly: GCA_034718215.1. Lineage (GTDB taxonomy): Bacteria > Chloroflexota > Anaerolineae > JAYEMR01 > JAYEMR01 > JAYEMR01. Next base: position 28,391 of record JAYEMR010000003.1, read on the forward strand.
AGTCGGAGCGTCTGTCCCTGTATCGAAAGTACGCCGAGCAACTCGTGGCCACCGGCCACGCCTACCGTTGCAACTGCACTCCAGAGCGGTTGGCCGCCCTGCGCGAAGAGCAGCAGAGACGCCACGAGCACGTGGGATACGACCGTCGGTGCCGATTCAAGGAGCCAGGCGAGGTCTCTCCTGACGAGGAGCATGTCATCCGCCTGGCGGTCCCCCTGGAGGGAACGACAAAGGTGCACGATCTAATCAGGGGCGATGTCACCTTCGAGAACCAGCTCATTGACGACCAGGTGCTGCTAAAGTCCGATGGTTTTCCCACCTATCACCTGGCCGTCGTAGTTGACGATCACGAGATGGACATCACCCACGTTATTCGGGCGGACGAGTGGCTGTCCAGCACACCCAAGCACATCCTGCTGTACCAGGCCTTCGGCTGGGAGCCACCTCAATTCGCCCATGTGCCCATCGTCCTCGGTGAAGACGGTAAGCGTCTGTCCAAGCGGCACGGTGCGACCTCGATAGCCGAGTTCAAACGGATGGGCTATCTGCCAGAGGCGCTCTTCAATTTCCTGGCCCTGCTGGGTTGGGCGCCCGGTGAGGGGGAGGAGCAGGAGATCTTCTCCCGCGAGGAGCTGGTGCAGCTTTTCGATCTGACGCGCGTTCAGCCCAGTGCGGCGCGCTTCTCCTATGACAAACTGGACTGGATGAACAGCGAGTACATCCGTGCCCTTCCGGCCGACGAGTTGGCGGAGCGGCTGTTGCCGGTGCTGCGCGATGCCGGCCTCGACGCCTCCTTGGACAAGGTGCGGGAGCTGGTGCCCCTGGTTCGGGAGCGGCTTAAGACCCTCAACGACGCGGTGGAGCTGGTG
>JAYEMR010000004.1:0-6276 GCA_034718215.1 Chloroflexota bacterium
GTTTATCACCCCCTGGAGTGAGAACTTCTGTGCCTCCTGCAATCGTATGCGGCTCACTGCCGATGGTCGAATTCGGCCCTGCCTGCTCTCTGACATCGAGGTGGACCTGCGCGGTCCGCTGCGCCTGTACCGTAGGGGCGACGGCGCAGGGGAAGCAGAGCTGCGTAGGTTGATCCAGCGAGCGGTGGAGCTCAAGCCAAGGAGGCACCATCTGGGGGAGACGGGCGGCCCAAAGGGGCGGACCATGGCGGAGATAGGAGGTTAGCTTCATGACGTCTCAGCAGGGTCTGACGGACAGGGAAGAAGGCCGAGCGCGGATGGTGGACGTAGGGGATAAGCCCGACACCGATCGGGAGGCGGTGGCCAAGGGTGAGGTGCACATGCGCCCCGAGACCCTGGCTCTGATCCAGGAGGGAGACATCCCCAAAGGTGATGTGCTGGCCCCAGCCCAGATCGCTGGGATAATGGCCGCTAAGCGCGTCCCTGAGCTGATCCCCATGTGTCACCTGCTGCTGCTGGATAAAGTTGACGTAACTTTCGACTTCGATGAGGAACGAAGCTCGGTGGAGATCACGGCTACGGTGAGATGCCACGGCAAGACGGGGGTGGAGATGGAGGCTCTGACCGCCGTTAGCGTCGCGGCCCTGACCATCTACGACATGTGCAAGGCGGTGGAGCACACGATGAGCATCCAAAACATCCGCCTGGTGTGCAAGAGCGGGGGACAGAGTGGGGTGGTGGTTAACGAGTAACGGGCCAACTTGGTACCTCATTGAGTAAGAGTATGGACCTTTTTGAGCATGGACGTCGGGAACAGATAGACCGCGAGGCGCCGCTGGCCGCTCGGATGCGGCCCTACACTATGGAGGAGTTCGTGGGGCAGGAGGAGATCGTCGGCCCGGGGAAGCTCCTGCGCCGGGCCATCGAGGCCGACCGCCTCTTCTCCTCCATCATCCTCTGGGGTCCGCCTGGCACGGGCAAAACCACTCTGGCTATGATCATCGCCCATCGCACCGAGAGCCACTTCGAGACCCTCAGCGCCGTCCTGGCCGGGGTGGCCGATATCCGCAGAGTAGTCGCTGGGGCAGAGGAGCGGCAGGCGATGTATGGACAGCGGACCATCCTGCTGGTGGATGAGATCCACCGCTTCAACAAGGCCCAGCAGGACGCTCTGCTCCCTCATGTGGAGCAGGGCACTATCATCCTGATCGGCGCGACGACGGAGAATCCTTACTTTGAGGTCGTGGGCCCCCTGCTGTCTAGGTCCCGCGTCTTTCAACTTCGACCATTGACCGAGGGCGAGATCTCGATCCTGCTTCGACGGGCGTTACAAGACCCCGAGAGAGGCTACGGCCAGCGGGATATTGACATGACTGACAAGGCCCTAAAGCACCTGAGCCACATCGCTGGCGGCGATGCCAGGGTCGCCTTGAACGCGCTGGAGCTGGCGGTTGAATCCACGCCACCCGACGCCGAGGGCGTGATCCACGTTGATCTCGCGACCGCCGAGGACTCCATCCAGCAGCGAGTCATCCTCTATGACAAGGATGGTGACCTCCATTACGATACTATCTCCGCCTTCATCAAGAGCCTGAGGGGGAGCGACCCCGATGCAGCGCTGTACTGGCTGGCCAAGATGATCTACGCCGGCGAGGACCCGCGCTTCATCGCCCGTCGGATGATCATCTTCGCCTCAGAGGACGTGGGCTTGGCCGATCCGCAGGCGCTTGTCGTGGCCACCTCCGCTGCCCAGGCGCTGGAGTGGGTGGGGCTGCCAGAGGCTCAGTATAACTTAGCGGAGGCGGTCATCTACCTGGCCACGGCGCCTAAGAGCAACTCTACCGGCGGGTACTTCCAGGCCTTGGAGGATGTGGAATCGGAGGGCATAGTCGAGGTGCCCGATCACCTAAAGGACGCCTCCCGCGATGGCGAGGCGCTGAGCCATGGCGAGGGATACAAGTACCCTCACGATTACCCTGGCCATTGGGTCCAGCAGCAGTACCTGCCGAGGGGATTGCAGGGAAGGCGTTACTATAAACCGGAGGGACTGGGATACGAGCGGGAGATCGCCGAGCGGCTTCGGCGATGGTACAGTTCCCCCCATCCATCACCCCCCATAGAGGAATAGGGATGCGATCCTTGCATGCTGTCCTGATATCGATTGCTCTGAGCGCCTTTCTGGCCCTGCAAACCGGCCATGCCCTCTTTTATCATATCACCTACCTCCTCGTGGCTGCGGTGCTTTTCTCTGGTATCTGGGCCTGGCTCAGCGTGCGAGGTCTACGCGTGGAGCGCCAGACCATCACTCCTCAAACCCAGGTGGGAAGCTTGGCGGAGGAGCGCTTTGTGGTGCGCAATAACAGCCGGCTACCTAAGCTGTGGCTGGAGGTGCACGATCACTCCGACCTACCTGGGCATCGAGCTAGTTTTGTGATCAATAGGCTCGCCCCGGGGAAGCGATACAACTGGATGGTGAAAACCCTCTGCCGGCAGCGAGGCCGCTTCACGTTGGGGCCTATCACCATCACCAGCAGCGACCCATTGGATCTCTTCCAGATCACCCGTCATCTGTCCGTCACCTCTCACATACTAGTCATTCCCGCGGCCTTGGAGCTAGCCTCCTTCCAGTTGGCGGAGGGTCGTGTCGGAGGGGGTGATGCTGCGCGAGGGCGAGCTTTTGAGATCACGGCCAACGTAGCCACCGTGCGGGACTACATCCCCGGCGATGCCTTCAAGCGAATCCACTGGCCCTCCACCGCTCGGAAATCCCGTCTCATCGTCAAGGAGTTTGAACTGGATCCCACCGCTGAGGTGTGGCTCTTCCTGGATTTGGAGGAAAGGGTTCAGGTTGGGCCGAGGGAGCCGCCTCCTTCATCTGAGAGATCGCCTCTTTCCCAATCCTACTCTTGGAGCCCGCTTCCCAATACTGAGGAGTATGGGGTTACCCTGGCTGCCTCACTCGCCCGCTACTTTACGCGCCGCAATCGGGCGGTGGGATTGGTGAGCTATGGCTCCCAGCGGCAGTGGCTGAAGCCTGCCCATGGCCCTCGTCAGTTGGATCGCATATTGGAGCTCCTGGCCCTGGCCCGAGCACAGGGGGAGGTCCCCCTCCAGCGGGTGCTGGAGAGCGAGGGGGCTCGGTTGGGCCGCAGCGGATTGGTCTGCGTAATCACCCCCGCGGTTGAGACGGGATGGATAGCCGCGGGCCAAAGTCTGGCTCGCCGCGGGCCACTGGTGACGGCCTTCTTCGTGGATCCAGCCTCCTTCCCGTCCCCTGCCCGTTCTGCACCCATGCCTGCCCGCACCTGCGCGGGTACAGGTGATCGGGTACAGGCAGACAGGACCCGATCAGGCACGGGTGCGCAGGCAGGACAGGCAGACGGGGTCCGACGGACAGGCAGTGGACAGGCTGATAGAGGTGGGATAGTTGATGCCCTCCAGGCCAGTGGCATGCCAGCCTTCACCTTGGAGCGAGAGGGGATCGTAGGCGGGCAGTTGATGCTTTCCTCCATCAGCACTCCAGTTTCGTGCCTGCGCAGGCGCGAAGCATGTCTCCGGCGAAGGGCGAGGTGAGCAGGAAGATGAGATTCTCCAAAGATATTCTCGACACCGAGGCCATTGATAGGGTGCAACTAGCGCAGGCCTGGCACATACGCCAGGCCAATTTTCCACCCCTGATAGGCTTCGATTATCCCGTGGACACGGCGGAGATCAGCCTCACTGGTCCCTACTGTGCGCTGAATTGCGCTCACTGCGGCAGGCGCTACCTGGAGCACATGATCCCCATCTGGGAGGCATCGGAGCGAATCGACCAGGCGCCAAGCCTACTTATCTCCGGCGGCTGCGACGGGCAGGGCCGGGTCCCGGTCGGAGAGCGGGCTCTACGATTGTTGCATGAGCTCCACCCCGGCCGCAGGTTCACCTGGCACGTAGGGCTCATAGACCAGGAGGGGCTGGAGCCGATCATTCCCCTCGTGGACGTGATCTCCTTCGACTTCGTGGGAGACGATGAGACCATCCGTGAGGTGACCGGCCTGGATCGCTCCGTGGCCGATTACGTGGCCACCTACCAGCTCCTGCAGCAGCACGTGCCCGTGATCCCTCACCTTGTCATCGGCCTGAGGGGCGGCGAGCTGGGCCATGAGCGAAAGGCTCTGGACCTCCTGGCGGAGCTGGGCTGCGAGGCACTGGTCTTCCTGGTGCTCATCCCCACCCCGGGCACACGCTACGCTGACCGTCAGCCACCCGCTGTGGTTGATGTGATACATCTTCTGGTCGAAGCCCGGCTCCGATTTCCTCGAACCCCGCTTATCCTGGGCTGCATGCGTCCTCACGGCCCCTATCGAAGGGTGCTTGACCCTCTGGCCCTGCGAGCTGGCCTCAATCGCATCGTCAACCCAGCCCACGGGGCAGTGAAGCTGGCCCAGGAGCTGGGGCTTGGAATCAGGCGCGGAAATGAATGTTGTGTTTTGGATATGGACAGCTTCCAGCCGGACGCGAGGCTGGTTGACGTCGTTACATAACCAGGCTACAATACACTCGCATTGTAGCCTCTGTCAACCTTGAGGAGGATTCATATGCCACTCACACTGCCGAGGAGCGTGGAACGGAGTTTGGGGCAGGAAGCGGCTCAGGATTTCACCCTATGGTTTGAGGACATCTTGATCGAGCGCGCTGTGCATCGCGATGAATATCGTGAAGTCCTCTCCCGGCTGGACATCCTGGAGCACGACATGGCTGATGTCAAGACCGCGATCCGGGACCTGCATCAAACGATGGACGAGCGCTTCGATCGGATGAACTCCGAGATGAATGAACGATTTGATCGGATGCATTCTGAGATGAATGGACGATTTGATCAGATGAACGAGCGCATCACGACGATGATGCGCTGGACAGTGGGGACGCTGGCCCTTTTGGGCACTATCATCTCCATCCTGCTGGCCATCGCCCAGTTCGCCTAGTTACCCCGGAGTCGTCCTGTGAGGATCGAAGGTCAGTCATGGCGAATTGAGCACGATTCCCTGGGCGAGGTCCGTGTGCCAGCCGAGGCGCTTTATGGCGCCCAGACCCAGCGAGCGGTGGAGAACTTCCCCATCAGCGGCCAGCGCCCCTATCCGACCTGGATCGTGGCCACGGCGGTGGTCAAAAGGGCCGCTGCGGAGGTGAACATGATCCTAGGACAGCTTGAGCCTCAAATCGGTCAAGCCATAGTCCAGGCGGCGCAGGAGATCGTTGAGGGGCAGTGGCATGATCAGTTCGTTGTGGATCCCCTTCAGGCAGGAGCTGGGACCTCCCACAACATGAATGCCAACGAGGTGATCGCAAACCGGGCTGCGGAGCTGCTGGGCGAGCCGCGAGGTACATATCGCCGCGTGCATCCCAACGACCACGTGAACATGGCTCAATCCACCAATGATGTGATCCCCACCGTGATCCGCATCTCATCGTTGATGGCGTTGAGGAAGCTGACGCCCATCCTGCGAGATTTGGAGTCCACGATGCGGAGCAAGGCCCAGGAGTTCGATCCCATCGTCAAAACCGGCCGCACTCATCTCCAAGACGCCGTCCCGGTGCGGCTGGGGCAGGAGTTCGGGGCTTACGCTCAGGCCGTGGCCTACGACATAGCCCGCATAGAGCGGGCGGCGGAGGACATGAAGCGCGTTGGCATTGGCGGCACAGCCACGGGCACGGGTCTCAACTCCGATCCGCGTTATCACTCAAAGATGGTGAATCGGCTCTCAGAGCTGACGGGATTTGACCTGCGCTCCTCGGGGAATCTGTTCGAGGCCACGCAGAGCATGGCCGATCCAGCTCACCTCTCAGCTGCGCTGCGTACCCTGGCAGTGACGTTGGATCGTATTGCCAACGATCTGCGGTTGATGAGCTCTGGCCCCAACACGGGCCTGGCCGAGATCAGGCTGCCAGCTGTGCAGCCTGGCTCCTCCATCATGCCTGGCAAGGTCAACCCAGTGATGGCCGAGATGTTGAACATGGTCTGCTTCCAGGTGATGGGGAATGATCTGACGATTGCCTTTGCCGCTCATGCAGGGCAGCTGGAGTTGAATGTGATGATGCCTATCCTCGGCCACAACCTGCTGCACTCCCTCCTGATCCTGACCAATGGAGTGCGGGCCTTCAATGAGCGCTGCGTAAAGGGGATCGAGGCCGACGAGGAGAAGTGCCAAGCTTGGGTGGAGGGCAGCATGGGGATCGCCACAGCGCTCAACCCCTACATCGGCTACGAGGCCGCGGCCAAGGTGGTGCAGGAGGCCA
>JAYEMR010000005.1:0-6133 GCA_034718215.1 Chloroflexota bacterium
TAAGACGGGGTGGCAGTCATATCTAGGGCCTTACTTGGCAGGGTAATCATAGCCTTGCCCCATCCCATGCTTTATTGTACCAGAGTGTTCGTCGTTAGTGTAGCATACTTGGGTAATCACCAAATTTCTGCCCGCACCTATGGATACAGGTCCTGTCTGCCTGTCCTGCCTACGCAGACAGGACCCGATCACCTGTGCCTGATCAGGTGCAGGCAGGTGCGGGCAGGCACGGGTGCGCAGGCAGGGAACCATCCCCAAAAATCGAAAAGCCACCAGGGTTTTTAACCCCTGGCGGCTTTTGAGTTCCGCGGATGCGCAGAAGCCTATGCCATGCGCCCCCTGATCACCACAGCTTATGCTACGGGTTTTCCATAAGGCTCACGATCTTTTCCACATCCTCCTTTGCCCCGGATTCCCTGAGGGAAGCGCCTTCCAGAGAGGACTCGAGGAGTTCGAGATCCTCGCGGATCGAGCCTATTGGCTCTATCCCGTATTCTTCTAGCCTTTCCCTCATCAACGACTCGATCTTCCTTGACCTTATCTTGTTCAGAACCACCCAGAGGTTCTTTACCTTTGCGCCTTTGGCGAGCTTTCTTGCCATCTCGACATCTTCAGGGCTTTCCAGATGGAAGGTAGCCGGTTCGTCCCCCCTCCTCATCCCCTCCATCATCTCCTTTGCCACCTTAGCGAGTTCAAGGGATGTAGAGGTGGGATCGATTACAGCTACGACTCCATCCGCGTTTATCTCGACGCCCCTTCCGAAGTGCTCCATGCCTGCGACGAGGTCTATCAGGGTGACGTGATCACCAGGCACACTGAAGTCCCTCACTATCTTTGACTCCGGGCCATCGCATCCTTCGAACACGCCCTCTATCTTCCCTGCCCTGAAGAATGTCAGACCCTCGCTCTCAACGAAATACTCACCTGGAAGCTCATCGAGGCCGATCTCTCCCCTCAGCAAGGGGGTTGGATCGTCCACCGGACATGTCACCTTTCCCCCGCTGAAGAATTTTCCTCCGTAAAAGTCTATCAGGGGCTCAGGGGCCTCCTCGAATCCCAGCATCCAGTAGAGTCCAGGGTTGGAAGCGTCGCCGTCCACGACGTGAACGCTGTATCCCTTGTCCCTCAGCACATTCGCCATCAGGGTGACAACAGTGCTCTTCCCACTTCCTCCCTTCCCACACACAACTACCCTCATTCCTGAAAGAGACTTTGCCATTTTATTCACCTCCATTTGTGATAGTGTGATTCACCTCCATTTGTGATAGTGTGATGAGGGCCACGCCCAGAAGAGCGCGGTCCTCATCCAAAACGATAGATTTAGCCGAACCCCAACAACAGCCCGATTTGGTAGATGAGCGTGGAGACGGTCCAGCCCAGTGCCGTCAGGTATCCGGCGTTGAAGAGCGCCCACTTGGTGCCGTATTCGCTGCGGAAGGCAGCCACGGCCACCATGCAGGGGATGTAGAGGAGCACGAAGACATTGAAGGCCACCGCCTGCAGGGGCATGAAGTGCTCCCGTAAGGCCTGGACCAGCTCCGTCTCCTCCTCTTCTTCCTCCTCGCCCATCAGGTTCACGCCGGGGATGATGCTGATGATGGACTTTACCGTGTCCACCGTGGCGTTCCAGAAGCCAACCACGATCTCACCCAGGTCCTCCAGGAAGGTCGTCGGCTCCTCTGCTTCCTCCTCCTCAGCGCCGACGTAGATCTCACCCATGGTGCCGACCACAACCTCCTTGGCGATGAAGCCGGTGACCAGCGACCCTGCGGCCTCCCAGTTCCCAGAGCCCATGGGGGCCAGGACGGGGGCGATGGCTCCGCTCACCTTGGCGAAGAGGCTGTCTCCCATCTCCTCCACCCCCCAGGGGATGTTCAGCAGGAACCAGAGGACGATGGAGACGGTCAGGATGATGAGCACTGCCTTGCGGAAGAAGTAGGCGCTGCGCTCCCACATGTGGATGACAATGCCCTTAAGAGTGGGCATGCGGTAGGGGGGCAGCTCCAAAACGAAGGGTGCCCTCTCCCCGCCGGCGAACACGGTGCCCCTGAAGAGCTTGGCCATCACGATGGCCCAGAAGATGCCGAACAAGTAGAGAGCGAGGATGAAAGTCCCAGGGTTGTCGGGGAAGAAGGCCGCGGCGAACAGGGTGTAGACCGGCAGCCTCGCCCCGCAGCTCATCAGGGACGCCACCTGCGCAGTCACGATTCTGTCCTTCCACTCCCTCATGGTCCTTGTGGCATATGTGGCCGGCACGGTGCAGCCGAAGCCGATGATCAGAGGCATGAAAGACTTTCCGTGCAGGCCGATGGCTTTCATCAAACGGTCCATCACGAAGGCGATGCGCGCCATGTAGCCTGAGTCCTCCAGGATGGCCAGGGCGAAGTAGAGGAAGAACATGAGCGGGACGAAGACCATAACCCCGGCGAAGCCGGCGACGATGCCGTCCACCCACAGGGACTCGACCCAGGTGCCGCCCAGGCCGATGACATTGAGGATGGCCACCCCCCAGCGGCAGATGGGCCCGCCCAGGACTCCATCTAACCAGTCCGAGTAGGGGCCGGAGCAGGCGACGAACTGGAAGACGAGCCACATGGCGGCCAGGAAGATGGGGATGCCCAGCACGCGGTTGGTGACGATCTTGTCTATCTTGTCGGAGGTGGTCAGCCTCTCCACGGCCGGTTTCCTCAGCACCCTCTTCGTCAGGCCGCTGATGAAGCCGTACCTGCGGTCGGCGATGACCGTCTCCGCCTCGTCGCCGAAGACGTCCCGCAGGTGGGCCATGCTGGCCTCGGCCCGTCTGAGGATCTCGGCCCCGCCGGGGACGGCTTTCACCTTCTCCTTCACCTCGCTGTCGTTCTCCAGCAGCTTCACCGCCAGCCAGCGGGCGGGATAGATGGCTGTCAACTCCTTGATCTTGGCGATGAGCTTCTCCAGTTCGGAGATCTCCTCCTCTATATCCCGCCCGTAGTCAACGATGCTTATACGTTTGGCGATTGCCTCTTGTGCCATTTCAATTTCTCCTTTCAATTTCGCTCAGAATCCACGAATCTACACCTACACGCCCGCCGCCTCGACGATGGCAGCCAAGAGTTCCTCTATACCCTGGCCCTTGTTGGCCACTGTGGGCACGACGGGGACGCCCAGTAAGTCTGAGAGGGCTTTGACGTCTATCTCGTGCCCCCTCGCCTCGGCCATGTCGGTCATGTTGAGGTCAATGACCAAGTTAGCTTCCAGCTCCAGGATTTGCAGGGCCAGGTAGAGGTTGCGCTCCAGGTTAGAGGCGTCCACGATGTCCACCACCACATCGGGCTTCCCCTCCACGACGAAGCCGCGGGCGATGACCTCCTCCATCGAGTAGGCGGTCAGGCTGTAGGTTCCGGGCAGGTCAATGACGTTGATCACGTGGTCGTCATACTTACAGATTCCTTCCTTCCTTGCCACCGTCTTCCCCGGCCAGTTGCCCACGTGCTGGCGGGCGCCGGTGAGGGCGTTGAACACAGTGCTCTTGCCGGAGTTTGGGTTTCCGGCCAGTGCTATGGTCAATTCCTTTGCCATTTGATTTTCTCCTTTCTCTGGAGTGCACAAACCGTGCTTGTGCTGCTGAAGCATGGCTTCAGCGCTCCAAAAGTTTCACCATGATTTTTTGTGCCATCCCTCGCCCCAGGGCCAGGCGGACGTCCCGCACAGAGACGATGATGGGGCCACGGCTGAAGCCGCCCTGGATGACCTTGATCCTAACGCCAGGATTGAACCCCATATCGGCCAGGCGGCGTCTTATCCCCCAGCCGCCGTGCACGGCGACGAATTTTACTTTCTGCCCCGGGGCGACCATGCTTAGCGGCATAGGCATCCCTCCTCTCGCCGTGCTGACCACGCTATCTCAGCTCCACCTGGACGTTCTGGGCCTCCTCCTTGCGCAGCGAGAGGTGGTAGCCCAGCAGTTTGAACTCGACGGGGTCGGCCAGGGGAGCGACCCTCTCCACCTCGATCTCCGAGCCCGGCACAACGCCCATGTCCAGGATTCTTCGGTGGATTGCCCCACTGCCCCCGACCTTGACCACCTTGCCCCTCTCACCGGGCTTCAGTTCGCTCAATCGTCTTACCTCAGCCATTTCCTCTCCTTTCGCTTTTACAAAGCATTTGCAACCAAGGGAATCAAAAAATAAAACCGACGCAAATTGCACGCTACCTCCTACCTTTTCCTCGGCACTCTGCGCAGTAGCCCATCACCTCAAGATGGATGTCTGTGATCTCGAAGTCATATTTCTCGCTCAGGTGTCGCATTAGCTGGTCGCTGAAGGGACATTCGAACTCAATGACCTTCCCACAGCCCTGGCAGATGAGATGATTGTGTTCCCCTCTCCTTTTCAATTCGTAGTAGTGGTGCTCCTCGCCCAGATCAAGCTCGTTGATGACCCCTGCCTCCTTGAGCACATTCAGAGTACGATAGACAGTAGAGAGGCTCAAGTGGAGCATCTTTTGCCTGGCCAGGCGGTAGATCTCATCAGCATCCAAGTGGCCACCGGTCTCACTGATGGTCTTCAGGATGAGCACCCGCTGCGGAGTAGCCCGCTTCCCAGCTTGGTGCAGTATCTCATTAGCTTTAAGCTCTTCCTGCTTGCTAATCGCCCTCACCCCTTTCTACAAGTGATTAGCAACTGTAATTATAGCACAAAATCTCTCCCTTGTCAAGCAGGTGATCCCTATGTTCCGGTAATGCTAAAAGTACCCATTTTCCGCCTCCGGATGGGGGATATTTCCCGTCTGTCCCGTCTGTCGACGGACAGGCGACGGACAGGAACTTTCACACGACTTATGAGAGGTAGTCACGCAGAGAGCGAGCACGTAGGTGACGCAGCTTGCGCAGAGCCTTGCTCTCAATCTGTCGGATGCGCTCTCGGGTCAGGCCGAAGCGCTCCCCAAGCTCCTCCAGAGTGTAATTCTTACCATCCTGCAGCCCATATCGCAGGCGCAGGAGCTTCTCCTCACGAGGACTGAGAGTGGACAGCGCCTTATTCACCTCCTCAGCCAGGAGCATCTGGGCCACAGCGTCCGGCGGGACAGGGAGTTTCTCATCCTCAATTAGATACCCCAATTCGCTGTCCTGCTCCTCTCCCACCGGTTGCTCTAGGGAAATGGGGCGCTGGGATCTGTTAAGAAGCCAACGAACATCATGAGGAGGAATCTCCATCTCCTCAGCGATCTCCTCTATGGTTGGGCGCCGACCCCACTTTTCCTCCAGCCGTTGTGAAGTCCGCCGGATCTTGCGTATGCGGTCGCCAACGTGGACGGGAATACGGATGGTGCGCCCCAGATTGGCTAAGGCTCGAAAGACGGCATGCCGGATCCACCATGTGGCGTAGGTTGAGAAGCGGTGTCCTTTGCGATAGTCGAATTTCTCCACGGCTTTGATCAGGCCCAAATTTCCCTCCTGTATCAGATCCAGGAAGGGAACGCCGTTACCTGTATACTTCTTGGCGATACTCACCACAAGCCGGGTGTTCGCTCGGATGAAACGAGCTCTGGCTTCGTCGGCGGCCTGGATCTGTTTCTCCAACTTCCTTCGTTCCCCGGGATCAAGCCCTTCCTCAGCTAACTTTCCCATCGCCGCTCGACCGCGCTCTATCTGTTTCGCTAGCTCCACCTCCTCCTCGCGGCTGAGCAGGGCCTCGCGCCCCATCTCGCGCAGATAGAGACTTACGGTATCATCGACCCCGACATCGGCTAAGTTGAGCCCCTCCCGTTCATCCTCAGTCTCCGGTGATTTACCTTCGGCCTCCGATCTCGCCTCCTCCGCCTCCTCATCTGCATCGTAGACCGGGATGTCATGCGCCTCGAACAAGCTGAATATCTCATCCAGCAGTTCGATGTCCTCCTCAGCTTGGGGGAACACTTGGAGGAGCTCCTCCAGGGTCGCATACCCTCGCCGCTCCACGGCCTCGAGTAACCTTTTAACCCGCCTCGGGACATCTTCTGAGGCAAGCTGCTTAATTTTCCCGTCATCAGAGGAACTTACCGACACGCTTTTCACCTCTCAGATGTCTACCACACACTGGGCCATGTATTGTCCGTTCCGACGGAGGACTTTGAGGCCGAAATAGGTCGCTGCCTTCACCTCGGTTAGAATCTC
>JAYEMR010000006.1:0-28081 GCA_034718215.1 Chloroflexota bacterium
CAACACCGGCCAGCGCAACAGCCGCTGGTACTCCGGTTCGGGCATCTACCGCCACGTGTGGCTGCTGGTGGCCCATCCCGTGCACGTTGGGCACTGGGGAGTCTACGTCACCACGCCCCAGATAGGGACGGAGGAGGCGACCGTACGCGTGCACACCACGCTGGAGAACGAGTCGGCGGCCGGGTGTGAGGCGACCGTGCGGTCGCGCATCATCGCGCCCGAAGGATTGCCGGCCGGGGTCTCCGAGTCAACCGCGTCCATCGACGCAGGGAGCCGCCACGAATACGCTCAGGACCTGCAGGTCTCCCGGCCCCAACTCTGGTCCCCGATTGCGCCGCACCTGTACCATCTGGAAACCGAGGTGATCGTCGGCGACCAGATTGTGGACACGGCCACCACGCCCTTCGGCATCCGCAGCCTGCATCTCGACGCCAAAACGGGATTCCTGCTCAATGGCCAACCGCTGAAGCTCAAGGGGGGCTGTGTGCATCACGACAACGGCGTGCTGGGCGCCGCCTCCTATGATCGGTCCGAAGAGCGCAAGGTCGAGCTGCTCAAAGCCAGCGGCTTCAACGCGGTCCGCTGTGCCCACAACCCACCTGCGCCGGCCTTTCTGGACGCCTGTGACCGCCTGGGCATGCTCGTCATCGACGAAGCCTTTGACTGCTGGTGCGAGGGCAAGACACCTCACGACTACCACGTTACCTTCGACGACTGGTGGCGGCGCGATCTTGACAGCATGCTCTATCGGGACCGCAGCCATCCCAGCGTCATCATGTGGAGCATCGGCAATGAGGTACACGAGCGCGCCGGACGCTCCGGAGGCGTCGAGCTTGCCCGCATGTTGGCCGACCACGTGCGGGCGGTGGACCCGACCCGTCCCGTCACCGCCGCGATCAACGACGGGCATGGGGCGTGGCCCTGGCGGCAGACGGACCAGGTCTTTGCCGCGCTCGACGTGGGGGGATACAACTACAATCAGAGTCAATACAGCTCGGATCATGAACGGGTCCCCCAGCGGGTGATCTACGGCTCGGAGTCCACGGCGGGAGAGGCATTTGAACACTGGATGAGCGTGCTGGAGCTGGATCACGTGATCGGCGACTTTGTCTGGACCGCGCTCGACTACCTGGGCGAGGCGGGCATCGGCCGGGTCTACTTTGAGGGCGAACCGTTCTCCTTCCTGGGTGACCATCCCTGGCATCAGGCCAATTGCGGCGATCTTGATCTGTGCGGCTTCAAGCGGCCGCAGTCTTATTACCGTGACGTGCTTTGGGAGCGCGGCGATCCGCTCTACATCGCCGTGCATTCCCCCGTTCCGGAAGGTAAGACGCCGGCCCTGACCTACTGGGGCTGGCAAGACGTGTGGCCGAACTGGACCTGGCTGGGCCGGGAGGGCCAATCGTTCCAGGTGGATGTCTATTCTGCCTCCGACAAGGTCGAACTATTCCTGAACGACAAATCACTGGGTGTCCGGCCGACCGGCAAAGCGGAAAAGTTCATTGCGACCTTTCAGGTGCCCTATGAGCCCGGGGTGCTGAAGGCGGTCGGCTATACGGATGAGGAGCCGGTTGCCGATTCCAGGGTGCGGACCGTTGGCGCGCCGGCCCGGATTCGGCTGACGCCTGATAGAAGCACGCTCAAGGCCGAAGCTGGTGACCTCAGTTTTGTCACCGTAGAGATCGTTGACCGGGAGGGGCAGACCCATCCGCAGGCAGATCACCCCGTATTCTTTACCACCCAGGGGGCCGGCGAGATTGCAGCCGTAGGCAGCGCAAACCCGGTCAGCACCGAGCCTTATCGCGGCAATCGGCGCCGAGCGTTTCGCGGGCGCTGCCTGGTCGTGGTAAAGTCGCTGGGCATGCCGGGCGAGATTCGGCTGCGCGCTCAGGCTGATGACCTCGAAGGTGCGGAGGCCGTCCTCCAGGTGGTCTGAGGGGATCGCATGAGGGGGGATGAGGCAACATTTTTGGCAGCCTGTTCAACTGGGCTAGCAGAAGGGGTAAGGAGCAAATACCATGGCGCTGTTATGACATCTACCATGTGCAGATCATGGAAGGCAATCTGATCGCCACGATCTCGGAGAATATCGAGCACATAGGCCACTTTCACGCTGCAGGTGTGCCGGGGCGACACGACATGGACGAGACTCAGGAAATCAATTACCACGCCGTGTTCCCTGGCCAGGACAGGCAAGGCCATTGACCAGACAGGATATCAGGGATACGTAGGGTTGGAATACTGGCCCCGGGGAGAGGTGGTAGAGAGTCTGAAAAGATTTGTGGATACCCATAGCTTATAGCACATCACGCATCACTCATGGTAAGGATAGAGAGATGGCCGACCAACTCAGCAAGGACACACTACTGCTAGAGGTCAACAACCTGAAGAAATACTTCCCCATCCAGGGGGGTTTTCTCAGAAGAACCGTGGGCTATGTCAGGGCTGTGGATGGGATAAACTTCTATATCCAGCCGGGGGAGACACTGGGCCTGGTGGGTGAAAGTGGTTGCGGCAAGACCACCACCGGCCGGGTGATCCTGCGGGCCATTGAGCCCACCGACGGCGTGGTCCGGTTCAGGGATCCGGACGCTGGCTGGATGAGGATGTCAGATCTGGACAAACAGGAGCTCAAGCAAGTCCGTCGGAACATGCGGCTGATCTTTCAGGACCCATACTCTTCTCTAAATCCTCGAATGACCTTGCTGGAGATCGTGGGTGCGCCCTTGCGGGCGATGGGCTTGGCGAAAGGCAAGGAGCTCGAGGATCGGGTGGCGGAGCTGTTGCGGGTGGTGGGCCTTCGTCCGGAGTACATGCGGCGGTACCCACACGCCTTCAGCGGCGGCCAGCGGCAGCGGATCGGCCTCGCGCGCGCTCTGGCGCCCAATCCCAAGTTCGTCGTCGCCGACGAGCCGGTCTCCGCTCTGGATGTCTCTGTCCAGGCCCAGATCCTAAATCTGATGCGGGACTTGCAGGCAGAGCTTGGCCTCACCTATCTTTTCATCGCTCATGACCTCAGCGTCATTGGGCACATCTCAGATCGGGTGGCGGTGATGTACGTGGGGAAGCTTGTGGAGATGGCGGAGACGGAGGAGCTTTTCATGAACCCCAAGCATCCCTACACCGAGGCCTTAATGAGCGCTGTTCCCAAGCCGGATCCGCGAGCTCGATCGGAGAGGATCGTACTGGCTGGAGAGGTGGCCGATCCAGCCAATCCGCCCTCGGGCTGCTATTTCCATCCTCGGTGCAGGTACGCGCAGGAGATATGCGAGGTTGAGGAGCCTGTACTCCGAGAGATCAGCCCTGAGCATTTCGTGAGCTGCCACCTCGCCGAGGAGCTTCAGCTAAGAGGAGTAGTGTAGGAAGCTATGAGCCGAACCTGGAACTATGTGGTTAGTTATCTATTGTGGGCTGTCTCGGCGACTCTGGGGATCTTCGACATGCTCAAGAGCCTAGAGTTTCTCAGCAGCATCTTCGGCCTCCTCTCACCTAACCGATGGGTTCACAGCGCCTTAGATAAGTTTGGGATCCTAACCCTAGGTCTGATAGGCCTCACCTTCGTGATCTTTTGCGAGCATTACTATCGGGAGGGGGTCAAGGAAAAGATGCTGTGGAGGCGCTTCGGATTGGTCACAGCAGTGGAGTTTTGTACGCTCCTGGTGGCTGGCTTCGTTCCGTCTCTCATCTCCTAGACCGTAGTTCGCCCGGTTTCAAACACTTGGCCAGTTGGCTATCACAGAGCGAGGTGTAAAAGCCTCGTTCTCTTTGCGTCTGCTTATCCGTGAGGTGATCAGTTCATGCTGCGTGGTATAGTTCTCATAGCTCTGAAACGGCTCTGGAGCCGACCAGGGCAGGCTCTTTTGGCGCTGTTGGGCGTGATACTGGCCCTGGGCCTGGCAACGAGCGTGCCTATCTTCTCCCAGGCCGTGGATCTGGTCATGCTGCGTGCGGAGCTGAGCAAACTCAGCTCCGCTACGGAACGCCCTCCCTTCTGCACCCGAATCTACATCTTGCCCTCCCGACGGAAACCGCTGTCGCTGAAGGACTGCGAGCAGCTGGGCGCTCACATCGCCGACACCCTCGCCTCAGAGGTCAGCCTGCCTCTCAAGCGGATGGTAATGCGGGTGGAAAGCGGCGGGATGATGCTGCGGCCGCAGGCTGATGATACGCGGTTTGGCGAGAAGGAGACATACCTGGGCACGGTGAACATCGCCTCCATGCCCGGTATAGGCAGCCGGATGGAGATCATCGCCGGAAAAGGGCTGGATGAGGAAGACTCGGAAGGGGACGTCGAAGTATGGATGCACACCGATCTAGCTAAGGAGATGGGTGTGCGCGTAGGGGAGGCCTTTGAGGTAGCCACTACAGGGGGAAGAGTAAATCTGCCCGTCCGCGTGGCTGGCATCTGGCAGGCGCGCGATGCGGATGACCCCTTCTGGTGGTCTCAGGATCCAGACTCAGTGTTCCGGGATATGCTGCTGGTCCGCCGGGAGGACTACCTCTCCCGAGTGGAGCCACATATACCTTCCAAGACAGGCTTTGACATGTGGTATATCGTCTTGGATGACAGCAAGATCCTGCCCCAGCGGTCGGGTGATTATATCACCGGGCTCGAACGAGCCCTCGCCGTCATCAACAAATACCTGACCGGGGCCCGGATGGACATCTCTCCCCTGGGACCACTGAAGAATTTCCACCAACGCTCGACGGTCATGATGACGCTGCTCCTGGGGTTCAGCGTGCCGGCGATGGGCTTTCTGCTGTACTTCTTGGCTCTGATCTCGGTGATCATCGTGCGTTGGCAGCGGCGCGAGACGGCGGTCATGATCAGCCGAGGGCTGGGAAGGGGACGCATCCTCGCCATCGCCCTCCTGGAGGGGTTGATTCTAATCGGCGTGGGGTACCCTCTGGGGATAGGGTTAGGTATGCTTCTAGCTCGGCTGATGGGCTACACCCTCAGCTTCCTCTCCTTCGTCTCACGATCGCCCTTGCCCGTCTCCCTGCGTGGCCTGAACCCCTGGCTGATCGCCGCGGCCTTGGGCGCTTCCCTGGTGGCTAGGTTATGGCCCACAATTCGGTCCACGAGACACAGTGTGGTCGCCTACGAGCAGGAACACTCACGTCCCATCCGAAAGCCCCTCTGGCAGCGCTACTACTTAGACCTGCTGTTGGCCATCCCCACAGCCTACGCATATCACCAGATGGGCCAATGGGGCTCCCTGGGCCTGTTGGCGAAAGGGTCAACAAGCGAGATCTACAAAGACCCCCTGGTGATACTGGTGCCTACCCTGTTCGTCCTGACCGCCTCTCTGCTGAGTATGAGGATATTCCCGCTGATGATGCGGCTGGCGGATCGGCTTGCTGCGGCAAGCCCTTGGATCTCCCTGCACCTGCCTTTCCGCCAGCTCTCCCGCCGAAGCCAACAGTACATCAATCCTTTGCTCTTAGTGATCGCCGCGCTGAGTTTGGGAACCTATCTGGCCTCTATGGCTGCCAGCTTGGATCAATGGCTGGTGGATCGGATGTACTACAGCGTTGGCGCTGACGTGACATTTAAGCCCTTCGTGGATCCCGAGCAGGGGGCAACGGGGAGCCCATGGTCTCTGCCTGTGAGCGAATACCTGACAATCCAAGGGGTGCAAAGAGCTACGCGGGTGGGAGACTACCCGGCGGATGTCCCCGCGTCTGGAGGCGAGGATATAATGGCACGCTTCCTGGGGATTGAGCGGCTCAATTTCCCCGCTGTGGCCTGGTTTCGCTCCGATTTTACCTCGGTGCCGTTGGGTGAACTGATGAATCGCCTGGCTCTGCATCCTGATGGGGTCCTGGCCCCTAAAGGGCTGTTAGAGGCAAACCATCTAAATATAGGGGATCAACTCCAGCTGCGCGTGGGGATGGATGACGTGGACGTGAGCGTCTCCACCACCATCGTCGGTACTTACCGTCACTTCCCTACTGTCTATGAAGACAGGCCCACTCTAGTCGGGAACCTCAGTTACCTGTTCTCCCAGGCAGGAGGGATTTTCCCCCACTATATCTGGATGCGCGTGGAACCAGGCGTGGACAGCGACAAACTCTTCGACGCCCTCGAAACCAAGGTGGTGGAGATAACCAAGTCCCGGGACACGCGAGCTCTCATCAAGGCAGAGCAGGATAAGATGGAGCGAGTGGGCGTCTTCGGTACCCTCTCCGTCGACTTTCTGGCGGCAGCGGTCATGGCGGGGATTGGGCTGTTGGTCTACAATTATGCCTCACTGCGGGAGCGATTCTTCCGGTTCGCGGTTTTACGAGCCATAGGACTGTCGGGTCGTCAATTAATCGGCCAGGTAGTGCTGGAGTACTGTGTTTTGACCTTCTACGGGGCGGTGAATGGGGTGCTGATTGGCGTGCTAGTCTCACGGCTGTTCATACCCTTCTTCCAGGTCACCGGTGAGGAAGGAGCCTCCCTACCGCCCCTGCTGTCAATTGTAGCCGGGGACAAGATCCTCCATCTGGCAGTGTGGTTCGTCGCGGCCATGATCCTGACCCAGGTAATCGTGGTAGCAGTGGGAGTGCGCCGCGGCCTCTTCCAGGCTCTGCGCATGGGGGAGTAGTGCGGGGATGCTCCTCCATCCTGAACTTTGTGCAAATCCCGGTTATATAATCTTTGGGCTCTTTGGGATTTCGCAGGGAAGGCCCACATATAGGGGTACTCCGTTAGGCAAATCGGCGGTAGCCCTCAAGGTCAAGGTATAGGCGTTGAAATAGAGTTGTAATTCGAAAGATGCCATAACAGCGCCGCTTGATCGTTTTGACCTTGTTGTTCAAGCCTTCCACGCCAGTGCCTGGCACAGGCGAAACCGCTGTTGAGCCGATTAGCAAAGTAGTTGACGATTTCGCCCAGCCAATTGCTGAGCGTCGTCAAGAACACATCGAAACAGGTCAGCGCACTGCGGCGGACCTTATCCACCCACTTGAGCAATCGTCGCTTGGCTTCTTCTTTGGTCAACTGCATCTCGAATATAGCCATGAGTTCCTCACGGAACGTGTAAGCTGACTTCAACTCAGACGAGTACTCGAACAAACGATTGAGTTTCTTCCGTTCGTCGGAGGTCAAGTCCTCATTGTTCTTGCGGACAATCCACATCACACCCTTGATCTCTTCGTACTCCGTTTCACCAGTGCCTGGCACAGGCGGCCAATTCTCTTTTGAGACGACGGCATTCTCGCTTGCGCACCTTATCAACACAATCACGGTAGTTCTTGGCCACGTGGTAACGATCCACCACCACCTCGATGGAAACTACGGGATGGGCTTTAGCGAACTTCTTCACCGCATTGACGTATCCTTCCCACATATCTGTGCAAGCCATTTCCATCGTTCCCCACAGGCGTTGGGGTATGGTCTCTAGAAATTGCCTGACGGTTTCCTTCTTGCGGTCCGGTAAAACAGCCAAGACGGCTACGTGACCGTCGGCTTGCTGAGTGGTGATGATGGCAACGTAGTTTCCTCGTCCTTTGGTCATCGCAACCTCGTCGATGCCGATGACACCTAGTTCGTCAAACTCGTCCCAATTCGTGGTGGCGTGGATACAACGATCGATAGCCCCCTCAACAGCGTCATAACCCACGTCTTCCTTGCGGCTGACATCTTCCACCGTGCTATTGACCAATTGCAGCATTAGACGATGGTCATACGCCTTGGTGTGTGGGCTCTTGGTCTCGTACCAATCCAACGTCTGCGTAGTAATCCTGTCATCACAGTGGGGACATTCGTACTGTTTCGGCCGTAGACGGAGGTAGACCCGGTGGCTCAAGATAGGCAAGTGCCGTAACTCAACCCATCGTCCATGGCCGTGGAACTTCGTGATCTAGCGTCCACAGTGTTGACAGATGGTGCCCACTCGTGTACTTTCGATGGTGATGATGTAATCACCGCGTTCATTCAAACACATACTGGATACATCAACGTTGGGGATATCCAGGGGGAGCGAAATCACATCGCGCGATTTGAGATCCATGATGTTCAGCATAGCATAACCTCCTCAACTTTTCGCTGATTATACCATGCTCCCAAATATGGGGAATAACCTGCGAACTACCAGAGAGCCACAATGATTATACCAACCTACCTCCAAGGTGAAAAGCGGAGCGGGAGAACGGACACTCCTTGCCCCTCACCTCATCCTCGGATTGACTACACTCTGATACCTAAGTATAATTCGGGTATATTTCATTGCAGTTCCACGTATCCTCTATTGGGTAGCCAGGCCCCTCCGGCTCCTAGCCATCTCTGCGTCTGTAGTCCTCGGCATAGGGAATGTACTCCTTGTTGAAGACAAAGTGCGCAGGGTCCTTTGTGTAATAGAGGATGTTGTCATGATTGCGAATCCAGTTTTTCGCCCGGCTCTTGTAGCCTGAAACCCATCCAATCCGCCAGATGACCTCTCTTTGAAATGCCTGTTCACCGAACACTTCATCTCCATTCAGTGCAAAGAATGCTGTGGCCGGCTGGTCATTGCCGCGGCCTCCGCCAGTGCGATCGCCCCCCACAGCGGGGAATCGTCTCCCAGTTCGGCCAGCACGATCTCCACTGGACAACCGGACAAGGAATTGGCCTGGGCTGCGGCGCGCACCTTCTCCATCCAGGCAGGGCCGATCTTGACCACCCCGCCGCCCACCGTTACCCGCTGGGGGTTGATGAGGTTGATGGCATTGGCGATGCCCAGCCCCAGCATCTCCGCCGCCTGATCCAACGTATCCTGGGCCAGCTCATCACCCTGGGCCGCGGCCTCACTGACAATCCGCGCAGTGATGCGCTCTGGATCGCCCCCGGCCAGCGAAAGCATTCTCTGGCCTCGATCCGGCTCGCGCTCCAGCCGCTCCCGCGCGTCGCGGGCGATGGCTGGGCCGGAGGCCAGGGCCTCTAGACACCCATGCCGCCCGCAGGTGCAAAGCGGGCCGCCTGGGAGAACCACCATGTGCCCGATCTCCCCAGCCATGCCCGTCGCGCCCTGGTACACCTGGCTGTGGAGCACGATCCCCCCGCCGATGCCGGTCCCCACGTTGACGTGCAAGAGGTGGTCGCAGCCCCGTCCAGCGCCGAAGTGATGCTCGCCCAGCGCAGCGGCGTTGGCGTCGTTGTCCATGAGCGCAGGGGCGCCGAATTCCTCCTCGGCCCAAAGGGACAGGGGGATTCCCTCCCAGTCGGGAAGATGGTGGCAAATGCGCACCACCTTTCGCGCGGGGTCTACCGGCCCGCCGAAGCTGATGCCCACCCCGGCGGGCCTGAGATCCTCACGAAGGCTTCGAGCCAGCCGCACCATCTCCTCGAACACGCGACGAGGCCCTGCCCCAGCCGGCGTGGGGCACTGATCTCGGGCCAGCAACTGATCCTCGCCGGCCAAGCCGGCCGTCAGCTTCGTACCGCCGAAATCCATCCCCAGCAGGATTTGGCTCATGCTCGTTGCCTCTGACGCAGCGCGGTGCAGATGAGATGGCTCAGCACCAGGTGTGCATCCTCGATCTGCTCCATGACCTGACAGTCCACAAGCAGGCACACATCCACCTTGTCCTTCAGCCGCCCGCCATCGAAGCCAGTGAAGCCGATGGTGGTCAGCCCCCGCTCGCGAGCCAGATCCATGGCCCGGAGCACATTCTCCGACTCGCCGCTGGCGGAGATTCCGATGGCCACGTCGCCCGGCTGGGCCAGGGAGTCCAACTGCTCCACGAACACTCGCTCGTATCCCCAGTCGTTGGCCAGGGCGGAGAGGAGGGACACGTTATCGGTGAGGGCGATGACTTTGAAGCGCGGCTTCCCTGGTTCGATGGTACCCTTCCCCAGATCGCAGGCGAAGTGGGAGGCGGTGGCCGCGCTGCCGCCGTTGCCCATGATGAAAATCCGCTGCCCTTCCTCACGAGCCTGAGCGAGAATCTCAATGACCCTGGCGATCTCATCGTGGGGCAGATTCCGCAGTATGCAACTTATCTGATCCAGATAACTAGCTATGTGGTTCATGGTCCTATGTCCCCCTATCTAGAATCCCAGCGCGTCAATCCCCCGCTGGACCACCTTGCGCACCGTGCGGGCACCCAGCCGTTCGACGCCGGGGTTGAGGGCCACCTGGTCGGCGTAGTCCTGCCGGGTGTAGGTCAGCAGAAGGCCCTCGCCTCCTCGCACGCCGCCCGGTCGCCGGCGACGAGCAGCACCGGCACTCCGTAGTACCCCGCGCCGGCACCCACCTGGCCGATCTCCCCGCAGGGCTGGCCGTTGATCCTGTACTCGAACCATCTCACCGAGGACTGGGTATGATCCAGGAAGCCGCCCAGCGTGCCGGCCATGGCATGGGCGCCGATCTGCCTGTCCGTTCGTCCAGAGGGGGAAGTTGAAGCCGCGACTGTGCCCGTCACTGACCAGCACCTCGTCGGCGCCGCCGTCGAAGGCCCCGGCGATAGCGGCGTTCACGTCGCCCACCAGCAATCGGCGCGCCCTCTGCCACTCGGGATGCTCCGGGTCGCACTGAAAGGGCTCTCGCCCCCCGCTGATGCCCTCCATGTCGGTCATGATGTAAATTTTTGTTCCCATTGGTTATCCCCTTTCTACTTGCGTTCTCACTTTTGATTTCTCAGCGCAACGTCCCCCGGCAGGCGAACTCGCGGTGGCCGCGAAAGCGGTAGCCCAACGCCTGGCACAGGTGGCGGGAGGGGAGGTTGTCCTCGTCGGTGATGTACAGAGGAGCGATTCCCCACTCCAGCAGGGCCTCAGTACAGCCGCTCACCACCGCCTTGCCCAACCCCCGTCCTCGATAGCGCTCCTCGGTCTCCACGCCGATCTCGGCGAAGTAAGATGACTCCCAGTTTGTCTGTGCTCGGCTTACCACCTCATCCCCCAGCACGACCTCGAAGCGCACTCGGCCGTCCTCCCTGTCCCTGCGGCGGAGAGAGGGATGATCGTGGGGGACGAACTCCGCCGGATCTAGGGTGTATATCCGCTCGTGTGTCTCCCCCCAGGTACGGCAAGCCCGCCGCAGCGGCCCTGCATCCCGCTCCCTGACGGCGAAGAAGTACTCCCGGCCTGGGGCAAGATATCTTCCCAGCAGCTTCTCGGTCACGTCGGCCGAGCGGGAGCGCAGCACCGCCAGGGGAGTGAAGAGCTCGGCTGAGGTCTGACAGATAACCAGAAAGCCGAGCGGCCCGTTCCCCTCTCTCACAAGATGCACAGTGGCTCTATCGCGAGGGTAGTTCAGGGCATAGTAGGCGGTGAGAGCATCCTGAGGATCGGTCGGATCCAACAGTTCGGCGATGGCCGCTCGGTCAGGCACATCAAATCCCCGCCAGCTTGGTCTGCACTAGATACAGGGAGGTGCGGGCGGTGATGTACAGCGTGCGTCGGTCAGCGTCGCCAAAGGCTAGGTTGGATGGCTGTTCAGGGGTGACGAAGGTACCCAGGTGATTGCCATCGGGATCAAGTATCCAGGTCCCACCGGGGCCCGCGACGTACAAGTTGCCCTCCGAGTCCAGTTTCATGCCGTCGGGCCCGCCTGGAGCTGATGATTCCATCTCGGCGAACACCCGACCATTAGCCAATGCCCCATCGGAAAGCACGTCGAAGGCCCACACCCGACGCCGAGTGGTGTCATCCACGTACAGGATGCTCTCGTCAGAGGAAAAGGCCAGGCCATTGGGACGGTCGAGATCGTCGGCCAGCAGGGTCAGCGCCCCATCGGGCGCGATGCGGTACACCCCCTGGAAGTCCAGCTCCCGCTCCTCGGGCTCGACGCCGTAGGGCGGGTCGGTGAAGTAGATGCTACCATCGGACTTGACCACTACGTCATTGGGGCTGTTGAGTCGCTGACCCTGGTAGTGGGTGGCCAGGGAGGTAATTGATCCATCTGGCTCGGTTCGAGACATTTGGCGGTTACCATGCTCGCAGGCGATCAACCGCCCCTCTCGGTCGAAGGTCAGCCCGTTGGAGTTACCACTGGGCTCCCGGAAGACCTCCACCCCTCCCTCGAGCGACCACTTGTAGATGCGGTCGGCGGGGATGTCGCTGAAGAGCAGGTATCCCCCCTGATTCCACACTGGCCCCTCGGTGAACTCAAAGCCGGTGGCGATGCGCTCCGGCTGTTCGGATTCCAGCAAATCTGTAAGCATCATGATATGCTCCTTCCATTGTACTTGAACTTGATACTTCAGTGGTAGGCTCAGGTGTTCGCGCACTCGCTCGATGAACTCCTCGGTGATGCGGGTGTGATTGTCCTGCAACGCGGACCCGCTTTATATTGCACCACCAAGGCTACCCCAACGTTAGCCACAGGCCGTTGAGGGTATCCAACTTCCTAGTGCCAAGGCCCAATCCTCGCCGAGCAACCTTTCCTTTCGGACCTACCTCGCGCGGACGCCACTCGGGCTGGAGTGCAGCCAGCAGAGCTGCGCCGGTGGGGGTCAGAAGCTCCATGTCCACTGGGCCGGCGACATGGGGAATCCTATAGCGTTTAAGGATTGCCGTAACCGCAGGGGCGGGCACAGGTAGCACACCGTGAGAAAACCGTATCTTCCCCCCGCCCACCGAGACCGGCGTCAAGCAAGCTACATCCTCCAATGAAGTCTCCAGGAACTCCAGCCCCTTGGCAGCCCCCATGATATCCAGCAGGATGTCCTGCGCCTCATGCAGGACTGCCTCCTCACCAGCATGATCGTGGGGTATCCCCTCCTTGTGGAGCCGCAGATGATCGCTGTCGGCGAGCCACCCATCGTTGCCAAAATTCGTCTCATCTAAGGTGCGCAGATGGGGCTTTATATCCACCACCGGGGTCCCATCGAACAGATCCAGCGGGCTGGTGTAAATACGGCCTCCCTCGATTTGGTGTACCTCAACCAAGGTAAGCCCAAGGGGGCTGGGGCGGTTGGGAGAGCGGCTTGCGAAGAGCCCAACCCTACGAGGTGTTCCCCCCTCTTGCCACGGCGGGGTCACGGTCAGCGAGTAGCCGGAAGACTGATGCAGGTAGGAGATGACGTAGACGAAGGAGAAGGTCCTCATCCCCGAGAGGCCCGCTGCGAACTCGGGAAAAAGCTCGACGTAGAACTCTCCCTCCGTGCCTTTCGAGGGCTGGCGCGGCGCTTCGTGATGGTAGGGTGTGTGGGCTACGCCGATAGGCTTCAAATTTAACTCGCCAAAATCCAGTTGTCCGCCGCTATGGGCCTCCCGCTCGGCAGCTACGAGGACTTCCAGCGTCCGTCGAGCGAAGTCGGCATAGGGGGAACCCAAGTTCTCCTCTTTGATGGCGGCCTCTAAGTATTTACGCGCGTCATCAGCGATCAGGTGGGGGTCCTCTGCCCTCAGTTCAATCCGCAGGCGTATCCCCGGCCCCTCTTTGGTGCTGACGGCCTCCGCCTGCACCTTGGCTCCGCCCAGAGAACGTGCCGCACTCTCCATGACGCCTTTCACCACCGACGCTGGAACCCCCAATCCGATGAGGGCAGCGGAGAACATGTCTCCAGCCATGCCCATAGCGGGGTCAAGCGTTATACGGGCTCCACGGGTTGGGTGAGCGCTAATCATCCATCATCACCTCGGGATGGTTCACAAATGTTGACGCTTTCATGTATTATACCACCGGCTTCAGAGCTGTCGAGTCCAGTGTATCAGTTGACAACTTCCCCTTCCGGGGTACAATAAGTTCGTCGTACAATTAGAGGTATTCTCGAATCCACAACACTTTTACGAGGAGACACATGAGAGTTCTTATCACTGGCTCCAGCGGTCAGATTGGGACGAACCTGGCGCTGCGGCTGCTGGAGGAGGGCCACTTCGTCTTCGGCGTGGACAAGCGGCAGAACACCTGGACCGATCGCTTTCCCTACCTGCTGCAGGACCTGAGTGCGCCCTTTGCTAACTACAAAGGCGGCATCGGCGCGGTCGAATACCCCCAGGTGGACGTGGTGGTCCATCTGGCGGCTAACGCCAAGGTCCATCAGTTAGTCCAGGAACCGCATCGGGCCATGGAGAACATCCAGATCACCTATAACGTGCTGGAGTACTGCCGCCAGAACGAGGTGCCCATCATCTTCTCCAGCTCTCGCGAGGTCTATGGGGACATCCACCGCTATATCACCGATGAGCAGCAGGCCGACTTCGCCTTCACCGAGTCCACCTACTCCGCCTCCAAGATCTCTGGCGAAGCTCTCATCTACTCCTACGCCCGCTGTTATGGACTGCGATACC
Source organism: Chloroflexota bacterium (assembly GCA_034718215.1). GTDB lineage: Bacteria > Chloroflexota > Anaerolineae > JAYEMR01 > JAYEMR01 > JAYEMR01. The sequence continues at coordinate 14,204 of JAYEMR010000006.1, forward strand.
TCGTCTTTCGGCTGAGCAACGTCTACGGTCGCTACGACAACGATCTCGAGCGTATGGAGAGAGTGATCCCCCTATTTATCCGCCGGATCAGCCAGGGTGAGCCCATCACCATCTACGGTCGGGACAAGGTGCTGGATTTCACCCACGTAGATGACTGCATAGATGGTCTGTGTCGAGGCATTGAATGGCTGCTATCACAGGGGGCGGGAGGGGAGACCATCAACCTAGCCTGCGGTGAAGGGTACACACTGCTAGAGATGGCGGAGCTGATCGGAGAGGCGGTGGGAAAGGAACCGGATATCACCATCGCCCCCACGAGGCTGGGCGAGGTGACCCACTACGTCGCTGACATCACCAAAGCGCGGAAGCTTCTGAGATATGAGCCACAGACTACGCTGGAGGCGGGCATACCCAAAGCGGTGGAATGGGCAACCCGGTGGTGGGCTGGCCACGATGGTTTCCACCTGTGCCTGATCAGGTACAGGCAGAGGGATTGTGGCTCACGTCGCTCGAATGGGGAGGACAAAACCTATGAAAACGGAGAGTAACCTGGAGAGAGTTTTGGAAGCTGGGCAATTTGCGGTCACCGCGGAGGTCAGTCCGCCGAAAAGCGCCGATGCTGAGGTGATCAGGGGGAAGGCGAGGATGATAAAAGGATGCGCCGATGCCTTCAATGTCACAGAGGGTCAGATGGCGACGGTTCGCATGGCATCCTGGGCATCCTGTCTCCTCCTTCTAGAGGAGGGACTGGAGCCGGTGGTTCAGATGACCTGCCGCGATCGGAACCGGATAGCCCTCCAAATGGATGTGTTAGGCATCGCGGCGTTAGGGATAAACAACATCCTCTGCCTCAGCGGGGACCCCATCTCCCTCGGGAACCAGCCCGAAGCCAAAGAGGTTTACGATCTCGACTCCTTCCAGCTAGTCAAGCTGGTGAGGGACATGCGGGACGAGAGGAAGTTCCAGAGCAGGGAGGAGATGAAGGTCGAGCCGCGCCTGTTCATCGGCGCCGCGGCCAATCCCTTCGCTCCTCCCCTCGATTATCGCCCCCATCGCCTGGCAAAGAAGGTTGATGCGGGAGCCGATTTCATCCAGACCCAGATCATGTTCAACGTTCCCAAGTTCCGCGAATATATGAAGAGGGTTCGCGAACTGGGCCTCCACGAGAGGGTCCACATCCTGGCCGGGGTATCGCCCATCAAATCCTACGGGGCCGCTAGGTACATGGCCACTCAGGTGCCAGGCATAGACATGCCCGATGAGATCTTGGAACGAATGGAGAGAGCGCCGAGGGACAAAGAGGAGGGGATCAAAATCTGCACCGAGATCATCCGACAGGTACGAGAGATACCAGGCGTCAAAGGAGTGCACATCATGGCCATAGGGTGGGAGGAGGCCGTGCCGAGGGTCGTGGAGCAGGCGGGGCTCCTGCCTCGGCCGAAGTGAGGAGATGCGCCATGCCAGAGCAGTTCCTAGACAAATCCCTCGCCCAATTCCTCGACGATCTGGCCTCCAGCGCGCCTGTCCCCGGCGGTGGCTCCACAGCAGCACTCGCTGGCGCCCTCGCCGCGGCGCTGCTGAGCATGGTGGGCAACCTGACCGTAGGTAAGAAAAAGTACGCCGACTTGCCTGTACCTGATCAGGCACAGGTGGAAGGGGAGATCAAAGGGCTGCTGAATCGGTCGGAGGGGCTGCGCAAGAGGTTGGCTGACCTAGCGGAGGAGGATGCCCAAGCCTACGCCGAGCTCTCCAAGGCGTATAAAATGCCACGAGGAACCGGTGAGGAGAAGCAAGCTCGCGCCAAGGCTATCCAGGCTGCCCTGAAAGACGCCACCGATGTGCCCATGCGCGTGGCCGAGGCATGCGTTGGGGTCCTCGACCTGTGCACCCCCGCTGCCGAGAAGGGCAATATAAGGGCAGTGAGCGATGTCGGTGTGGCGGCCCTTTTGGCCGAGGCAGCCCTCAGGAGCGCGGCATTGAATGTGCTCATCAACCTGGGGTCTGTCGAGGATCGGGATTTCGTCGAGAGGGAAGGGGCCAAGCTCAATGTCCTGCTGGAAAGCAAATCGGAGCTGAAGGAGGAGATCTACGAGCTGGTGGTGGAGAAGCTGTAAATCAACGAGTAAACCCCGTACTCTGAGCCAGGGATCTGACTAATTTGCCCAATCCCTTAGTCCATGCTACAATGGCTTCCACTATGGAGGGAAAGCGGCGACAGGCACTGCAAAGAGCCATCATGAGGATGGCCAGTTTCAATTCACCTGTACCCGCGCAGGTGCGGGCAGGCACTGGGGAACACAGGAGTAGGGGCGACCGGCCGGTCATTCCTACTCTTTTTTATGCCGGATGCAAGCCATGAGCATACACCGCCTTCCGGGCCTCATTGATATACATGTGCATCTCCGCGAGCCAGGTGCCACCCACAAGGAGGACTACGACACCGGCACCGCTGCGGCGCTGGCTGGTGGGGTAACGATGGTGCTGGACATGCCCAACACTGCACCGCCGACGACCGATGGGGCGACGCTGGCGGCCAAGCGAGACATGGCCCAGGGGAAGACACGCTGTGATGTGGGGCTGTTCCTGGGAGGTACGGAGGGCAACAGCCAGCAAGCCGCGGCCGCAGCGCCCCATGGCTGCGGGCTCAAGCTGTATCTCAACCAGACCTACGGCCCCCTGCGGCTGCAGGATCTGCCATCCCTGCTGGCTCATATGCGAGCCTGGCCGCGGGGGAAGCCCATCGCCGTCCACGCCGAGGGGATGATCCTAGCCCAGGCGATCGCGCTGGCCTGGGCTTTCGACCAGCGGCTTCACTGCTGCCACGTGAGCCGCCGGGCGGAGGTGGAGCTCATCGCCGCGGCGAAAGCTCGTGGGGCACCGATCACCTGCGAGGTGACGCCGCATCACCTCTTCCTGACCCAGGTGGACGCGGAGGAGCTGGGGCCTCTGGCTGACATGCGGCCCTCATTGGGCACCGCTGATGATCAGGCCGCGCTGTGGGAGCACCTGGGGACGACGATTGACTGCATCGCCAGCGATCACGCGCCCCACACCCTGGCCGAGAAGCAGTCCCCCAATCCTCCTCCAGGCGTGCCAGGATTGGAAACCACCCTACCCCTGCTGCTCACCGCCGTGGCCGATGAGCGGCTGGGCCTGGAGCGTTTGATGCAGCTCGTCGTCGAGAACCCAGCGCGAATCTTTGGCCTGCCACCGACACAGGGCCAGGTGGAAGTTGAGATAGGGCCCAAGTGGACGCTGCCGAAGCGAGGGTACCTAACTCGCTGTGATTGGTCCCCCTTCGCCGGAATCCAAGTGCGAGGGCGTGTGCTACGCACCATCCTACGAGGGGAGATCGCCTACGCTGATGGCCAAGTCCTGGCCCCGCCCGGCTCCGGACAGGTGTTGTTCACCTGTGCCCGATCAGGTGCGGGCAGTTGAGACCTCCGAGGTTTCGGCGTAGACTACGCCACTCGGTTGTGGATCTCGCTCCGGAATTCAACTCCAGGTAATCTTGTGGGAAACCTCAGAGGTCTGAGTTGAAAGGAAACAGGAGTATGAAGATAGATCGCCCGCGTTTATTTGATCTCGAGGCCCTGGAACGATCCCCTATCCAGGTTAATGACTTCTATGCCCATGATATCCTCTCCGTTTCGCAGTTCACCCGCGACAGCCTGGCCTACGTCTTCGATATGGCCGAGGAGATGCGAGAGATGGTAGAGCGGGCAGGGGCAGCGGATCTTTTGAGGGGATATGTGCTGGCCTGCCTCTTCTACGAGCCTAGCACCCGTACCTCCTCCTCTTTCATCGCCGCCATGGAGAGGCTGGGAGGAGGGGTTATCCCCATCACTCAGGGAGTGCAGTACTCCTCCGTGTCCAAGGGTGAGTCGCTGCCTGACACCATCCGCACCCTGGAGCAGTACGCCGATGCCATCGTGCTCCGCCATCCGGAGGTGGGCTCGGCCGAGATCGCTGCCGATTACGCCAGCGTGCCGGTTATCAACGCTGGCGATGGCTCTGGTGAGCACCCCACCCAGGCCCTGCTGGACATTTTCACAATTCGAGAGGAGCTGGGGCACATTGATGAGCTGCGGGTGGCGATGGTGGGGGATCTCAAGTATGGCCGCACCGTCCATTCGCTCGCCAGACTCCTGAGTATGTACGACGTGGAGATGTCCCTCGTCTCCCCGGAGATCCTGCGACTGCCCCTCGACCAGACCAATGAGCTGCGCGACAGGGGAATCCCCGTACGTGAGACCTACGACGTGGCCGATGTGATCTCCGCCGCGGATGTGCTGTACGTCACCAGGGTGCAGAAGGAGCGCTTTACCGACCTCTCTCAGTATGAGGAGGTGAAGAACTTCTACGAGATCACCCCCGAGCTGATGGAGCAGGCCAAGGAGGAGATGATCGTCATGCATCCTCTGCCCCGGGTGGGTGAGATTCACTACGCCGTGGATGACGACCCCCGGGCAGCCTACTTTCGGCAAATGCGCAACGGAATGTATATCCGCATGGCGCTGCTGGCCGCGGTGCTGGGCAAAGCTTAACGTGAAAGGCTCGAAAAAGTGGGATTCTTCGATAAACTGCGAGCAGCCATTGAGCGCAACGACAGTCTGCTTTGTGTAGGGCTTGATCCTCGGCCGGAGTATATCCCGAATGGTGATGTATTAGCCTTCAACCGGTGGATCATCGAGCAGACCGCTGACCTGGTCTGCGCCTACAAGCCGAACTTCGCCTTCTACGAGGCTCAGGGGTTGGAGGGACTGAAAGCGCTGCAGCAGACCATCAGCTTCATCCAGCGAAGGACGGATGTGCCGGTGATCCTGGATGCCAAGCGGGGGGACATCGGCTTCACTGCCGAGGCTTACGCTCGCGCCGCCTTTGGGGTATGGGGGGCGGATGCCCTCACCCTCAACCCCTATCTGGGCCAGGACAGCCTGTTGCCCTTTCTGGAGCATGGTGAAAAGGGTGGCTTCGTTCTGTGCCACACCTCCAATCCCGGCGCAGAGGATGTCCAAGCCCTTGTCGTCGGTGATCGTCCGCTGTACGAAGTCATTGCCCAGCGAGCCGTGGAGTGGAACATAAGGGACAACCTGGGCTTGGTGGTCGGCGCCACCTATCCCGAGGAACTGGCGGCGGTGCGGCGCATCGCACCGGAGATGTGGCTGCTGGTGCCTGGGATCGGCGCTCAGGGGGGAGATCTGGAGGCCACCCTGTCCGCCGGCCTGCGCTCTGATGGGCTGGGGCTGATCATCAATTCCTCACGGGGCATCATCTTCGCCGACGACCCTCGGCAGGCGGCACTGGCCCTGCGCGACCAGATCAGCCATCTCACCTGTGCCTGCGCCCCCTGTGCAGGCAAATCTCAAACCCCACGTTCCAAACCCTCAAATTCGCGATTCACAATTCATCATTCGCAATTGGTGTTGGCTCTGCACAACCTGGGCTGCGTTCAACTCGGGCACTTTACCCTGGCCTCCGGCCAGCACTCCTCCATCTACATTGACCTGCGGCTGCTGGTCTCCGATCCGCCTGTGCTGCGAATGGTGGCGCGAGCCTACGCCAAGGTGCTGCGCGACCTCCAATTCGACCGCCTGGCTGGCATTCCTTACGCCGCCCTGCCCATTGGCACCGCCGTGGTCCTGGAGACAGGCCATCCGCTGGTTTACCCCCGAAAGGAGGTGAAGGAGCACGGCACCGGGCGGGCCATTGAGGGGAAGTTCGAGCCTGATGAGAGGGTAGTCCTGCTGGACGATGTGATAACCACGGGAGGGAGCAAGTTGAGGGCCATTGAGAAGCTGGAGGCGGCGGGACTGAGGGTGCAGGACGTCGTGGTGCTCCTCGACCGCGAGCAGGGCGGAAAGGATGAATTGGCCGAGCGGGGCTACCGGCTGCACAGCGTGCTGACCATGAGGGAGCTGCTGGACACACTTCAGCAGGAGGGACGCATCACCCAGGCCCAGGTGCTCTCGTGCCGGAGTTGACGGGGATCAGGGCAAGAATCCAGGAGCGTCAGTTTTGACAACTGGGGGAGTGGGGCCACAAAGAACTAATTACGGTTCCAAGCCTTGGGCTAACCTCTTTCCCAGTGGATGCCCCTGTTCCAGCAGGAAGTCACCCACCTCTTTCAGCCATGGTGCGCCCTCGCTGCCCCCTATTTTAGTCACTGAAAGCGAGCCCGCTGCCACGCCTAGGATCAGGCTCTCCTCCAGTGTAAGTCCCCTAAGCCAGGCGGTGAGAAATCCGGCGTTGAAAGTATCGCCCGCCCCGGTGGTCTCAACTACCTCCACCGGGAAGGCGGGTATCTGCACTTTTTTCTCCTCCTGATATGCAAGGGCTCCTTCGCTCCCCAGCTTGACCACCACCGTAGGCACCACCTCGGCCAATGTTTCCAGAGCCGCTCCTAGATCCCCTCGACCGGCGATGGCTGGGGCCTCCACTTCATTGGGCAGGAAAACGTCCGTCTGGTGCAGCGTATCCCACAGGGTGGAATCCCATCTCTTCATAGGATCATAGCCAGTGTCCAACGAGGTGGTGCAGCCATACTCCTTAGCCGCTGCAAACAGATCGGGGTAGTCAGGCAGAAGCTTCAGTTGCAGAAAGAAGGAGGAGGAATGTACATGTCGGGTCTGGTTGAAGAGGCTTGGATCTATGTCCTGGAGGGTCAAGGCGGAGATGGAGCCCAAATAGGTGACAAGCCCTCGGTCCTCTGAGGTGGAGATGGAAATGGTCGCCCCAGTGCGGATTGAGGGGTCCACGATGATGGGCTTGGTGTCAACGCCCAATTCCTGCAGTCTCTCAACTACAAAATGCCCGAAGAGGTCATCGCCCACCTTGCCCACAAATCCTACCCGCAGCCCCAGTTTGCTGGCGGCAGCGGCGCAGATAGCGGAGGAGCTACCCATGCGCAGTTCCAGATTGGAGGCCAGTATCTCCTCCCCCAACTTTGGCAGTCTTTCCAAACCAGCGGCGATGATGTCCACATTCAGCTCGCCGATGACGAGCAGATCCCAATGTCCTCGTTCCCTCATTTTACCTCCGCCCGAACTCACGCTCCAGCTGGGTCTGGCTTAGGTGGATCATGGTTGGCCGACCGTGCGGACAGGTGCGAGGCATCTCCGTCTGCTCCAACTGATGGATCAGCTCCCGCATCTCCTCTGTAGATAGCGTCTGCCCCGCCTTGATCGCCCCTCCCTTGCAGACGGTAGTTATCAGCCGGGCCTCTTTCTCTCCAGACAGAGGTTTCAATTCAGTGGCCAGGTCATCCAGGACGCGGATAAGAAGGCGAGCTGGGTTGCTGTCATGAAGGGGGACTGGCAGGGCTCGGATCAGCACTGTCTGCCCTCCGAAGGGCTCCAGCTCGAATCCCAACCCGGCCAACTGCTCCGCGTACTCCTCCAACGTGCTTTTCTGTTCCCCCGTTAATTCCACCGCCTGGGCCGAGAGCAGCCCCTGCTTCACTAAGTCTGAATCGCCCTGCTGATCGCGGAGCTGCTCGTACAGCACCCGCTCGTGGGCCGCGTGCTGATCAATGAGGTAAACTCCCTCTGGCCCTTCTGCAATGATGTAAGCTTCACCTACCTGCCCTATCACCCGCAGAGGGGGAAGCCCTCGGCGATCTTCGGAGCGCTCAGCGGTCAGAGGGAGCTGTTGAGCACCACCTAGATCGGCGCCTCGGACCGCCTTCCACCGCCCGGACTCCACCTGCTGCGAGGGCTTCACCCCAGGGATGGGGGACTTTTTCATCAGAGTGGAGCGCACCCTTCGCTGCACGGCGCGGAACGCAGCGCTGGAATCGCGAAAATGCACCTCCCTCTTGGTGGGGTGGACGTTGACGTCGAGGAGGGTTGAGGCTAGGGTGAGTTCCACTACGGCAATGGGATGCCGTCCCGAGGGCAGCAGGGTGTGGTAGGCCTCCTCCAGGGCGTAGGCCAGCATTCGGCTCTGCACCCAGCGGCGGTTGACGAAGAAGGAGAGGTGATCGCGAGTGGCTCGGTGGATGCTCGGAGGGCTGATGAGCCCGCTGACAGTGATCGGCCCCTCTCCGCCCTCTTCCAAAGCCAGGAGCTCACGGGCCACATCCAGGCCGTAGGCATTAATGCACACCTCTCGAAGATCGCCCCGCCCTGAGGTTTGGAAGGTTATCCTCCCATCGTGGATCAGGGTGAAGCGCACCTCGGGGTAGGCCATGGCGTAGCGTGTTACCAGGGCGCTGATGTGTCTTCTTTCGGTGGAGGCCGTGCGCAGGAACTTGCGTCGGGCGGGGGTGTTGTAGAAGAGGTTCTCGACGGTGACTGCTGTGCCCTGGGGATGGCCCTTCCCCTCACGGCGGACGACCTCGCCTCCCTCCAATCGGATCAGGGTGCCCAGTTCCTCGTCCGGAGTGCGAGTGATCAGGGTCACCTGGCTGACGGCGGCGATGGAGGCCAGCGCTTCGCCTCGGAAGCCGAGGGTGCGGATGCGCTCCAGGTCCGCGGCTCTGGACAGCTTGCTGGTGGAGTAGCGGGAGAAGGCCAGCTCCACCTCGTCGGATGGGACGCCGCAGCCGTCGTCAAGGACCCGTATCAGCCGCCGCCCTCCCTCAGCAGCTTCGATATGTAGGGATTGCGCCCCCGCGTCGAGCGCGTTCTCCACCAGCTCTTTGACCACCGAGGCGGGCCGTTCCACCACCTCCCCGGCGGCGATCTTAGCCGCGACCTCGGGCGGTAGAACACGGATGGGCATGGGATTCGTACCTATCGTCCTTCCATGAGGGCTTTGCCCTTAATCCTCGGCTTCTCCTTCAGCCTCAGTGATCGTGACTGACATCATCTCATCGGCCGCTCCCCCACGGTGATCTCCATCTGCTGCTCCTCCCCATCGCGCCAGATGGTCAAGGTCAACTCATCGCCCACATGGGTTTTGGTCTCCAGGTAGATGGTCAGATCCTCCATGGAGGCAATAGCTGTGCCATTCACCTCGGTGACGATGTCCCCTCCGGCCAGGAGGGTGTAGTTCCCCACCTGCACCTCCCGGTCGGCCCCTCGCAGGCCCGCTTCATGGGCTGGCCCATCGCGGTAGATGCGCGCGATGAGCAGCCCTTTCTCAACCGGCAGGTCCAGCCCCCGAGCCAGGGCAGGCACAATCGAATAGGCTTTGAAGCCCAGCCAAGGATGGGCGTAATACCCTCTCTCAATCAGCTCCGGCACCACCCGTTTCACCGCGTCCACCGGCACGGCGAAGCCGATCCCCACCGAGGCGCCCGTGGGTGACTGGAGGGCAGTGTTCACCCCGATCACCTGGCCCTGGGAGTTCAGGAGCGGGCCGCCGGAGTTGCCAGGGTTGATGGCCGCATCAGTCTGGATCGCTTCCCCCAGTGGCAGCTCCCCTTCTCGCTCGATGATGCGTCCCAAGGAGCTGATCACCCCCACGGTCAAGGTCCGGTCCAGCCCGAAGGGGTTGCCGATGGCGATGGCGCGCTGGCCCACCCGCAGGTTGCCCGATGAACCCAGCTCCACCGGCGTCAGCTGCGCTCTTGGGGCATCCACTTCCTGTCTGCCACAGGCAGGTAAGAACCGCTAGATCGAAGTAAGGATCAGTGCCGACCACCTCCGCTGGGAGCACTGTGCCATCAGCCAGGGTGACCTCCACCTCCTCAGCGCTCGCCACCACGTGGTTGTTGGTGATTATGTGGCCCTCCCGGTCAATGATGAATCCGGAGCCAGTGCCCTCCTGAGGGATAGGGCCCCAGAAGAAGCTGTACTGGATGACCTGACTGGTGATGTGCACTACAGCCGGGCTCACTCGCTCGTACACGTTGATGACCAGTTGCTCCTCGACGTCGGAGGCGGCCCCTACGGTCTCTGGGGAGAGGGGCGTAGGAGTGACGATCAGGACCAGAGATGTCGCCGTAGGCTGCTGCGGCGTCGGTGTTGAAACCGGGCGGGCCAGAAGCTGGCAGCCCATCAGGGCCAGCAGTAGGGCTCCAACCAAGAGGATACTTTGACGGCGATTCAGAGTCTTCATCCCGCAACTATTCTCCTCAGAGCACGTCATTCTCTTCCCCTAACATCTGAAGAGTGTGCTCCACTTGTTGCCTCAAAAGTGGAAGATCAGATTGTACTGTATCCCAAACTGTAAAGAGATCAACCTCAAAGTAGCCGTGAATGAGCCTATCCCTGATACCGGCCATCTGACGCCAAGGGAGTTCGGGATGGAAATCTCGAAAGACGTGGGAGACATTCTTTGTTGCCTCACCGATGATCTCTAATTGTCGAACAACTCCGTCCTGGAGCAGACTGTCCCGCAAAAACTGGTCATACGAAATCCCTGCAATGTATCCCTGTATGCGATTTATTGCCCTTAAGATGTGGCGCAAGTACACCGCGTCATTCTTCATAAAGGATTACTTTTTCTTCCTCCACGTAGGGACGAATGTAGGGGCTTATCCCATCCTCACTGACCAAGTCCACTTTGCGACCCAGTTTCTGAGTCAACTCCTCCTCCAGGGTTATCCACTTCAGGAGCCCAAGTGCGGGTCTTTCTCCCGGAGGCTTCAGTTTTACCAAAATATCCACATCGCTGCCTGTTGTATCCTCTCCCCTCACCACCGAACCAAAGAGAGCAATACGCTTGACTCCACAAGGCAACAACAGGGGCAGAATCTTCTCTCGCAGCTCCTCAAACCGGTCCATGGAACATTCCTCCGACTGTCAGAACTCCTATCGAAGCCGAGCCAGTTGAGAGAAGAGTTCCTTCTCGCGGGCGGTGAGATTGTGGGGCACCCGAATATGCACCGTCACGTACAGGTCGCCGCGCTGTTGGGGACTGCGCAGCTTAGGCATCCCCTTTCCCCGCAGGCGGAACACTCGTCCCCCTGATGTCTCCGGCGGGATCTTGAGCATCACCCCACCATCCAGGGTGGGCACCCGCACCTCACCGCCCAGTACAGCGGTGTGGAGGTCCACATCCACGTCGCGATACAAGTCATCGCCCTCCCGTTCGAAGTCAGAGTGGGGAAGCACCTTAATCTTGAGATAGAGATCGCCCCGCGGTCCGCCGCCCATTCCAAGGCCACCCTGCCCCGCCATGCGCACTCGGGAGCCGGTCTTGACCCCGGGAGGGATCTTCACCTCCAGCCGCTGTCCATCCCGCTGCAGGATGCGTGTGGTGCCGTGGAAGGCCTCCTCTAGAGTGATCTCCACCGGCTGCTCGTAATCCTGGCCTCGGGTTCGCATCCGCTGGTCTGTCCGGGGTCCCCCCATCCCCCCGAAGATGGACTCAAAGAAATCGGAGAATCCGCCCATTCCCCCTTGACCGAAGAGGTCGCCCAGATCGCCGTACTCCACCCGCACGCGCCTCCCTTCGGGGCGGCCTGCAGTCCACTGACTCCAATCGAAGCCGCCGGTGGCACCTTTCCCCTGCCACTGACGCCAGTTGGCACCTAGTTGGTCATACTTCCGCCGCTTTTCCGGATCGCTGAGAACCTGATAAGCCTCGTTGATCTCCTTGAAGCGCTCCTCCGCTCCGGCCGAATCGTTGACGTCAGGGTGGTACTTGCGGGCCAGACGCCGATAGGCCCGTTTTATTTCTCCCTCATCAGCGTTTCTATCCACTCCCAGAATTTTATAGTAGTCTTTGTACTCCATACTTGCTCACTCTCCCCACTCACCCTCTCTCTCAATCTGCTTTTATTATATCATCCCCAAGAAACTTGTCAACGGTTCGTCTTCAATCCGTACCAGGTACTGACACCTGTACCAGGTACTGGTAAAACATCGGTTTTTTGGGCAGACGATTAGTCAGCATCCTCATCCCCCGGACCTAAAGTCTCAGGTATGGTGGTCAACAGAGGGATCCCGAAGAGCAGGTCTATCGCCAGGGGGATGAGGAACACGTACCTAGGCCTCAGCTCTCTCCAGATCAGGCCGCCGAGGATGGGTGCGGGGATGGTGAACAATCCCTGGAAGAGGCCGAGCACACCGCTCCACCTGCCCACCTGCTCCACAGGGAGCATCTCTATGCTCATAGCACTTGCAATCCCGGAGGAGATGAAGAAGAACATCTGAAGTGTCGCCGCGAGGACCAGCGTGGCCGAATTAGGAGAGAAGACAAACAGCAGGCTGGAGGCATACCACAGCGGCGTGAGCAGGTAAATGACCTTCTTTCGACCGATCCTGTCCGCCATTCGACCTATGGGGATCCCAAGAAGGATGCGAAGCAGGCTCGGGGCCATGGTCATGATCCCTATCAGATACTGATCCGCACCCTTCATCTCCTTGGCGAAGACCCAGATGAAAGGGGAGGTCATGGCCATGGGGAGCGCACGGAGGGAGGAGACGAGGATCCACCGCCTCAAATGGCCGCCTGCCCTGAGGAGAGCGCGGAAATCGCCGATGAAGTCAGGATCGACTTGAGCGTCCACCCGCACTCGCTCAGGCTCCCTCAACTCAGCGGCGACGAAGAGGAAGATGAGGAGGTGCCCCGTGAGGCGGATATAGAATAGCGGCCGGATCCCCTGCGCGTTAAGTCCCCCGAAGAGAGTGATCAGGTGGGCGGCGATCAAGGGGGCGATCAGGGAGACGATGGAGGAGAGGGTGACACACAGGTTCTGAGCGGTGACGCGGTCCCTATTCTCCACTGAGTCGGCGCAGATGACACTGCAACCCGTGCCGGTCAGCCTCATAGAGATATAGAAGAGGACAGTGCCGATGACCAAGAACCGCCAATCAGGTGCCAGGGCGTAGACCAGCACTCCTCCCATCCGTAGCATCATGCCCAGCAGGTAGAGACGCTTGAGGCCATAGCGATCTATCAGCCACCCCACCGGCGTGGAGACGAGGGCGTTGACCCCCCTTCCGATGGCGTTCACCGTCCCCAACTGAACCGAATTGGCCCCCAGTTCTGTGGTGTAGATGGAGCTATATTGTGAGGTTAGGTTGATGAGGAAGCTGTTCGCCGCGGAGCGCGTAACCCCCACCCGGTAGTTGTGCTTCTGTCGGGCGATAAACTCCTTAGCTCCCAATATCGCTCGGTTAACATTGTAGCTCATTTGCCATCTCCATCAGCCTGAAAAGCTGCGCGGCTAATGTCCCCGCGCAGCTTTTCAGGGCCGGGATAGATGTAGTTGGTCGGATACAGTTTTCCTTATTCCTTCACCTGTGAGGCCGAGGACCGAAGACAATGCGGCCTAGGCGCAACATGGTCGCCCCCTCCTCAACCGCTACCTCAAAGTCGTTGCTCATCCCCATGGAGAGCTCCTCCCAGCAGGCGCTTGGGAACTCCTCTTGAAGTAGGTCGCGTAGTTCCCGCAGCCCGCGGAAAACGGGCCGTGTCTCCTCGGGATCCTCGACCAGAGGGGCCATGGTCATCAGCCCCCGGATCTTGATGTGCGGAAGCTCAAGCATCTCCCCCACATCTGCGAGGAAGCTCATCAGCTGCTCCTCGCCCTCCGGCCAGCGCCCTAGGTCGAAGCCGTACTTGCTCTCCTCGCCGGAGACGTTGACCTCCAACAGGATGGGCATGATCTCCTCCGCCCGTCCGCAGATTAGGTCGATCCGTCGAGCCAGCTTGACCCGATCCACGGAGTGGATGAGATGGAAGAGCCCACAGGCATCCTCCACCTTTCGCCGCTGAAGGTGCCCAACCATGTGCCAGGTAATAGGCTCTCCTCCCTCCTCCTGAACCCACATCTTGATCTGAGGGATCTTCTCGGCGGCCTCGTAGACTCGATTCTCGCCAAACTGCTTGATCCCAGCCTCGTAGGCCTCCTGAATCTTCTCCAGAGGGAAGAGCTTGCTGATTGCGACCAGCGTCACTTCATCTGGATCGCGCCCCACCCGCACGGCCGCCTCCTCGATGCGCCTCCGCACCTGCTCCAGGTTACGAGCCACGGATGCG
>JAYEMR010000007.1:0-6035 GCA_034718215.1 Chloroflexota bacterium
TGATAGCCAAGTGGTATCGGAAGATCCTAGCCCACACCGTGTGCGTTTGGCTAAATCTCCAGTTCGGCCGAAGCCCGCTTGACTTCGACGGACTGGTCTGCGCCTGAAAAAAGTTGCACATGACGTTCCTATTACCTGTCCGTCGGACCCTGTCTGCGCAGGCAGGAGACGGGTAAGATCAGCGAAACCGGAGGTTGCGTCCTCGCAGGGCTTCCTCTACGTGAGGGGGTACCATACCCTGCACGCAGCCGCCCAGATCCGCTATCTCCTTGACTAGGCTGGAGCTGAGAAAGGCGTATTCCAAGCTGGTCATCAGACTGAGGGTCTCGATCTCCGGAGCCAGCTTCTTGTTGGTCAGCGCACGTTGGTACTCGTACTCGAAGTCATAGGTCACCCGCAGCCCTCGCACAATCACGCTGGCTTCCTTGCTTCGAGCATATTCCACCGTCAGGCCCCGGTAACTTTCGACTAACACGTTGGGCAGATGCACCAGGGCCTTTCTCATCATCGCTACACGCTCCTCAGCCGAGAACAGAGGATCCTTCCCGTCTGTCCGACGGACAGGACCCCTCCAGTCCGCCTGGTCAGGGGATGGGAATCTATGATCGTATATCGCCACGACTAGCTGCTCAAAGATGTCCGCAGCACGGGTGGCAATGTCAATGTGCCCATAGTGTACCGGATCGAAGGTGCCTGGATATATCGCGATGGTCACGCTGCTCCTCGTGTAGCGTATAGCGTGGAGCGTAGATGCGGATTCGTTTCCCGCCCCACTCCACTAACTGAGGTCTCCCTCCCCTTGCCAGCCCAGGCGGAGCACCCAGCGATGCAGGAGCTGGTGTCGAGGCTGGCTCAGATCAGGGTCCGCCTGAAAGATCCTGCGCGCCTCTTGACGGGCCATCTTCAGAAGCTCCACGTCGCTAAGTTTCGCCAGCCCTCCTGCCCGTCGGATAGACGGGAGATCGAGCAGACCGCTTTGACGCAGCCCGAAGAACTCCCCCGGCCCCCTCATCTCCAGATCCTTCTCCGCCAGGGCGAAGCCATCCTGAGTGCCCTCCACGGCTCTCAGCCGCTCCTCCGCCTCCGAGGTGGGGGATTCAGCCAGAAGCAGGCAGTAGGATGGCGCCTCCCCTCGCCCTACACGCCCGCGGAACTGGTGGAGCTGAGCCAGGCCAAAGCGATCCGCGCCCTCTATCAACATCACCGTGGCGTTGGGGATGTCAATCCCTACCTCCACTACCGGCGTGGAGACCAGGATGTCCAGCTCGCCGGCCGCGAAGCGCCGCATCACCTTATCCTTTTCCTGACCACTCATCCGGCCGTGCAGCAGCCCCACTCGCAGGCCGGGGAAGACATCATCCGACAGCCGCTGATGCTCCTCCACTGCCGCGCGTGCCTCCACCTTCTCTGACTCCTCCACCAGGGGACAGATGATGAAGGCTTGATGGCTCTCCTCCACCTGGCTTCGCAGGAAGTGATAGGCCCGTTCCCGCTCGCGAGGGGCCAGCCAGCGAGTGGTGACGGGCTTGCGGCCAGGGGGCATCTCGTCAATAGTGGAGATGTCCAGGTCGCCGTACAGTGTGAGCGCCAGAGTGCGGGGAATAGGGGTAGCGCTCATAACCAGAACATGGGGATTGTGCCCCTTCTGGCGGAGGCTGGCCCGCTGGGCCACTCCGAACCGATGCTGCTCGTCAATGACCGCCAGGGCCAGGTCGTGGAATGTCACCCCCTCCTGGATGAGGGCATGAGTGCCGATCACGATCTCCGCCACGCCCTCTCGAATGGCCTCGTACGCTGCCTTCCTCACTCCCTTTGAAAGGCTGCCCGTCAGCAGGACTCGTGATGGCCTCCTCTCATCCTTCATGTTATCTAGAAGTCGGCTGATGGTATGAGCATGCTGCTCAGCCAATAGCTCCGTGGGGGCCATGAGCACCGCCTGACAGCCTGCCGCCACCACCTGAAGCATTACCGCCAAGGCTACCACCGTTTTGCCGCTCCCTACATCCCCCTGCAGCAGGCGGTTCATGGGCTCCGGCTGTTGGATATCCTCCAGGATCTCCTGCAAGGCCCGATGCTGCGCCCCGGTCAGGGTGAAGGGAAGGTGCTCCAGGAAGCCCTGCAGCGCATTCTGGTCTAGGGGCAGAGGTCGACCGGGGCGCGACCGCCACTGGTGACGCTGGTGCAGCACTCGCAGCTGGAGCAGTAGGAGATCGTCGAAGGAGAGGCGGCGGCGGGCACGGGCTAAATCCTCCTGCCCCTCGGGGAAATGTATCTGCCGGATGGCCTCGTCGAGGGGAAGCAAGCTCCTTCGTTCCCGCACATCCGAGGGCAGATGGTCGGGCAGGCGCAGAGTCCAGTAGTCCACTGTCCGCTTCATCTGACGGCGCATCCAACGCGCGCTGATCCCCTCGGTCAGAGGATACACGGGGATGATCCCATTGGTGTGGACCAGCTTCGGGGCGAGGATCTCCCACTCAGGCGAGGTGAACACGAGGCGCCCCAGGTACTCATCCACTTCGCCGCTGATCACCACCTGCCGCCCAGCCCGCAGGGTCTTGGTCAGGTAGGGTTGGTTGAACCAGGTGGCCTGGATGGTGCCCGTCCCATCGCTGATTACGGTGGTGACTATGTCCTGTCCCCCTCGGCCACGGCGGCTTTTGGTCTTCTGGATAGTGCCCGCTATCGTCACCACCTCGCCGTACCTCAGCTTGTAGATAGGCTTCATCTGCTGGAAGTCATTGTAGCGGTGAGGGAAGAGGTAAAGTAGATCACGGATGGTCTCCACATCCAAACGGCTCAGCTGCTCAGCCCGTTTTGGCCCAATCCCCTTCACCTCTGTGACAGGTGAGTCTAGATCGGTCGTCTCCACCAGAGTAATGGAGGGCTTCTCCTCGCTGGTGATGGAAGGGGGAGGATTCTCCGTTTTGCGCCTGGCCAGAATGTCGAGCATCTCCTCCACAGCCGGAGGCCGCTCCTCCCGAGTGAGGTGGGGATAGCTTTGGAGGCGCTTCAGCAGGCCTCGCAGGTGCGGAGGGGTCTCGCTCTCCTGCCAGCGAGCGGCGAGCTTCTCCAGGCCGCCAATGACCGCTCCATTGCGAAAGCCCTGCTTCCGCTCCAGGATCAGGATGTGACGCAGCGTTTCAAGGGTTAACGACATAAGCCCACGCTCCACGTTCTTTACAGCCCCTCGTAGATTATCACTCCCAGGCTGTTAGGTCCTATGTGGTAGGCTAGGACGGGATCATAAAGGAACACCGGGAACTCTTTGCCGGGGAAGAGGGAATGCAGCTCGGTCAGGAGCGATTCCATCTCCTCCCCCCTCTCCGCCCCGCTCTGGGCCACGCCAAGCTGCTCGATAGTTGAGAACTCCTCCGCGAACTCGACCAGCCAATCGACGATCTCCTCGCGGGTGGTGACCTTCTCCAGAGGGATGATCTCCCCCTCGTCGATGACCAAGAAAGGCTTGACTCCCAACATGCTCCCCACAATTGACTGGGTGTGGTCTATGTACCCCCCGCGCTCCAGATACTCCATATCCCCGGTTAGGAAGGCGCCAAAGACATGAGGAATCATCCCTCGCATGAGGTGAACCACCTCGTCCAGAGATTTACCGGCTGCCCCGGCCTCTGCCGCAGCAGTGACCAGGATGCCCAAACCAAGAGAGCTGGTGAGGGAGTCCACGACGGCGATCTGGCATCGGCCTAGGAAGGCCTGGGCCGCCTGTGAGGCCCTCTCACATGCCTCGCTCAGTCGGCCTGAGGTGTGGATGGAGAGGATGGAACTCGTCTCTTGAGCTAACTCCGCGTAGACTCGGCGAAAATCAGCCACTGAAGGGGGAACGATGCACAGTGATTCCTCCTCGGCGCGCAGCCTGTGGAAGAACTCCTCTCGGCTGATATCTATCCCATCACGGAAGGGGTTGTCATCCCAATAAATCGTATGAGGTAGCACTCGGATGCCTAACCGCTCAACTTTCTCCTCCGGAATGTGAGCTGTGCTATCGGTCACCACCCGGACTTGGGCCATAGCCTCCTCCAAAAACACCCTACTCGACTGAAAGGAGATAAGGATAGTGAGGATGTCCGCTCTCGATCAACTCCACCTCCTGATTAGGGTACCGCTCCCCTATCTTGGATGCTAAGGCCCCCGCCTGTGCTGACGATACATCTCGCCCCGCGTAGATGGTGATGATCTCCTCATCTTGAGCTGACATCCGCTGCAGCATCTTCAGGGCCACCGTATCCAGATCGGAACCGGAGTCGGTGAGCTCGCCATCCAGGAGCCCAATCGCCTGTCCCTCCTCCACCTGCAAGCCATTAACCTGGGAGGCTCGCACGGCGTAGGTGATCTCCGCCGTTTGCACCTGCTTTCGGGCCCGATCCATGGCCTGGGCGTTGACTTCCAAATCCGCCTGATAATTGAAGGCCAAAAGCGAACTGACACCCTGAGGCAAAGTCTCGGTGGGCACGATCCGTATTCGTTTGCTACTCAACTGTTGAGCCTGTTGAGCAGCCAAGATCACATTGGAGTTGTTGGGAAGGATGATGATTTCCTCCGCATCCAATTTCTCCACTGCCTCCAACAGGCCCTCGGTGCTGGGATTCATAGTCTGTCCTCCCCGCACCACCACCCCAGCTCCCAAGCTCTCCAGCAGTTGGATCATCCCCTCGCCGGAGGCGACGGCTACGATGCCGATGGAGGACTCCAGGGCCGCTGATGGCCTTTGGGCTGTGAATTCCTCGTACTGAGCCTGCATGTTTTCCACGACAATATCGCTCAGGGAGCCCAGATGTGCTCCGTAGTTGAGGGGGGTCCCTGGCTCAGGGGAGTGAACATGCACCTTGACCTTTGTGGGGTCGCCGACCACCAGCGCGGAGTCCCCCATACCTGCGATAGCCTCTCGGATCTCCTCTACGTTCAGGTCTTGGCCTTGCAGGATGAACTGTATATCGTAGCCCCATCCCTCCTCGGAGGTAGGGGCCTGCAGATCCACCATCGCCCCAGGAATAGCAGCCAAATCCATCTCCTCCCCTCTTGCATAGCTGAGCAGTCCCTCCAGGATCACAGAAAGGCCCTGTCCCCCAGCGTCCACGACTCCTGCCTCAGCCAGGACGGGCAGAAGCTCGGGAGTATGGGCCACCGATCGTTCTGCCTCAGCCACTATCTGCTCCATCAGGTAGAGCAGATCGTTATTCTTGGGAGCCTCCTTCTCGGCTGTGTCCGCCACCTCACGGATCACGGTGAGGATTGTGCCCTCCACCGGTTTGATAACTCCCCTGTAAGCTGTGTCCGCTGCCTCTTTCATAGCCGAGGCCAGTTCGAGGGCATCGAAGCGCCTCAGCCCTTGCAGCCGGCGGGCCAGGCCGCGGAATATCTGGGATAGGATGACGCCGGAGTTGCCCCGGGCTCCCATGAGAGCTCCCTGCGCCACCGCTTGAGCGACAGCCTCCGCTGATTCATCATCGGATAGATCGTCAACCTCCTGCAGCGCAGCCTGCATAGTCAGCGTCATGTTAGTACCTGTATCTCCATCGGGGACGGGATATACATTGAGGGCATTTATCATCTCCACATGATGCTCCAGCCAGGCCGAGCCAGCGGCTAACGCCTGCTTGAGCTCTTCCCCTCCCCAGGAATCAACTCGTTCCCCCACTAATTCTATCCTCCCTGCCTAGAAGTAGGACGAGGCATCCTATTGAGTGTCGGCATCGCTCGCTCGTAAGCCCTGTACATGAACGTTTACCTGCTCCACTGGCGCCCCCAAGGTTTTCTCCACAGTGAATTTCACTTTTTTCATCACATTGTGGGCTACAGTCGTGATACGGATGCCGTACTCCATGATCACATATATGTCAATGGTGATAGCACCATCTCGGAACCGAGCCTTAACCCCCCGATGCCGGTGGCTGTGGCGCAGCACCTCTGTTAACCCCTGTGAGGAAATGCCCACCACGCCGTAGCATTCCATTACCGCCTCGCTCGCAATGGTGGCTATAGCTTTAGAAGATATCTCGATCCGTCCTAACCGTGTCTTT
>JAYEMR010000008.1:0-5948 GCA_034718215.1 Chloroflexota bacterium
AGCCGCTGACACCTTGGTAGGGCCTTCGCCGTAGGTGTGCCAATGCCGCGTGCCGTAGATCGCCTCCCCGTTGACTGCCAGCCAATCGCCGAGGCCGCGCAGCACGTCGGCCGCCTCCTCTGGGATCGTGCCATCGGGCCGAGGGCCGACGTTCAGCAGCAGGTTGCCATTCTTGCTGACGATGTCCACCAAATCGTGGAGGATGGTGGTGACGGTCTTGAACTCGTCGTCCTCAATGTAGCACCACGACCTGTAGCTCACCGATGTATCCGTCTGCCAGTAGTGTTCGCGGATGTCGTCGAGCTTGCCGCGTTCGATGTCGAGGACCGCGACGCCGTCGGGAATTTTGTCCTTATACTGCAGCACCGGCTCGTATCCGTGCGCCAGGGCGTGATTGTAGTAATAGGCGGCCACGCGAGGGCGCCAGGGCTCAAATTCGTCGCGGTGCCAGCCGAAGTCGAACCACAGCACATCCGGCGAGAACCTGTCCACCAGCTCCTTTGTGCGCGCGTACCAATCCAGGATGAACTCGTAGCTGACGGGGGCCTCCTCGGGATGTGGGACGCCGTACAGCTTGTGATAGTCTGGATTACTGGTGTCGAAGGCCTCGGAGAAGGTGTAGTAGCGCCAGTTGAAGGCACGATGGGAGGAGACGCCGAACTTGAGCCCGGCCTTGCGCACCTCCGCCGCCAGTTCGGACACCGTATCGCGGCAGGGCCCCATCTGGGCCGCGTTCCAGTTGGTGAAGGAGCAATCGTACATGGGGAATCCATCGTGGTGCTCGGCCACCGGCACCACGTACTTAGCGCCGGCCTTCTTGAACAGATCCACCCAGGCTCGGGGATCCCAGTTCTCGGCCCGGAACTGGGGGATGAAGTCCTTGTAGCCGAACTCAGAGGGATGGCCGTGGTGCTCTACGTGGTGCTGGTAGAAGTTGGCTCCCTTCCTCGACATCTCATCCCGGTACATGAAGTGGGGATACCACTCGTTGTTGAAGGCCGGCACGGCGTAGACCCCCCAGTGGATGAAGATGCCCAGCTTAGCGTCTCTGAACCATTCTGGCACAGAATAGTTTTTCAGAGATTCCCAGGTCGGTTCACACTTTGTTGCGCTTGTGTACGTCTGATTCATTTTCTTGGCTCCTCTCACGTGTGATTGTATTCAGCTCAGATATCTCACAGGGCGAACTCCCTAACCAGCCCCATTTGCGCTCGGAAGACGCGGCAATCTGACCTTGCCGTTCAGCCAACCCACGGCAGGATCGGATCACGCTGCTACAGCCGGTTCAACCTGCCGGATCTGGCGCGGCTCCCGAACCCAGAGGGTCAGCAGGACACCTCCCAGGCTGGCTATAAGCAGGGCCACCGTGAACATCTCCCGGTAGCTGGTCCACGTGGCCAGCCAACCGCCCAAGACTGGGGCCAGCGCCTTGACCGGCGCGAGCAGGGTGTTGGTCAGGCCAATGTAGGTTGGGCGATCCTCGGGTGCGCAGAACTCCAAGATGATGTTCATTCCCGATACGGAATTGCCAGCCATGGAAACGCCCAGCAGTCCAAAAGCGATCCATAGCCAAGCTGGTGAAGAGGCCAACCACATGGCCGTGGTAGCGAGCGCCGTTGAGAAGGCCACCCCACAGAGCACGGCCTTATGCCCTCTCCGGTCGCCTACTATCCCCCACAGGGGGTTCATCAGCGCCTGGCTGCCTACCAATATCGCTGTCAGGGCTCCGACTTGCGTCCCCCTGAGGGTGAAACGCTCGTTGCCGTACACCGCGAAGAAGCCAACGGCCATACCTCCCAGGTTGACGACGGAGCGGCTGATCAGGAAACGCACGTAGTTGCGATCTCGCCCCAGCACATTCGGTAGCTGTCGCAAGTAGTGGCCGAGGCTCGTGTGCGGCTTGACGGTGGGGTTCTCGGGCTCTCGGTTGAGAGCTAACCCAACCCAGGAGATGACCAGAGCTACGAAGGCGAGGATGAAGCAGAGGCCAAAGTTGCGGGGGAAGGGCCAGTCTGTCAAGATCCGGCCGGCCAACGCGGCCCCCGCCATGCCCAGCAAGGCCGCCAAGCTATTCCCTACCCCAGACCACAGACCGCGTTTGTGCACCGGGATGACCTTGGCGATCATATCGAACCAAGCAGGTGTCGCAGTTCCACTGGATGCGGCCGAAAGGGTCAGGAGCAGCAACACCACAACCAGAGCAACCCTCGGCGCAGGCCCGGCCAGCCACGACACGACCAACCCGATAAGGAGATATGGGCCGCGCTCACCCAGACCGCCCAGAAGCATCACAAAGGGCTTCTTGCGAGGTAGCTGTTCGGTGAAGTTGGCAGTGAGGAGCTGAGGGAGTAAGTAGCCCAGACTGTGGATGGCAGGGATCAGGCCGATGACCACCTTAGAGGGGGTCAGCTGGCTCACCAAGAGCGGCATAATTGTCGCCTGCGAAACGAAATTCACGCCGAACTTGAAGAACATGATGTCCAGGATGTTCACCGCGAAGTTCCAGCGGAAGTTGGCCTCTACCTGCTGGTCAAAGTCGGTCGTGTTAGTCACTGTGGTGCTCGGCCACCGGCACGATTCGAGGTTGCGGTGTGATTTTGAGTGCATGGGCTGGGGATGGGGGCAGGTCAGCGGGCAGGACGACGGTCAAATTGTCCCCTTCCTGTCTCCAAGTCAAAGGGATGCCGGTTTCGAGCAAATAGACTGTGGTGCTCTCCTCCGCCCGGAGCCCCTCAATCCCCACGCGGTTATCCTGGGGTGTGCCTAGAAGAATGGTGTACAGGCTGTCTCCCTTCTGCGTGAAGCGCGCCGCAATTCCCGCATCTGTACTGCCCTCCGCTGTGACCCACGGGCGTGTGTCGAAGATGGCCTCACCGTTAGCCCCCAGCCACTGGCCCAGCCCTAGCAATCGCTCTCGCTGCATTTCGGGGATAGTGCCATCCGCCATCGGTCCCACATTCAGCAGAAGGTTGCCGTTCTTACTGACGATGTCAACAAAGGAATGGACCAACTCCTGCACAGACAGGTAGTTCTCCGGCCCCTCGTTGCGGTTGTAGCCGAAGGAGTAGCCAATGCCCCGCGTCGCCTCCCACTTGAACTCCGTGACCTCCTCGAAGGAAGCGTATTCAGGGGTTCTGAAATCAAAGTGAGAAAGACCTCCCTCGAAGAGAGCAGCCGCATCCTTGATTTCCCGCTCCTCAGAGCCGAAACGCTGAATAAACCGATCGTTGACCAGGCCATCTGGAACATGGTTGTAGTAGTGAGCGAACAGCGCGTTGAGGTCAGCGGCGGCGGGATAGGCGATATCATTCCACATGATGGAGGGCTCATAGCGCTCGATCAACTCCAGCCAATGGTTGTTGGCATACTCGACGTAGTCTACCCCTTGCGGAACGGCGGCCTGGATATCGCTCATGTCCCGGATAACGGTGTCGTTGAAGGTCCAGTCCAGCCCACCGGAGTAATAGAGCGCCATCCTCATCTCCTGGGCGCGCACCGCGCTGGTCAGCTCTCCCACGAGATCGCGCTCGGAGAAGTATCCCTCTATCCGGGGATTGAGCTGCCTGCTGGGCCAGAGCAGGAAGCCATCGTGATGTTTGGTGGTGAGCACCACATACCGGGCTCCAACTTGGTGGAACAGATCGGCCCAAGGATTGGGATCCCACCCTTGGGTCGCCTCGTTGAACAGAGGGACGAAATCGAAGTAGGAGAAATCCTCGCTATAGGTTTCCACGTGGTACCGGTACGATGGGCTGCCTTCGATCCGGATGGAGTTCATATACCACTCCGCATACGGGTTCTTGGCGAACCAGGCAGCCCAGCCCTCTTCAGCGGTCACCTCCCCCAGCTCACCGGTGAGGGGGGCCCAGGCCGGGACGGAGTACAGTCCCCAGTGGATGAAGATGCCCAGCTTGGCATCGTGATACCAGTCTGGGACGGGATGCTTTTGTATGGATTCCTGTGTAGATTCGTATTGCATGTTTGCTCCTCCAATCAAGCTATAAGCCATAAGCTAGATGGCTAGGGGCGGTCAATGGCCAGGATGTCGGCCAGAAGATAGGCCGCCTTCCGATTCGTCGTTGCCTCGCTGGCCTTTCGCCGCAGGCATGCTTCGCGTGGAGAATTCTACTCTCTGGGGTGCCTTGGTCACGCCGTCGATGCTGAGGATCCACTTTCTCTTTGACATCTTTCTTCCTCCTTAAGGCGATGGACATTCTTCTGTCCAACAAGTGATTAATGGATCAAACGAGCGACGATAACTCTCCTCAAACATCACCTCCTTTCCTCCCACAGCATTCCTCCGGGCTTTGCTTCCACCAGCACTTTTTGGCCGAAGTTCGCCAGGTGCTCTCGCATCACCTGTTCCGCGTAATCCCCATCTCCACTGGCAATGGCATCCAAGTAGGTCTGATGCTCCTTGGGCTGATGGAGTTTGGGGATACTTGGCCAGGTAACGGTAAGGAAAAGCAGAGCCTTCGAGGCCAATTTGGACCATAATTCCTTCAACATGCCGTTACCTGCAAGGGATACGATTTGACTGTGGAAATGAATGTCCAGTGACGCGTAACGGCTGTAATCGTCGGCCGCCAAAGCCTCATCCATCTCCCGCAGGGTTTGGCGCAGAGGCTCCATGTCCTCCGGACGGACACGCTCAGCGGCCAAGCGCCTGGCCAGCCCCTCTATCGCGCTTCGGAGGACATACAGGTCTTTGGCATCCTTAGGTGTCAACTCAGCTACAAAGGCGCCTCGGTAGGGGCAGCTCTTAACCAGCCCCTCCTCACTTACCAAGATTATAGCACAAACTCGCTCATTTGGACATTTACCCCCGATGCGCTGGTTAGGTGGTCGCTCTTTGTCTTTCTGGTTGTGCTTGGAGAATGGTGTGAAGTGATAGACCAACTCGAACACCGCCAGGTAGCACCGGGCCGTAGCGCACGCTCTCATCCTCCACATCCTCCCACCAGCCGAAGAGCACGTGCCGCATCCGGTACATCCAGGGCAGCGGCTTTTTCAACTCCGTCTCCGGCCCTAATCCCAACTCTTTTCGCTGCGCTTGGAGCGTGCTCATCCCCAGCCGCTCCTCTGTCGTCAGCCTCTCTCCCGCCTCCACTTTGCTCAAGAGCATCTCGATCTGCTCGAACAACTGAGTGACCAGCCACTCGTCTTTGGGCTTCACTGCCTCCAACCCCACCAGGGCCAAACCACCGCGCTCACGTCCATGCCCCAGCGTACCAGCGGCAGCAGCAACAACCTCCATCCCCATGCCCTCAGCGAGAGGGGAATAGCAACAGCCCCGTTTGATACCCTACCCGCGAGCAACTGCCAAGTGCGTACACCCACGCTGCTTGCCAGTGGAAATGTCGCCACGAAGGACCTGAGCGGAAGCACCTTTCTTCGACCTCGACGGATTAGCATACTGAATCGGTGGGTTGGTC
This sequence comes from Chloroflexota bacterium, assembly GCA_034718215.1. Classification (GTDB taxonomy): domain Bacteria; phylum Chloroflexota; class Anaerolineae; order JAYEMR01; family JAYEMR01; genus JAYEMR01. Next base: position 5,436 of record JAYEMR010000008.1, read on the forward strand.
AGCCATCCGGCATACCCTTCGGGAACGAGCCCCCAACAAGGCAGCAAAACCAACCCTAGTAATGCCAGCCCCAGCAGTCCTGTGAAGAGGTGATGACCAGTTGGCCTATTCAGCGTGATGATAAGTAATATTCACGACCAGCCCTCCTTGCGGTCTCGTGATGTGAGATTCAGAGAGCTATTCTCTCATATCCCGGCGGGCTGGTCAAGTTTTATAACCACGCAGAACAGCCCCAAATCGCCATTTTGCAAACAACTTCCCTCTATTTCAAGGACTGGTTGTCCCTACCGTGAAACGCCCTCGGACGTGCATCGACTGGAGGAGGAGCTGGCGGAGACGGAGCGGGGATAGGGGAACTATCGACCAGCTCTACCTCGCCGCCCGGCTGGCCCTGCCGGAGATCATCGCCGGCGGCAAGCATCCGCCCCTCATCTTCGACGATCCATTTGTGCGCTTCGATGCGGAGCGCATGGAACGGGCCATGGAGCTTTGCCAGGAGGTGGCGCAGGAGTA
>JAYEMR010000009.1:0-5946 GCA_034718215.1 Chloroflexota bacterium
GGCAGCGCCCATGTTGACCGCCTCGTGGAAGGAGCCGGTGTTGGTGGCTCCATCGCCGAAGAAGCACATCACCACACTGTTTTTCCCCTGCATCTTCATGGAGAGCGCCGCGCCAGTGGCTATCGGAATATCGCTCCCCACGATGGCCGTGCATCCCAGGTGGCCGTGCTCCACATCGGCGATGTGCATGGAGCCACCCCGTCCGCGGGAGTAGCCGGTCTGCTTACCGCACAGCTCAGCCATCATTTTGTTGAGGTGTTCCTGCCTGGCCTGAGGGGTCTTGGCCCGGCTGTCGCCATGGGCGTGACAGTGGCCGTGTCCGCGATGGGTGGAGGTGATGTAGTCATCATCGCGCAGCACGCTGATAGCCCCAACCGCCACCGCCTCCTCGCCAGCGTACAGGTGCGAGGCCCCCTTAATGACATCGCGCGTCAGCAAGTCGAAGACCTTCTCCTCGAAGAAACGTATCTCCATCATCTGCCGGAGGTAGGTCAAAAGATCTTCACGTGATATCTCAGTCCGCTGCATGTATTCCTCTAACTTCGCTACCATCATTTCTCCTTTCCGTTGCTCATAACAGCCATGTGGATCACATCCCGCACTGCCACTCCCTGGGGCCCGTATTCGGCGAAGAGTTCAACCGCTGCTCGAACATCCCCTTCCACTACAGAGCAGATGGTTGACACGATGGTCAAAAGCTCCCGGCGATGATAGTTCTAATTCGCCAACGACGCAGCGCTTCATTTCAAAGGCTGTCTCCAGGCGTGCATTATCCAAGTACAGGGAGCCTTGTAGAGATGCTCACCGCTGGCGGCGTACATAGGCACATTTACACCCAGCAGCGATGGCTGGGATTCATCCATATCCCAATAGCTCCGTTGAAAAACGGCACCTGCGGAAACGTGCCCTACAAGATATGGCGGAAGGGCAACTTTACCTTCGATGTATTGTAGGTCGACTTCCCATAATCGACATTTTTTCACCTGTACCAGGTATTGGCAACAGAACCCTTTTATGATACTATCAAGTAGTAGGAAAGTCAAATCTGGAGAGAGTAGAACCTTCAGGCGACTGCAGGCACCAGTACCTGTACAGGCAAGCCCCGTTCACAGGGCACTGCTTCGTAGCCCGGACACTTCATGTCTGGGCGATGGCTTTCCCTATTAGAGATTTCGGGTATACTATCTATATCCAAGAGATGGTGGTCACCCGCTTGCGTGCTGGCGAGGAACAGTAAAGCAAAAAGGGACTACCTGTTATTTATGGAGGGACAAATCATGCCTTATCCTACTTTCGACCGCAGTAAACTGCGTCTCAAGCCGCTGGCCCAGCGAGAGCACGATATGGATATCTCTGAATGCCTGGAGCTTGACGAGGAGGTACCCCCCTTCGAGAGCGAGGAGTTGAAGGCCGTGGCGGATCGGATCGCCCGCGCTCATCGCGGCGGCCGGCTGGTGGTCCTGATGATGGGCGCCCACGTCATCAAGCGGGGCCTGTCGCGCTTCATCATTGACCTGCTGGAGCGGGGCATCATCACCCATCTGGCTACGAATGGAGCCTGCACAATCCACGACTTCGAGTTGGCCCTCATCGGCGCTACCACCGAGAGCGTGGCCCACTACATCCGCACCGGTCAGTTCGGCCTCTGGAAAGAGACGAGCCGCATCAACGAGGCCACCAACCAGGGAGCCGAGCAGGGGATAGGACTGGGGGAAGCGGTGGGCCAGATGATCGAGGAGGAGCGTTTCCCTCGTAAGGACATCAGCATCTTCGCCACCGCCTACCGATTGCAGATCCCAGCCACAGTTCACGTGGGGATCGGCTACGACATCATCCACGAGGCTCCCAACTGCGACGGAGCGGCGCTGGGGAGCACCTCCTATCACGATTTCCTCATCCTGGCCCACACCCTCTCTAAGCTACAGGGCGGAGTGCTCTTGAACTTCGGCACAGCGGTCATGGGGCCGGAGGTGTACCTGAAGGCGCTGGCCATGGCCCGAAACGTGGCCCATCAGGAGGGACGGCGAATCGACGACTTCACCACCGCCGTCTTCGACATACAGGACCTGGGTCCTGATTACCACACCGAGCCGCCCAAGGATGATCCCCGCTACTACTTCCGCTTCCTGAAGACCACCCTGGTGCGTACCGTCCAGAATGGAGGAGAGAGCTTCTACGTCCAGGGGGATCACCGGCTGACCATCCCCAATCTGCATCAGCAGATCCTGGAACGGTTAGAGGACGATGGATGAAAGACGACTGGAGGAGATCCTCGACGGATTCGATCAAATCAAAGTCCTGGTAGTGGGGGACTTCTTCCTCGATAAATACATGATAATTGAACGGGCCTTGAGTGAAATATCACTGGAGACAGGGCTGGAGGCCTATCAGGTGGTTCAAGTCCAGTGCAGCCCTGGGGCGGCGGGGACGGTGACCTCCAACCTGCGGGCTCTGGATGTGGATACGACGGCGCTGGGGGTGATCGGCGACGACGGAGAGGGATACGAGCTGAAGCGGGGCCTCACCCAGCGAGGCGTCCACGTTGAGCCCCTCATCGAGCGCGATGATCTTTTCACTCCCACCTACACCAAGCCCATGATACGCGAGGAGGACGGCCGGGAGCACGAGATCAACCGGCTGGACATCAAGAACCGCTCGCCGCTTCCTCCTTCGGTTGAGGAGCAGGTCGTGGAGCGACTGCGAAGCTATGCCCCTCAGATTGACGGTATGATAATAGCCGATCAGGTGCAGGAGCGAAACTGCGGCGTGATCACCGACCGGGTGCGGGATGAGATCGCGCGCCTGGCCCGGCAGCACCCCCAGGTCATCTTCGCCGCCGACTCACGGGCACACATCGGCCTGTTCCGAGAGGTGATCATCAAGCCCAACGAGCGGGAGGCCACGCTGGCCCTGCATCCCGATCACACGGGAGAAGTTGACCTGACGACGGCCCGAGAGAGCGGGCAGGAGCTCTTCCGCCGCAACCGGAAGCCTGTGTTCGTGACCGCGGGGGAGCAGGGGATTCTGCTCTTCAGCGAGGGGGGAGGAGAGCACATCCCCGCCGTGCCTGTGGCGGGGGAGATTGACATCGTGGGGGCGGGGGACAGCGTCATGGCCGGGATTATGGCCTCCCTGTGCAGCGGAGCGGATCCTCGCGAAGCAGCGCTGGTGGGGAACCTCGTAGCCTCCATCACTATCCAGCAGATCGGCACCACCGGCACCGCCTCGCGCGCGCAGGTGTGGAAGCGATTCCGGTCCGTGGACCGGGCATGAGCCGCTTGCTCAAGAGGGCAAAATGAGATGCACCCATTAGAGTTCAACGGGGAGGGAGCATGCCGTCCGTGGCCGACAGGGAATGGGGGTATCATGTCGCAGCCGAGGGATCCTGGCTTTTTCCTGTGAAGCTGCGTTTCCTATTCTTCAGAGCGCTCAGTCTTGGGCTGTTGCTTGGGCTGCTGGGCGCCTGTGGTACGAGCCGGCCCGAGCCGGTCGTGCTGCGGGTCGCGGTCCCGCCGAACCCCAATATGGTTCCTCTTTTCGTGATGATGGAGCAGCGAGAGGACCTGGCAGTTGAGCTTGTGCCGGTCCCCGGCGTGCCGGAGCTAACTGCTGCCCTGCAGGGCGGGCAGGCCGACGCGGCCCTCTTTTTCAGCGCTGCCGGAGCCAAGCTGTACAACAAGGGCGCGTTGGCCGACCTCCGTCTGTGGAGCGTCAACGTCTGGCGCGCCCTCTACCTGGTGGCCGATCCTCAGGTGGATGGGCTGGACGACCTGGTCGGCAAGAAAATCCTGGCCAGCTTTCCCGGCGGCGCGCCCGACCTGGTTATGCGCGCCGCTATGCGCCAGGCGGGCTACGATCCCGACGCTGACTTCACCATCGAGTATCTGCCCCCGGCGCAGGTCAAACAGATGCTCCTGGCCGGGAAGGGAGAGGCAGCATTGCTGCCGGAACCCCAGGTGTCGGCGCTGATGGTCAAAGCAGAGGCCCAGGGGGTGCCCCTGGAAGCGGTGGCTGACCTGCAAGCGGGCTTTGAGGCAGATGCCGGCCCAGGCCGTGGCTGACGCGATCCGGAGCGGCCGGCTGGTGTTCGAGAGCCGCCCCTTGGCGGAGCTGCGCCCTGATCTGGACCTTTTCCTGGAGATAATCGTAGGACGAGCACCCGATGATGGATTCTATGCCTCGCCGTAGCGTGACCGGGTGGGAGTGGTTACTGCCCCTGGTCGCCGTATTGGTTCTGTGGCAGGCGGCTGCCTGGCTCTCTCCACCAGCCATCCTGCCCGGGCCGCTGGAGACCCTGCGTGCCCTGGCCCATCTCGCCTCCCGGGCCGACTTCTACCGGCAGTTGGCCACCACGGCCTGGCGCGGCATGATGGGGTTCGGCGTGGCCATGGCCCTGGGCATCGGGCTGGGACTGTGGATGGGGGCGCGGGAGTGGGCCTACCGTTTCTTCCATCCCCTGCTGCTTCTGGCGACCAACGTGCCTCCCATCGCCTGGATCGCGCTGCTACTGATCTGGCTGGGGCTGGGGAATGGGCCGCCGCTGGTGGTCGTGGTCATCACGACCATGCCACTTGTTTCAGTCAGCGTGGCCCAGGGGGTGCGCGAGCTGGATCCGGCGCTTTTGGCCCTGGGTTTCACCTGGCGCGTGCTGGTCATGGCCGAGTTCCTGGGCAGCACGGCCGGGCTGGGTTATCGCCTCTCATGGGCGCGGCAGAACCTGGATACCGACCAGGCCTTCGCCTACATCCTGGTCATCGTGGCTCTCAGCGCGTCCATAGAATATGGCCTGCTGCCCCCCTTGCAGCACCGCTGGCAGTGGGAACCCGCCCTTCACCCGGGTGATGGGACCACTTCCCATTATCACGCCGGAGAGATTCACACTCACCCGTCCCTACCCAACCCACTCGCGGAGGAAGAGGCATGAAGCCGCTGGTGGCGCTGCACGAGGTGTACAAATCGTTCAACCACCTGCCGGTGTTGGAGGGGATCGCCTGCGATGTGAAGGAAGGGGAGGTCGTCTCGCTGGTAGGGCCGAGCGGCTGCGGGAAATCCACCCTGCTGCGGCTGATGAGCGGTGTGGAGACGCCGGATCGCGGCCAGGTGGAGAGACGCTTCCGGCGGGTGGGCTTCGTCTTCCAGGAGCCCCGCCTGCTGCCCTGGTGCACTGCCCTGGGAAACGTGGCCCTGGTGTTGCTGGAGACCATCCCCGACCGGGATCGCCGGGAGGAGCAAGCCCGCGACCTGCTGGCGCGGTTGGGGCTGGGTGGTTTTGAAGACTACTACCCGGCTCAGCTAAGTGGGGGAATGCGCCAACGGGTAGCCATCGCCCGCGCCCTGGCGGTCGAGCCTGATTTCCTGCTCCTGGACGAGCCCTTCGCTGGGCTGGACTTTGCCCTGCGGATGCGTATGATCGAGTTCTTGCGTCGTTTGCTGGACGAGGAGGCCCGCACGGCCATCTACGTCACCCACGACGTGAGGGAGGCACTGGCGCTCGGCGACCGTCTGGTACTGCTGTCCGCCCGCCCGGCCCAAGTCCAGCATATCTTCGACCTGCGGGGACGGCCCAGGGACGGCTGGGGGCGGAGTTGCGCCATATCGAGGACGAGGTGATGACGGCGCTTCTGGCAGATGGGGAATCCAAATGGATTTAGAGGGCAAAGTCTCCCTTGTCACGGGAGGGGCGGGTGGCATTGGGACGAGTGTCTGTGAGAGACTGGGAGAGTTGGGATCGTTTGTCTATGTCTGTGACATCAAGGGAGCAACGGAGGTAGCAAATCGCATCAACTCGGGATATCAAGAAATGAGAGCAGGCGCTGCGCGATGCGATATATCAGACAGAGAAGCTGTAGAGGCTATGTATGCTCGCATATCGCAAGAAAGGGGCGGGGTGGATATACTCGTCAACAATGCGGCGATATACGGTCCCCTGGAGGCTCACAATTTCCC
>JAYEMR010000010.1:0-5927 GCA_034718215.1 Chloroflexota bacterium
TTGCGTTTCCGATGGGTGACGTGTGATGAGCTCTACGGGCGCAGTACAGATTTCCTGGACGGTGTCGCCGATCTGGATCGCTGGTACTTCGCTGAAGTCCCGCACGATACGCGCGTATGGAAGACACACCCTGAGACAGGCGTCCCAGAATGGCCGGGCCGTGGCCGACATCCAACTAAAGAGCGACTGCTTCCTGGTGAACCAGCCTCTCAGCGCGTGGACGACATCGCCGCTGCTCTGAAGCCGGGGGATTGGCACCCTTACCAGATCAAGGAGGGCAGCAAAGGGCCAATGGTTGCCGAGTTCGCCTTCTTGCGCGGGGTGGCGGTTCGGGACGGATTGCCTGGAACGGACGTGTGGATTGTCTTCCGGCGTTCTCTGGGCAACGACCCTGAACTCAAGGTCTATCTCAGCAATGCGCCCCCTGACACGCCAGTCACGGCACTGGTTCGTGTGGCAGGCTTGCGCTGGCCGGTAGAAACAGCCATTGAGGAAAGCATGGATCACTATGAAGTCCGTTCTTGGTTGGGTTGGCATCATCATATGATCGAGTGTCTCTTGGCCCACCACTTCTTGGTCCGCTGTCAGAAGCGGCTAAAAAGGGGGCTCCAGCACTGACCTTCTGGCAGGCGCGTTTGTTGGTGGCCTCGGTTCTGCTCTCAAACAGCTTACATCGCAGGAGGCCTTGAGGTGAGTACGATTCATTCAGAAGCAGAACCATGCCGCTTACTTGTCTCACCGGAAGCGTACTTTAGACCGATTAGATGGTTTGTGATAGAAGTAACGTTGTAGTAATAGTTTCCGGTAAATTGAGTGGTCATTTGGCGAAACGGTGGCAAAATAAGGACATATTCAATTTGCCAGGAGGTAAGCCAAATGCCACTGCTATCTATTGCCATATTCCAAACGATGGAAGCCCTTTGTGCTGTCACACAGGCGCTGCCCATTGGGACTAATCTAGCCCTTTTACACTTCTTGTGGATGCAGATCAGTGGCTCCTTGTTGCCCAGTCGTGGGGCGCTTTTCCCTGCACTGCAGGTGATAGGGCTGCTCCCTGCCGCGATACGTCGTGCCTGGGCCGTCTTCCGTTACGGAGCCTGGGATGTTGAGGACCTGCTCTGTGCCTGGGAAGACTATGTCGTAGAGCAAGGACAGTGGCAGGAGCACCAATATCACCCCGGGGCCGTTGACCTCACGGCCTACTGGCGCCCAAGGTTGCGGGGCTTGAAGAGCAAGCACTACTATCCGCCAGCGGGTAAAGCCCTTTCCGCGGTCGTGCTAGGCATCATGGCCCGCGTGGGAAGTGTCCACGGGCAAAGAGTGCCCCTCATCATCCTTGCAACGCCAAACAACCTAAAAGCCTATGGAGATCAACTGCGCATCCACGTGGTCGTTGAAGGGGTCAATGCGCACCTCCTCGTGGATGAGCCCCGCCCAGAAGTAGATGGGATTGCGCGGGGGAGGGTCCTTGATGCGGACGCCGCCCGTGATCAACGCCCGCTTCCCAGGCATCAGATAGCGGCGGCGCTCGCCATCCATTACCCTCACCTTCAGATCCTCGTCCGAGCCCAGCACCCAGCGGTAAGGATAGGGCCGTCCGCTGGAGTTGGTCTCGAAATCAATACCCACCCGCCAGGCGCCCGGCTCCTCGTACCACTCCAGGGCGTTGAAGTTGGTGTCGCTTTCGTAGATTGCGCCAGGAGGGGGGCCTGTGGTGCGGATGGGGACCGCGCCGAAGTTCTCCACGGTGAGGGTGAAATAGAGCGTCTCCCCCAGCGGCACGATCTTGGGGGTGAAATCCACCTCCAGGTTCACGATATCGGCCTTGGGGACGCCGCCATCGCGTATTGTGAGCGTGTCGGTGACGGTGGCCTTATTGCCCACCCTATCCTCCGCCTGGGCCCATACGACATAGGTGCCATCGGGCGGTGGCTCGGCGCCTAAGTCCACTCCTCCATCGTAGTCGTAGAAGTGGGCCCCCACCTCGCCGGGCTTCACCTCCCGTTCCTTCTCCGCGACGGGGTACTTAGTCCCCTCAGAGCCAATGAGGAAGACCTGCACCTCCGCCTCTTTGGTCAAGTAGTACTCGATGGTCACCCGATCGTCGAAGCCATCCTGATTAGGAGTGAAGACACGAGGGTAAACACCGAAGCCGCGCAGCTCAGGGGGTGTTGTATCGGCATCGACGATGGTCAACGGACTCTCCTCGCGTGCCGTAACCCCCTTTTCCACCTCCTTGGCCTCCAGCACGCAGGTGTAATCTCCGTCGGGAAGCACCCTCTCTCCGATCGTACCGCCGAAGTCCACCTGATACTGGCCAGCCGAGCGGCGACGATCCTTGCGGAAGTAGTGGCGCTGCCCCTCGCTGTCCACAAAGTAGATGGACAGGTCGGCGCTGCGAGAGAGTCGGTAGGCGATCCGAGTTACATCGGTCTGTCCATCGGCGTTAGGGGAGATGAGCTGAGGTGCGACCTGGACGGCGTAAAGTAGGGGACGGGAAGTGCATCCCCCCCATCCCAGAATGCCCAGTGCAGTTAACAGAATGAGGCCCCAACGTTTCATCAAGGAATGCCTCCCGTGAAATAGGATGCCTCTCCAGCTTGCCAGGAGTAGTACACTAATCAAGATTGTACCAAGCAGGGGACAATAGTCAAGATCCTTAACTGGTGATTGCCCACATCTCACCTGTACCAGGTACTGGCAAATGTGAGGGCTGAGGCGTCCTCGCCGAAGCTGTTCCCCTGTCCATCGGACCCTGTCTGCCTGTACCCGATCACCTGTACCCGATCAGGTGCGGGCAGGCACGGGTGCCGACAGGCAGGAGACGGGATGGCCAGCATACCCCTCGGCGGGGACGCCTCGTTTCTTTCATTGAAGATATTGGTAATCATCAAGATCAAAGAGGGTTGTCTGGACAAGACAAACTTGCTCCAAACTCAGCTTCACGGTATCATAGAGTCAGCGGAGGCATTTTTCGCTATCCTACCAGCGGGCTAGGGGAGGAGCAGTGGAGATCGCAGAGGTGCCTTGCTTTGAGGAAGGCGAAGCGGTTGAGCATTGACCCTGCTGCCATAGGCGAGGCGTTAGAGGTCTTGAACCGAGGAGGTGTTGTCGCCTTCCCCACCGACACGGTATACGGTGTGGGAGCCGACGTGCGCCAGCCGAAGGCCATCGCCAAGCTGTACGAGATCAAAGAGCGGCCTTTAGATAAAGCGATTCCCCTTCTCTTAGCTCGGACAGAGGATATGGCCAGTATAGCTCAGGAGGTGCCTGAGTCCGCCTGGCATCTGGCGGAACGGTTTTGGCCCGGGGCGCTGACCATGGTGATGCGCCGAGCCCCCTCCCTTCCCTCTATACTCACCGCCAGTGGGCCCACCGTCGCCGTGCGAGTGCCTGACCACCCGGTCGCGCGGTCGCTGATCGAGGGATTGGGAGCACCTCTGGCAGCCACCAGCGCCAACATCTCGGGCCAGCCAAGCCCTGTGACCGCCGATGATGTGCTGGCCCAACTGGGCGGGCGGATCGAGCTCCTCCTTGATGGCGGTCCCTGTCCGGGGGGAGAGCCCTCGACAGTGGTGGACCTCACCCTCACCCCGGCCCGCATCCTGCGCCCCGGCCCTATAACCGCTGACCATATCCGGGCCGTGCTGTCCCTGGCCTGACAGCCCGGACAGGCAACTATCTGAAGGATGGGCATCCGCAAGGGATGCCCCTACAAACATGCTATTTGCTGGACTTGGATTTTATGTCGTATATCTCATCGTCGCCCTCCTGATCTCCATCTCGGTGCATGAGGCTTCCCACGCGCTGGTGGCCTATCTGCTGGGGGACCCTACGGCCAAGGAGGAGGGGCGGCTGTCGCTCAAGCCCTGGGCTCATCTGAGCCTCTGGGGCACCCTGTCGCTGCTCCTGCTGGGCCTGGGATGGGGGAAACCAGTGCCAATCGATCCCCGCCGTATGAGGTGCGATCCCCAGGTGGGGATGGCCTTGGTGGGCATCGGCGGGCCCTCGTCCAATATTCTGCTGGCCAGCGTGTTGGCCCTGCCCATGCGCTTCCACCTGGTCCCCTTTATTCCTCGACCCGTCCTAGGACTGCCCATCTCCTACGGCGAGATGCTCTCTTGGATAGTGTGGATCAACTTAGCCCTGGCCGTGTTCAACCTCATTCCCCTCGCTCCGCTTGACGGCTCGCGCATCTGGGCTTTGTTTCTACCCCGACGCTGGTTCCTGTCCCTGGCCCGCTATGAGCGAATTGGGCTGCTGCTGATCCTGCTGCTCATCATAGCCGAGCGCTTCACCTATCTGGGGCTCCTTACGCGGATCTTGTTTCCACCTATCAACTTCCTCTGGTGGCAACTGGTGGGGATGACCCCTCCCTTCCCTTGGAGGTAAGGGGGAATTCTGAAAGGAGATGGTATGGACATCGCCCTGGCATCAGATCACGGAGGTTTCCAGCTTAAGGAGACTTTGAAGACCTTTCTGAATGACTTGGGCCATCAAGTGGGAGATTTTGGCACTAATAGCCCCGATCCAGTTGACTACCCCGACTTTGTCATCCCCGCCTGTCGCGCGGTGGCCGAGGGGAGATGCGAGCGCGGGATCGTCATCTGCGGCACGGGGATCGGGGCCTGTATCACCGCCAACAAAGTAAAAGGAATTCGCGCCGCCCTCTGCCTGGATGCTTATTCCACCCAGCAGAGCCGAATCGACAACAACGCTAATGTGCTCTGCCTGGGAGGACGGGTGATGGGAGTTGAGTTGGCCAAGGAGATCGTCCGCATCTGGCTGGAGACGGAGTTCTCCGGCGCGGAGCGACACCGACGGCGGTTAGCCAAGATTCAAGCAATTGAGGCCTCTTCTACCTATCCAACCACAGAGAGATGCTGATCGGCATTGATGCCAGCCGAGCGATGCGTCCCTTGCGCACCGGTACTGAGAACTATTCCCTTCATCTGATTCGCGCGCTACTAAAGGCAGGGGGAGGACATCATTACCGGCTCTACTTCAATCTCCCTGTTGGGCACAGGCAGCCACCGCCTTTTCCCCCTGGACCTTGGGAAGCGCGCGTGATACCCTTTCCCCGGCTGTGGACTCACCTCCGCCTCTCCTGGGAGATGGCTCAGCATCCGCCTGACCTGCTTTTCGTCCCCGCCCATGTCTTGCCCCTGTTGCATCCCCGCCGAAGCGTGGTCACCGTGCACGACCTTGGCTTTCGATTTTTCCCTCAGGCCCACCGCACCCTCGACCGCTGGTATCTGGAGTGGTCCACCCGCTACCATGCCCGCGCGGCAGCCCATCTCCTGGCCGACTCCGAGGCCACAAAGCGTGATCTCATCGAGCTCTACGGGGTTCCACCGGAGCGCATCACCGTCGTCTATCCCGGTCGGGACGAATCGCTGCAGCCGGTGGCAGATCCTGATGCCATCGCGCAGATCAAAAAGCGCTATGGCATCGGCGGCGAGTACATCCTACACATCGGGACGCTGCATCCCCGCAAGAACTTGGCGCACTTGGTCGAGGCCTTCGCACTGCTGCGAGAGGGCTTACCCCAGGGCTCGGCCTGGAGGCTGGTATTGGCCGGCCGGAAGGGCTGGCTGTACGAGCCTTTGTTCCGCCGGATTGCTGAGCTGGGGCTGGAGGAGGAGGTGATATTTACGGGCTACGTTCCTCAGCCGGACTTGGCGCCCCTTTTGAGCGGCGCTCGCTGTTTTGCCTTCCCCTCCCTCTACGAAGGGTTTGGTTTCCCAGTGCTGGAGGCCATGTCCTGTGGCACGCCGGTGGTATGTTCCAACGCATCCTCGCTGCCGGAGGTGGCGGGCGACGCCGCACTGCTGGTGGATCCGCAGGATACCCAGGCCTGGGCGGAGGCGATGGAGCGAGTGCTCACCGATGGCGAACTGAGGCGATCCCTGATCCAGCGAGGGTAT
>JAYEMR010000011.1:0-27544 GCA_034718215.1 Chloroflexota bacterium
CGCCGTGGCCGAAGCTCCTACCAAGTTCGGCAACATTGGGGTCAAGGTCTGGATTAATAAGGGTGAGATACTACCGCCTGTGGTCGACAGGCCGCCTGTGGCCGACAGGCCGGAAGTTGAAGAGTTGTGAAGCGTAGAGCGTGAAGCGAAACTACAGAGGATTCGCTCCCCGCTCTACGAATCAAGCGAGGATTATCATGTTGATGCCCAAACGGGTGAAATATCGAAAACATCATCGAGGGCGCATGAAGGGCCGTGCGTCGCGAGGGGTGAGGCTGGACTTCGGGGATTACGGCCTTCAGGCACTGGAACCTTGCTGGATGAGTGGCCGGCAGATCGAGGCCGCACGGCGGACTATCGTCCGTTACGTGGGTCGCAGGGGGAAGTTATGGATAAGGATCTTCCCCGATAAGTCGGTGACGGTCAAACCGGCTGAGACGCGGATGGGCAAGGGCAAAGGTGAAGTGGATCACTGGGTGGCGGTGGTTAAGCCGGGTCGAATCCTGTTTGAGATCACCGGGGTGAGCGAAGAGGAGGCTCGTGAGGCCATGCGCCTGGCCTCTCACAAGCTTCCCATCAAAACGCGCTTTGTGACCCGGGAGGAGATGGACTGGAGTATAGAGACATGAAGGCCAGTGAGATCCGGGCGATGACTTCGGAGGAGATTCAGAGGGAGATCTTGGATACCCAGGAGGAGTTGATGAACCTGCGTTTCCAGAAGGAGATCGACCAACTGACGGATTCATCCTTGCTGGGGGAACTGAGGCGGAATGTCGCTCGTATGAAGACCGTTTTACGTGAGCGTGAATTGTGGGGGGAGCTGTAGGACATGGGCCAGGGAAAGGTCTTTACAGGGGAAGTGGTCAGCAACAAGATGGATAAGACGGTGGTGGTGGAGGTGGAAAGGCTACAGCGCCATCCCCTGTACGAGAAGGTGCTTAGGAAAAGTACCCGTCTGATGGCTCACGATGAGGAAAATGCCTGTCAGATTGGCGATGTGGTGCGTATCATCGAGACGCGTCCCCTCAGCAAACATAAACGATGGGCAGTGATAGAGATCCTGCCTGAGTAGATTGCCACTAGGAGAGCCATGATTCAGGTAGAGAGCAAGCTGAATGTTGCGGATAACACTGGTGCGCGAGAGTTGGTCTGTCTTGGCATTTTGGGTGACTCCAGGAGACGGTATGCCTCTGTGGGCGATATAATCACCGGCACGGTCAAACAGGTCACCTCCTCCGGTTCGGTGAATAAAGGAGAGGTAGTGCGGGCGGTTGTAGTACGGACGGCTAAGGAGTATAGCCGCAGCGACGGCTCCTACATCAAATTTGACGATAATGCAGTGGTCATTCTAGAGGATCATGGTAACCCTCGAGGCACTCGTATCATTGGCCCAGTGGCGCGGGAGCTGCGCGACAAGGGCTTCCTGCGTATAGTGTCCTTGGCTCAAGAGGTGCTTTGAAGGAGCGATGGATGAAGATCAAAGTAGGAGATCTGGTCGAAGTGATCAGTGGCGATGACCGAGGCCTCGCAGGCCGGGTGCGGGTCGCTCTGCCCAAGGAGGATCGAGTGATCGTCGAGGGGATCAATTTCGTCTGGAAGCATCAGCGCCCTATGCCCAGCGGGGGGCGAGGGGGACAGGTAGAAGGGGGGATCATCGAGTTCGAAGCCCCAATCCATGTCTCCAATGTGATGCTTATCTGTCCCTCCTGCGACCAGCGCACTCGGGTAGGCTATGAGTTCCTGGAGAGTGGGGAGAAGGTTCGCGTCTGCAAGAAGTGCGGCGCGATAGTGGATTGAGATAGCCTGTCTTGGAGGGAGGAGATGGCTCGACCGAAGCCTCGAATGAAGCGGCACTACCGAGAAAATGTGGTATCTGAGATGATGCGGGTGCAGGGATATGAGAACCCCATGGAGGTGCCTCGGCTGGAGAAAGTGGTGGTCAATGTGGGGATGGGTGAGGCACTGCAAAATGCGCGGGCCTTAGATCACGCAGTGAGGGATATCGCCACCATCACCGGCCAGCATCCGATCGTCACCAGAGCTAAGAAGTCCATTGCCAACTTCAAGGTGCGAGCCGGCAGCCCCATCGGTGTCAAGGTCACCTTGCGGGGTGATAGGATGTATGATTTCCTGGATCGGCTGTTTAACATCGCCCTGCCCAGGCAGCGGGATTTCCGCGGAGTGTCGCCAGACTCCTTCGATGGGCGAGGGAATTACACGGTGGGGCTAAATGAGCAGTTGGTATGGCCGGAGATAGATTACGACTCCATTGATCATGCGAGAGGAATGGAGATCACTATCGTCACTACCGCAAAGACCGATGAGGAGGGACATCGTCTGTTGGAGCTCTTGGGCATGCCCCTTGCCGAAGGATAGGATTGAATAAAGAGGTGAAATTGTGGCTAGGAAATGCCTGATCGAGAGAGAGAAGGATAGAAAGTACGAAGTGCGCGAAGTCAACCGCTGTAAGCGCTGCGGGCGCTCAAGGGGCTACATGCGGCGTTTTGGCCTATGTCGCATCTGCTTTCGTGAGCTGGCGCTGCAGGGTAAGATCCCCGGTGTGCGCAAGGCAAGCTGGTAAACGTTCGTGGAGCGTAAAGCGTAGGGCGTGGAATGCGATTGTGGGTTCGCTGTACGCTACACGCTTGAATTGGGAGTAGAGAATGAGTGGTATAACAGATCCTGTCGCCGACATGCTGATCCGCATCCGCAATGCCTCGATGAGAGGGCATAGCCAAGTTACAGTGCCCGCCTCTAAGCTGAAGCGAGGCATCGCCGAGGTTATGAAGGAGGAAGGATTTGTGGAGGAGGTCGAGCTAAGTGATGACCGCCCCCAACCCCTTATTCGTATTGCCCTGAAATATACAGGGGATAGGAAGGAACGTGAGCCCCTGATCGCGGGGCTGAAGCGGGTGAGTAAGCCTGGACAGCGGATTTACGTGGGCCGAGAGGAGATCCCTTGGGTAATGAGCGGCATGGGGATAGCTGTGCTTTCCACCTCTAAGGGAGTGGTGAGCGACCGTCAGGCTCGGCGGATGCGCATCGGCGGGGAAGTTCTGTGCTATATCTGGTGATGGGGAGGGGAGAGGATGTCACGCATTGGACGGATGCCGATACCTAAGCCGGAGGATGTCAAGGTTGAGATCAATGGCAATCGGGTCACGGTGAGGGGGCCCAGAGGGGAGCTCACCCGTGAATTACATCCCGATATGATGATTGAGCTCCGGGATGACCAGATTGTGGTTAGAAGGCCCAGCGATCAGAAGCAGCACAAGGCATTGCACGGCCTTACCCGTACCCTCCTGGCCAATATGGTGGAGGGAGTGACTAAGGGATACACCAAAGGGCTGCGAGTGGAGGGGTTGGGTTATCGTGCTGAGAAGCAGGGTGAGAACCTGGTGCTGCGGGTGGGCTTCTCTCACCCTGTGGAGGTGGAGCCTCCTCCAGGGATTACTTTCACCGTTGAGGACAACTCTCGTACTTTTGTGGTGGAAGGAATCGACAAGGAACTGGTGGGGAATACTGCTGCCAGCATCCGGGATATTAGGCCCCCCGAACCTTACAAGGGTAAGGGTATTCGTTACGAGGGAGAACATATCCGACTCAAGCCTGGTAAGGTTGGCAAGGTGGGGGTTGGCGCAGATGTGGGTTGATCGAATGAGGCAACTAGCTTGCCCGTCCGCGGGTACAGGTGTACAAGCAGGAGGGATGAATGAGCAGGGGCAGTAAGAAGGTTAAACGACAGCGCCGGCATCGGCGGCTGCGTAAGCGGTTGTTTGGCACTGGTGAGCGTCCGCGGCTGAGTGTCTTCCGCAGCCTAAAACATATCTATGCTCAGATAATTGATGATGAGCGGGGGCGTACACTCGTCGCCTCTGCGACGGTGGAGCCTGCTCTGCGAGATCAAATCAATGGGATGGACAAGACAGCTCAAGCAGAGCTAGTGGGGCGGGTGTTGGCTCAGCGGGCGCTCAATGCAGGCATTGATAAGGTGATCTTCGACCGAGGGGGGTACAAGTATCACGGTCGGGTCAAGGCCCTGGCTGAGGCAGCCCGCGAAGAGGGATTGGTATTTTAGAAGGCAGAGTGAAGAAGGCAGAAGGTAGAACAGTCTTGACTTCTCGCTTCCTTCATGGGGAGGACCAATGGCGCGCAGGAGAGAAGAAAGGGAAGAGCTCGACGAGCGAGTGGTGCACATCACTCGAGTAGCCAAGGCGGCTAAGGGAGGACGCCGCTTTGGATTCCGGGTCGTGGCGGTGGTGGGGGACAATAATGGCCGAGTCGGGATGGGTATCGGAAGGGCCCGGGGTGTGCCCGATGCCATTGGAAAGGCTATGGGGCGAGCGCGCGATGACATGCAGAGGGTGCCCATGGTAGACAACACCATCCCCCATGAGATCATGGCTGAGCATGGGGCTTCGAAAGTTCTGCTCAAACCCGCCTCGCCGGGCACGGGCATTCGAGCCGGGGGAGGAGTGCGGGCGGTAGTGGAGGCAGCAGGCATTAAAGATATACTCTCCAAGTCCCTGGGCAGTAACAATGTCCTTAACGTTGTGAGGGCTACGGTGGAAGGGCTGCGCCGGTTGAGGAGTGTGGAGGAAGTGGCTCGTTCACGTGGAAAGTCAGCGTGTGAGGTCATGCCCTTCTGGGGGAGGGGCCATGCCCAAGCCGAGTAGATTGCGAGTTAAGTTGGTCAAGAGCGTCATTGGCTACCCCAAGCGCCAGAAAGCCACCATCCGGGCTTTGGGTCTGCGCCATCTGGGGGATGAGGTGGAAAAAGAGGATCATTCCTCCATTCGAGGGATGATCGCTAAGGTGAATCATCTGGTTGAGGTCGAGGAAATACGATGAATCTACATGAGCTGCATCCGGCGAAGGGGGCTCATAAGGAGCGGAAGAGGGTAGGGAGGGGCAACGCTGCAGGCGGAGGCACTTACGCCGGTCGGGGCCGCAAAGGCCAGAATGCCCGCTCAGGAGGCGGGGTCAAGCCCTGGTTCGAGGGAGGGCAAACCCCCCTGGTGCAAAGGCTGCCCCAAATTGGTGGGTTCATTAACCCCTTTAAGGTTCATTACAAGCCGGTGAACTTGGATCGGCTGGATCGATTTGGGAGCGGGGCGGAGGTCTCCCCGATGACCTTGGCCGAGGCGGGCATCATCAAGTCAGCCCGGGAGCCGGTGGTTATCCTGGGGCGCGGCGAGCTTGATCGCCCTCTGCAGGTCAAAGCCCACCGCTTCTCCAAGAGCGCGCGAGAGAAGATCCTGGCGGCGGGTGGTTCAGTGGAGGTCCTGCCTTTCCAGGGTCGGCCTTCGAAATAGGAGGTGAGGAAAGATGTTGCAGGCGGTTCGTAACGCTTTCAATATACCTGATCTGCGTCGTAAGTTGATGTTTACATTCCTGATACTGGCGATCTATCGGCTGGCGGCCCATGTGCCAGTGCCAAACGTCGATCCGGTGGCCCTGCGTCAGTTTTTCGAGAGGAGCCACCTCCTGCGCTTTCTGGACATGTTCTCCGGCGGAGCGATGTCCAATTTCTCAGTAATGGCCTTGGGGGTGTATCCCTACATCACAGCCTCCATCATCATACAGCTCTTGATGCCTCTCTTCCCTCAACTGGAGGCTCTAGCTGAAGAGGGCGATGCAGGGCGTCAGAAGATCAGTCAGTATACTCATTATCTGGCCATCCCGCTGGCAATGTTGCAGGGGTTTGGACAGGCGACTATTCTGCAGCGGCAGGGAGTCATCACCCAATTTGGACTGGCGCCAGCGACGCTTTTGCCCACCCTATCCACATTAGCCACCTTGACCGCGGGCACGATGTTCGCCATCTGGCTGGGGGAGTTGATAGACCGAGATGGAATCGGCAATGGGATATCCATTATCATCTTTGGGGGGATTGTCTCCCGGGTGCCGCAGCGGATGGGACAGATGCTCGTCACGGATGTGGGGGGCCTGATCATGTTTCTGATCATCATGGTCATCACCGTGGCGGTCATTGTCTTCGTGCAGGAGGGAGAGCGGCGTGTCCCAGTTCAGTATGGGAAGCGGGTGGTGGGGATGCGCGGCCGGCAGCTGCAGGTCCGAGGCGGGCAGAGCACTCACATCCCTCTTAAGGTAAACTCCGCAGGGATGATCCCCCTAATCTTTGCTCAATCCATCATGATCTTCCCCGGCGTGATCGCCAGCTATCTACGTCTTTCGTCAGTGGGATGGGTCTCACAGACGGCCGATGGGATATATCGCCTTTTCAATAGTAAGGGCAATTTCTACTGGATCATGTACTTCTTAATGGTGGTGGGGTTCACCTACTTCTACACAGATGTCATGTTTCAGCAGCAAAACCTGTCGGAGAACCTCAGGCGACAGGGAGGGTTCATCCCCGGCATTAGGCCCGGGCGCCGTACATCGTCTTACCTTAATGGTATTTTGCAGCGCATCACCTTGGTGGGGGCCGTCTTTCTGGGTGGAGTGGCCATTCTCCCTGGGCTGGTGCGGGGGGTGAGCGAGACCAGTACCATGCTCATCACCAGTTCAGGGCTTATCATCGTAGTGGGAGTAGTCCTAGATACCATGAGGAGCCTGGAGGCCCAGCTTCTCATGCGCCGCTACGAGGGGTTTATCCGTTAGCTTCATAGAAAGGGGACCGAGATCACGAGATCATCTACATCCCTATACATTATCCTGCTGGGCCCGCCTGGAGCGGGTAAGGGAACCCAGGCCCGGCTGCTGGCCGAGACCCTGGCTATCCCACACATCTCATCAGGGGATCTTTTCCGCGAGAACCTGCAGGAGGAGACGGAACTGGGGCTTCTGGCCAAGTCCTACATGGAGCAGGGAGAGCTGGTACCTGATGATGTGACGGTTCGAATGGTCATGGAGCGGCTCGGTCGCCCTGACTGCGAGCGAGGAGCCATATTAGACGGGTTCCCCCGCACGCTGGCTCAAGCATCGGCGCTGGATGAGGCATTGACCGTGGAGCGTGGAGCGTGGAGCGTGAAGCGTGAAGCGGAAAGCGACGTGGCTCCACGCTGCACGAGAAAGGCGCTCCTCATCCAGATCTCCGACGAGACGGTGATAGAGCGGCTATCCGGGCGGCGGATCTGTCGAGATTGTCAGGCCACGTATCACATACAGTTTAACCCCCCTCAAGAGCCAGGCCATTGCGATCGATGTGGGGGGCCGCTTTACCAGCGGGCAGATGATCGGCCTGAGGCAGTGCGAAATCGCCTTTTTGTTTACTACAAGCAGACGGCTCCTCTGATAGGCTACTACTTCGCCCAAGATGTCCTGACTGAGATTGATGGTGAGCAGGGGATTGAGGCAGTGCAGGCGGATCTCTTAGCTTCCTGTCCTGTAAAGGCTGAGGGGCTTAAAGGAGTTCAGTCAGTTCCATGACGATCATCCTCAAGTCTCCCTCAGCCTTGGCCCGGATGCGTGATGCGGGTCGTATTGTGGCCCAGATTCTGGGAAGGTTCCGAGAGATCGTCCAGTCTGGTGTCACAACGGCTCAATTGGATGAGGAGGCTCGCGCGATCATCGCCCGGGAGGGGGCGCGCCCTTCCTTCAAAGGGTACCGTGGTTTCCCGGGGGCGATATGTGCCTCCATCAATGAAGAGATCGTACATGGTATTCCCAGCCCTCATCGGACGCTGGCTGAGGGAGACATAATCAGCCTGGATGTGGGGGTGATCTACCGCGGCTATCAGGGAGATGCGGCTATTACCCTGCCGGTGGGGGAGGTGAGCCCTGAGGTAGAGCGGCTCCTGGCCGTGACGGAGGAGGCTCTGCGGAGAGGTATTGCTCAGTCACGGCAGGGGAATTGGGTCGGTGATATATCGACGGCGATCCAGAGCTGGGTGGAGTCGCAGGGATACAATGTAGTGCGGGAGTACACAGGTCACGGCATTGGCCGCTCCATGCATGAGGCTCCTCAGATCCCCAACTTTGGGCGACCGCACACGGGAGCTCCTCTGCGTCCTGGCATGACCTTTGCCTTAGAGCCTATGGTCATTGCAGGGGGCTGGGGGACCCGAACCCTGGATGATGGCTGGACAGTGGTCTCAGCTGATGGAGCGCTGTCGGCCCACTTTGAGCATACCGTTGCTGTGACAGATGACCAGCCAGAGATCTTCACTAAATCGTGAGTGGTAAGCGGCAAGGATAGGCATAGATAACTTTGTTGCCCGCACCTGATCGGGTACAGGTGAAAATTGCTGGAGTAGAGCCTTCAGGCGGCTATGTGTTGTGGTCCATTCCCGTTAGAGTCTCTACTCCTAGTGGTCGGTTGAGGAAGCTCAACAAAGTCATAGATAGGAAGGAGGAAAGGATGGCCCGTATCGCAGGGGTTGATCTTCCACGTAGCAAACGAGTTGAGATCGGTTTAACCTACATCTACGGCATTGGACGCAGCCGTAGTCAAGAGATTCTTAGCAACACAGGGGTTAATCCTGACACTCGGGTTAAGGACCTCACCGAGGCGGATGTAGCGCGCCTGCGTGAGTTCGTTGATTCCAACTATCGGGTGGAGGGGGATCTTCGCCGCCAAGTTCGCCAGGATATCCAGCGGCTGAAGGACATCGGCTGCTACCGCGGCATTCGCCATCGACGGGGGTTGCCAGTGCGTGGACAGAGGACCCGCACCAACGCTCGTACACGCAAGGGCCCTCGGAAGACGGTAGCTGGGCGTGGGCGGAGGCGCGGCTTGGGCAAGAAGTGAAGCGTGAAGCGGATCTACAGTTGCGCTCAACGCTCCACGCTGAACGCTCCACGAACTAGGGAGGGAATATGGCAAGACGAGGTCGAAGTAGAGGCCGACGTAAGAATGTCCCCGTAGGGCAGGTCCATATCCATGCCACTTTCAACAACACCATCATCACCATGACCGACCCAGAGGGTAATACCGTCGTCTGGGGAAGCTGTGGTAGGGTGGGATTCAAGGGTTCCCGCAAGAGCACGCCCTACGCGGCTCAGATAGCGGCACGCGCGGTGGCGGAAGAGGCGATGGACAATGGGATGAAGGAGGTGCACGTCTTCGTCAAGGGTCCGGGGCGAGGCCGGGAGGCGGCTATCCGGGCCCTGCAGGGAGCAGGGCTTAAAGTGCTTTCCATTACCGACGTAACCCCTATCCCTCACAATGGGTGCCGTCCGCCCAAGAAACGACGAGTGTAAAGACTGTGTGAAGCGTGCGGCGTGAAGCGACGTTACACCCTACGCTCCACGCTCGACGCTCCACGAACTCCTGTCTGCGCAGGCAGGAAGGGAGGTAGTATGGCGAGATATACCGGGCCGGTTTGTAAGCTGTGCCGGCGTGCGGGAGAGAAGTTATACCTGAAGGGGGAGAAGTGCTACACCTCCAAGTGCCCCATGGAACAACGGGGTTACCCACCCGGAGAGCATGGGCAATCGCGCCGGTTTCGTCATCGGGAGACGGAATACGCGATGCAGCTTCGAGAGAAGCAGAAGGCACGTTATTTCTATGGGGTGCTGGAGAGGCAATTTCGGCGTTACTTTCGCGAGGCGGAGAGGCGTCCAGGTCCGACGGGGGAGAATTTGGTCATCATCCTGGAGACCCGGTTGGATAATGTGGTCCACAGGTCAGGGTTTGCTAATTCCCGCGCTCAGGCGCGCCAATTGATCAATCATGGTCACTTCGATGTCAACGGTAAACGCGTGGATATACCCTCCTACTTGGTGGAGCCAGGCGATGTGCTCAGCGTGCATCCCACCAGTCGCCATCTGACCTACTTCCGACGTCTTCGCGAGAGCCTGCAGGACGCGACTCCACCTGGTTGGCTCTCCCTTGATCCGGAGTCCATGGAAGCCCAGGTGCTAGGGCTGCCCTCCAGCGAGATGGTGCAAGTGCCCTTCGACGAGCGGTTGATTGTCGATTACTACAGCCGCTAAGATACAACCGGGGCGATAGCGAGCTCGGGAGGAACAATCTTTGGTTAGTTTAGTGTTGCCCAAAGTAGAATATGACATCAGTACTCAGGAGTACGGGCGTTTCATTATTAGTCCCTTGCGGACGGGGTATGGAGCCACCATCGGAAACGCGCTGCGGCGAGTGCTGCTTTCCTCCTTGCCCGGCGCTGCGGTGACCTCAATCCGAGTCAGCGATATGTATCATGAGTACTCCTCTATTCCCCATGTCAAAGAGGATATGATCGAGCTGACCCTCAATGTTAAGCGCCTGAGGGTTAAGATGGAAACCTCCTCAGCTGATGGGATGGAGGGTGAGTCATCTGCCCGATTGCATATTGATGTGCAGAGTCAGGGTATCGTGACTGCAGCGGATGTGGATTGTCCTCCTAATGTTGAGATCGTGAATCCCGAGCTGTATCTTTTCACCGTGGATTCAGACGACGCCGAAGTGTACGTGGAGATGACGGTGGAGAGGGGGATAGGATACTCGCCGGCCGAGGAGCGGGACTCCAATCCCTCCGTTGGGGATATAGAGGTGGACGCGGTTTTCAGCCCCGTCCGCAAAGTAAACTATGATGTAGGACAAGCTCGAGTGGGACAATCAACGAACTTTGATTCCTTGACCCTGGAGATCTGGACCGATGGCACTATTGGCCCTCAAGACGCACTCAATGAGGCAGTAAGGATCCTGATGCGCCATTTCGCTGTTATCGGCGGCGAGGTGGTATCACCATTGGAGTTGGAGTTACCAGGGGAGAAGGAGGAGAAGAGGAGGAGATTGACCACCCCCGTTGAGGATTTGGAACTCAGCACCCGCGTCTACAACTGCCTGAAACGGGAGGGTATCTCTGAGGTGGGGGAGGTGTTGGATAAGCTGTATCGTTTTGGGGATGATGGGTTGCTCGACATCCGCAACCTCGGCGTGAAGTCCTTGGCCGAGGTGAAGGAGAAGCTGATCGAGCACGGCTTCTCCCTTCCCTCAGAAGAACGGGAAGATTAGGCATAATTTTAGGGAGGGGGATATGACACCTGAAGGAGTTCTTGAAGAATTAAGAGGGTTGAAGTTATTAACCATCCAGGATTATGATAAGATTAATCCACTGGACCGGGCGGTAGACCACGGGGGGAGTTGGTCTCGAGTCAATGCGCCAATAGATGAGTATGATAGAAACTATCCCCAAAGGCTAAAGGAATATCTTGGCATAGATTTACTGATTGCGAATTCTGATGAGCTAAACCAGGAGATCGGAAAAGTTTCCGAAGAAAAAGCGGAAGAGATTGCAGATATATGGATAGACGAAGCCAAAGAGGTAAGAAGGGGTGTTACAAGAGAAGATGTCATAAGAGCGGCTGGGCTATATCTAGCCCTTAAGAAACTGATAGAAAGATACAATGCTGATGCTATAACAATGGCAAGCTGGCACCTAGCTGGCCATTCTAATAAAGAACCTGTAACAAACGTGATGCCACCCCTATCCTGGATGGAGTTGAGCAAAGAACACATACCGTGCTCTTGTGAGAGCCTTATAGACTGCTTAGTCACTCAGACGATTGGGGCTTGCCTCACAGAAGGTCATGCAGGTTTTGTGGGAGATATTTTAAATGACTGGGTTGACTGGCCCTCTCGCTTGAGAGGCGCTGACCCAGGAGATGTGGTCATTGTCGGTCATTGTGGCGCTCCAATCACTCCTCATGGAGACGATAGGATCCCTTACACGATAAGAGATCATGTCATAAGCGGAGCTGATTGGGCTAAACTTTTCGAACCGGAGGAGACTGTCACTGCTACGACGGTAGACTGGCCATCAGATGAAGTATGCTCAATTGTTAAATTTGATGTATACAGAAAAAAGGTGTTTGTCTGTACTGGCACAGTCCTCGATGGTGATGCCCTCTACGAAAGTTTCTCGGACACCGTCTGCAGAAATAAGATGGTTGTTAGAATTGACGACCCTGAAGTTTATCATGCCTTCCCGAATAAGTTTCGTAGAGACTGGGGAATTCACCCAGTAGTATTTTATGGTGATCTCCGAGAGGAGATTCGGAGTTTCGCTGAACTGATTGGATTTGACGTTATGGCCTGAGTTTGCCTGTACCCGATCACCTGTCCTGCCTGCGCAGACAGGACCCGATCAGGTGCGGGCAGGCACGGGTGGACGAATAGGAGTGAAAGATGGGGCCTCGAAGTAAGCTGAGTCGTTCCCAGGGCCACCGAAGGGCTTTGAGCCGGAATCTGATCAAGGCGCTGTTCCGCCATGAGCGGATAAGGACCACCAAGGCTAAAGCGCGAAGCATTCAAGCTGAAGCAGAGAAGCTGATCACCAAGGGCAAGCGAGGAGATCTGCACGCCCGTCGCCAGGTGGCGGCCGTGCTCACCGATCCGGAGATCACACGCAAGGTGTTCGAAGAACTGGCCCCTCGCTACATGGATCGGCCGGGAGGCTACACGCGGATACTGAAGTTGGGGCCGCGATTGGGCGATGGGGCCGAGATGGTGATCATGGAGTTGGTATGATAAATGCGTTATCGAGCGCTGCTGGCCTACGATGGGACGGCCTATCATGGGTTCCAGTGGCAGCCCCAAGTTTCTACTGTCCAGGGGGAGGTGGAGCGCGCGCTGGCGGAGGTGACTCAACAGAAGGTGCGGCTCCTGGCCGCGGGTCGAACAGATGCCGGAGTCCATGCCCGAGGACAGGTGATCGCCTTTGATGTGGTATGGCGACATAAGGTGGATGACCTTCACCGAGCGCTTAACGCCCTGCTGCCGGCCGATATCGTGGTGCGAGAGTTGGAACCTGCGCCCTCTGGTTTCCATCCCCGATATGATGCCCAAAGGCGAATATATCGCTACACCGTTTTAAATCAGCGTTGGCGAGATCCGCTGCTGAGGCGAGTTACCTATCATCTGCGCGAGCCACTTGACGTGGCGGCGATGGATCGAGCATCCCAAAAATTGATCGGTGTCCACGACTTTGCCGCCTTCGGACAGCCCACCCAAGAGGATGGGGCTACCATACGCCAGGTGTTCGCTGCTCGCTGTTGGAGTAAGAACTCGCTAGTTCACTTTGAGATCGAGGCCAATGCCTTTCTGCGTCGGATGGCGCGGCGGCTTATGGGTACTCTGTTATGGGTGGGCCGAGGGCGTTGTTCTGTAGACGATTTCGGGGCTATTCTGTCCGCAGGAGCGAGTGGCAAGGCAGGGCCTTCGGTGCCTCCTCAGGGCTTGTGTCTTCGTGAGGTGGTCTACGAGTGGCAATGGGATGAGGGCTAGAACCTCGGCCTTTAGCCTTAACTCTAGCATAGGGAGTGCAGTTGTGGTGAAAAGCAAGACGTACGCGGTAAAATCGGAGGATATCCAGCGAGAGTGGTGGGTAGTGGATGCCGAGGGGAAGACCCTGGGGCGTCTGGCTTCCCGTATCGCGCGCATCCTGCGGGGCAAGCACAAGCCTATCTACAGCCCTCATCTGGACACCGGCGATTTCGTCATTGTGATCAACGCTGGCCAAGTAGTGGTCACAGGGCGCAAGCTGGATCAGAAGAAATATTACCACTATAGTGGCTATCCAGGGGGGCTTGAAGCCGTGACCTTGCGTCGGCAGCTGGAGCTACATCCCACGCGGGTGCTGCGTTCAGCAGTGCGAGGGATGCTGCCTAAGAACCGCTTGGGGCGGAAGATGCTCAAGAAGCTGAAGATCTACGCTGGGCCGGAGCATCCTCATCAGGCCCAACAGCCAAAGTCGTTGGAGCTTTAGGGGGAGATGATGGAAGGACACTATTTTGAGGCCGTGGGACGACGGAAGACAGCTACCGCCCGGGTTCGCCTCTTCAGTGGAGAGGGGCGGATTGTGGTCAATGATCTTCCTGTGGATGAATACTTCGATCGAGGGTTGGACATCCTGCACCTGCGGAAGCCGTTGGAGGTCACCGACACGGAACGGGACTTCGACATCTCAGTGTTGGTCAAAGGTGGGGGCTTCAGCGGTCAGGCAGGGGCTATCCGGCTCGGAATCGCCCGGGCCTTGATCGAGGCCGATCCTAACCTGCGGTCCACACTACACGATAATGGGTATCTCACCCGCGATGCGCGGATGAAAGAGCGCAAGAAGCCTGGTCTGAAAGGCGCTCGCAAGGCCCCCCAGTACACCAAGCGATAGCCTACTCATCCTGGTCGGGCTATCCGTGGTAGGGAATGAAGGGAGGTCAACCATGCCTATCTATGAATATCTCTGTCAGGACTGCCATCGCCGGACAAGTGTCCTGTGGCGCAGTTTCTCCGAAGTCGAGGCTGAATCTCCCCGCTGCGCGTACTGTGGCAGTACCAACCTGGTGCGCCTAGTCTCCCAGGTATCTGTCGTCCGCTCCGAGGAGAGCCGCCTGGAGGACCTGGCCGATCCCAGCAACTTGGCTGGCCTGGATGAGAATGATCCCAAATCCATCGCCCGTTGGATGCGCAAGATGAGCGATGAGATGGGTGAGGACCTGGGCCCCGAGTTCGATGAGATGGTAGACCGGCTGGAGGCGGGTCAGAGCCCGGAGGAGATTGAGGAGGCTCTGCCGGAGATGGGCGAACAGGGCGGCGAAGGTTAGGGGGGCGAATTTTAAGCGGCACGCGCTCCTGCGGAAAGGAGTTTCGGTCAGAATTTCTCAAATTGCTCAATCTCGAAGACGAAGACAGTCGC
This sequence comes from Chloroflexota bacterium, assembly GCA_034718215.1. Classification (GTDB taxonomy): domain Bacteria; phylum Chloroflexota; class Anaerolineae; order JAYEMR01; family JAYEMR01; genus JAYEMR01. The sequence continues at coordinate 14,598 of JAYEMR010000011.1, forward strand.
TCCCCCTACTTCCACCTCCATGGGAGTGGGTATATAAAGCTCGCTCGGCTCAGTGGCTGGGGGCAGAGGATTCACATACCGTGTACGAGTGTGGCAGTTTTCTCGAATGATATCCAGCACGGAGGCCACCTGATCGTCCTCTACTCCACTTATGACCGTTGAGTTCCCCTCGCGCAAGAATCCCCCTGTGGTGCTTATGATGGTGGCCCGGTACCCATCCTTTAGCAGTCCCTCGATTAAGCCTCGCGCATCATCGGTATTGACGATGCTCAAAATCAACTTCATAATCCCCTCCTCTCGTGGGGTTATAGGGCGAACGGCCGCTCCCCCCTGCTCAAGTATCCGCGTTCCCAGCTAATCGTGTCTCGACATAATCCCGTATTTCGCCTTGGATCTCATCCACTTCTCGATGGGCATTGATCACCTTCCATCGCTGTGGCTCGGCTGCAGCCAACTCCAGGTATCCTTGCCGCACCCGTCGGTGAAAGTCCTGCACCTGCATATCCAGACGGTCCACCTCTCCCCATAAGGGGAGCTGTCCGTGTGGGCCTGGCAGTCGGCGCTTCAGCCCCCTCTCCACGGGCAGATCCAGGAAGAGGGTAAGATCTGGAACCAGGCCGCCAGTGGCCTGAGTGGTGATACGTCGCAGGAAGGCCAGGTCCAAGCCATGGCCATAGCCCTGATAGGCGAGGGTAGAGTCAGCGTAACGATCGCAGAGGACCACTCCCCCCTTCTCCAGGTGAGGTCGAATTACCTGGCTCACTAACTGGGCCCTCGATGCGGAGAAAAGCAGCACCTCAGTCAGAGGGAGCATCTTCGAGTGCTGAGGAGTGAGGAGGAGATCGCGTATACTATCGCCTATAACCGTCCCGCCTGGCTCGCGGGTGGTGAGCACATCGTATCCCCGCTCCATCAGGTACTCCGCCAGAAGATGGAGTTGGGTGGTCTTCCCGCTGCCCGTCGTGCCCTCGAAGGTGACGAACAAGCTCAATCCCTCACTTCCGATAGATCCTCACCCTCCGATTGGGCCCCTCACCTCGGCTGTGGGAGACCAGTTTAGACTCGTGGGCCATCTGATGCTGTAAACGGCGGATGTAGGAATTCTGAGGGCGCAGTTCCACCATGTGAGTGCCGGCCAACACACGTCTAATGGCCTCCTGCGTCTCTGTCATGGCCGTCCTCAAGTCCGCCTCTGGAGCGGATCCGCTCAACTCGAAGATATCGGCCAAGCAACTTTCCATCTGTTTCCTCGTGTTGGAGCGCAGCACATAGAGGGGTATTCCTTGGCGCTCCGCCTGAGCGATGGGCCGAGGGCGCTTGCGATATTGACCTTTGAGAGTGAGGACCAAATCGGCTTGGCCTAGATCATCTGTGATCAGCACCGGCACTTTTAGGTGCTTCGCCGCTTGGCGCAGGCGGTCCCTCGCCACGCCGTAGGTGAAAACACGCGTGGTTGGGAGGGGTTTCGGTGTTCGGGCTGTAGCTCTCGTCTCCTCCAATTGTAGGGGGGATAGCATTGTCTCCTCAATATGGACCTCACCCTCCTCACCGCGGTAGCGCAGCTCCGCGGGAAGGGATTGACCCCGAAGGATGGCATCTACCGCCTGAGCTACATCATGGCGCACAGCCAGGTGCGACCAGTCCTTGATCTCGACCACCATGTCGAAGGTGGGAGGGCCTTTGCGCTCCAAGACTGACTTCTGCGTGCCTCGACGGCGAGCCTCCTCGTCAGAGAGGGTCACGCTTTGGATACCCCCAACCAGGTCGGCTAACGTAGGGTTCATCATCAGGTTATCCAGCGTATTCCCGTGAGCTGTCCCGATGAGCTGAACCCCTCGCTCGGCGATAGTCCGTGCAGCAGCAGCCTCCAGCTCGTTGCCGATCTCATCAATGACGATCACCTCCGGCATATGGTTCTCCACCGCTTCGATCATCACCTTGTGCTGGCTGGAGTAGGTGGGAACTTGCATGCGCCTTGCCTGGCCGATGGCAGGGTGGGGAATATCGCCGTCGCCGGCGATCTCATTGTTGGTGTCCACGATAATCACCCGCCTCCCCTCAGCCAGAATACGGGCCGCCTCCCGAAGCAGGGTGGTCTTACCCACGCCTGGACGCCCCAAAAGCAGGATGTTTTTGCCCGACTCTATGATGTCGCGAACGATATCCACTGTGCCGTAGACCGCCCGGCCAACGCGGCATGTCAGCCCTACCACATCTCCCCTACGGTTGCGAAGGGCAGAGATGCGATGCAGGGTCCGCTCAATCCCTGCCCGGTTGTCGCTATCGAACTCACTGATCCGGGAGACAACGTAGTCAATATCCTCGCGCGTGACCTCTTTCTGGAAGAGTTGAAGCTCACCCCTCACAAAGCGCGCTTCGGGAGGGCGTCCCAGGTCCATCACTACTTCCAGCAGTCCGTTACCCTGGTTCGTCTCCCTCAAGGCCTCGACCACAGGTAGCGGCAGCACCTCCAGCAACGCCTCTAAATCGTCGGTAATCTTTTTTTGCATTAAACTCCTTACATCTCACATGATACAATCAAGTAGGGGTGATCTCCTGGGGTCGACTAGGTTCTGGGCGGTTTTTATTGGCCCGGCTGACCGGGGCGATCACCTCCGCCCCTTTCCTCAGGGAGGAGACCAAAGCGGGGATCGGCTTTCGGGCAAACACAGCGACATATCTGACCAACAGAGTCTGTCGCCCGAAGAGCTCAAAGCCCACACCCCGCAGAGCCGCTCTCATCCCGCCCTGGTAATCGGGTAGGCTGCAGTATATCCTTCGATGAGGCAGACATCTCAACGCGCCGCGTACCAAAGTCTCGGCCATCTCCTTGGCTTGGGGGTGAAGTAGAAAGCACACCCATGCGCCCCGGCTGCCACATCGCATCTCCGCATACCCTAGGATCTCCTGCTCGACCTCCAAGACATAGCCCTGAGTTCTATGCGAGGCTGTGGGCTTACAAATGGCTTCACTCGGACCGATTTGGCTGAGGCCCTCCGCCTGCTGCACTACCGGCGGTGTGATAGCATTGTACAGTTTGGCAAGGCCCCAAGCATCCTCCGCCCTACGAGGGCGGAACTCACCTTCCGCCGCCCCTGGTATCGCAGAGGGGGTAGTTAATTGGAAGAGGTCTTCATGGGCATAGATGCGGAATCCCGCCTGCTGGAAGGCCGACAAGCGATCGCTCTGGGCCGGTAGGCAGGCCAATATACGCTTCATACCCCGCTCACCCGCCTTCTGACAGATATCCTCCAGCCACCGGGCCCAGATTGTTGGATCTTCCCATCCCTTATCTGGAGCCAAGTATATCACCTGAGAGGTAGTCCTGTGGATGTTCTCCTGAACCTGGGCTATTCCCACCAGTCGGTGATCCCCCTGCTGGCTCAACACATAGGTGATTGCCTGGCGGAAACCTAGCCGAAAGGGGTTTAAGGAACTCAGCAGAGCAGCTTGCAGAGGAGAATAACCGTCAACCAACGCCTCCTCTCGGGGAAGCACCACTCCCTTGAGTTTCTTGATGAGTATCAGGTCCCGTAGTGTGAGAACGTGGATCATCGCGCCTCGCAATTACACATATTTCTGCTGCGCCGGCAGATTTAACGATGTCGAGTTATTATTTCTTCCGCCACCTTTCGTCCGTACACCAGCGCGTAGTTCATCCCCCGATCCTGAGGATACACCTGCGCCATGCAGCACAGCCACAGGTTCTCAACAGGGGTCTTGAAGGGAGGGCGAAGCTGGGAGTAGTGGCGCACGATCACCGGCTGAGTGTATCGCTCCCGCCAGGCCCACACACCCTCCACCCAATCCTTGTCAAACTGGGGGAAGAGTTTTTTCAGACCGGGGAGATAGGCTTCCAGCAGCTCCTGTGCGGACATCTGATAGAGGGGGTCAGAGGGGTCTAGATAGCGGGATAGGTACACCAGGTGCGCGCCGCCGTACTCCTCCGGGCGCCGTAAGTTAGTGTGTTCCACTAGGGCCACGAAAGGGATGGAGGGATCGTTGATGTTCAGCCAATAGACCTGGCCCAGGCTGTGCTTTAGCTTCAGGACCAGGCATATGTTGGCCAGGTAGCGAATCCGAGCCAGCCGCCGTCGGTAGTCGGTCGGCAGCCCAGCGGCGATGCGCAGGAAGATATCTGGAGCAGTTGTGACCAGCACATCCTCGTGGGGCTCGAAGCGTCCTTGGGCCACAACCCCCTTCGCTTCCCCCTCCGTGATGCGCACCTCCTCCACCGGGGCTTGGAGCCGAATATCGACCCCCTGCCGGCGCAGTCTGTTTTCCCAGCGCTCCAGCGCCCGTCCGAAACCACCCCGCAGATACCCTAACCTCTCCGCCTGCCCCCACCCGCGCGATCCCCCTCGCAGCTTCAGCTTGTTCCATATCCAGACCGCCGATATCCGATCCGCGTAACAGCCAAACTTGGCTCGCAGCAGAGGAGCCCAAACCTGCTCGTACACCCGGCTTCCTGCCCAGCGGACCAGCCATTCCTCAGCTGTGATCTCCTCCAGCGGCTTCCAATCGCGAACTAACCGAGGCAGTATAGCCAGCATCCCCAACCGGATGCGATCTGGGAAAGGCAGAGGGTCGAAGCGCAGCACATCCAGAGGGCTTGTCAGTCGATGGATGCGCTGGGAATAGTAGCCTGTGATCGAGGGGGTCCATTCCAGGTCGTCGCCTAGTCCCAGCTCCTCAATGAGCGCGGCCATAGCCTTGTCGGAGGTGAAAAGATGATGGTAAAATTTCTCCAGCCGTGCGCCATCCACCTCCCCTGCATCTGTGGCGAAGGAGCCGGCCAGACCTCCGAGCGTGTCATCCCGCTCGTAGATGGTGCAGGCTACTCCGCGCTGAGAGAGGAAATCGGCGGCTGCCATCCCAGTGACCCCACCACCGACGATCGCCACTCGTCTCATGTGCTCCTCATTCTTCGGCGATAGTGATGGGAACGGATATCAGCATCTCCTCTCCATCCCGGATGTTCAAAAGCGCCCTCTGCCTCCCCTCGTCCCCCTCTCTCCTTCCGGCCAGGTCAGCCTTCACCCGCACCTGAGTGGATCGCCCGTGGCGCAGTGTGTAAAAGCCGCGGTCGGTGGCCAACCAATCCACTGTGGGTTGGCAGCGCACCTTTGGGGCTCCGTAGCCCTGATTGATCAAGGTCAACGTGTTCGTCACAATATCTTCTTCCCTGCTTGCGGGGATAGTCAACTCCTCTGGATTCACCTCCAGGATAGGCTTGAGGACTACCTCCAAGCGCACTCCCACTCTCTCTCGGCCGCCATTGCTGGTCACCACCAACGCGCCGCCCACGAAGGTCTCCCCCTTGGGTAGCCCCTTAGGATCAGCGGATACCCTAACCTCAGCCACTCCGCCGGCGGCGCAGTCGAAGTTCGTAGGCTCGACATCGAGCCATGCCACCTGGGATGCCACCTCCCCGGTGAGATGCCCCCCGCCGTGGTTGGAGATGCGCAATCTCCCCTCCAGAGGAGCGTAGTTCTCGCTGATTCCCATGTCCAACTGGAAGGGCAGGAGGCTCAGGGCCGGCTCGGCTATGGCCACGCTGATGGGGATCTCAAACTGGCCACCGTTGCTGGTGATGTGCAGAGTCTCTTTGGCCGAGGTCGTCCCCTTCGGCAGGCCGAGGGCGAACCCGTTGACCTCGATGATGGCCTCTTCGCCGGGGCCGCAGCTACCCTGACGAGGGGAGATATCCAGCCAGTTGAGCTCTCCCACCACGGGCAGATGCCAATCCAGCGTCCCACTGCCCGCGTTCCGAATGTGCAATTGTCCGTGGGTCACCTCCGCAGGGCCGATGAGCCCGAAATCCAGGTGATGGGGATCCACCTCCAGGCGGGGGCTGATGATCTCGGCCCGCAGGCTCAGGTTGGCCACCCCTCCGTCGCTGGCCAGATACAGGGCCTCGTCCACCTGCAGCTCTCCCCCTTTGGCGCTCCGGGGGACACGAAGGGTAAGTACAATCTCTGCTTCCTCCCCTGTGGCACAGGTGATCTGGCTGGGCTCAACTTTCAGCCACTCCGTGCGCGGCACCAGCTCCACGTACAGAGGGGTCACGCCCTCGTTGCCCACACTCAGGGAAAGTTCCCTTTCCTGGCCCGGAAGCAGGGTGCCGAAATCCAGCGCTCGGCGATCCACCCGGAGTTGCGGGCGGCGCACTGTCAGGCGAGCGGATATGGTTTGATGGCCACCGTTGCTCTCAATGATCAGCGCCTCCGGCGCCTTCATCTCACCTCCAGGCAGCGAGATGGGATCAGCCCACACAGTGATCAGCGCCGTCTGTTTAGGACGACAGTGGAAGGTAGTCTCTTCCACGCTCAGCCAATCCACCTGGCTGCTCACGGCACCATCCAGATCCCCGGTGCCCTCGTTGATCACTCGAAGCATCCGCGAGATGCGGCACACAGGGACGATGGCACCGAAGTCCAGCTCCTCGGATAGCAGCTTCAAATGAGGCTGCACTTGGGTGACCTTCACCCTTACCCGCGCCTGCCCGTAGTCCGAGTCTACGGTGATGGCGCTGTCCTGAATCGTCGTCCCCTTTGACAGGGACTCCGTCTCCAGTTCGATCTCCACTGAGGTCGCCTGTCCGGCGGGGCAGCGGAAGTGGGCGGGATGAACCCGCAGCCAGGGAACGGTGCTGGATACCTGACCGGTGAGCAGCCTCCCTCCCTCGTTGCGGATACTGATCTCGGAGCGAGCGGGCTCCCCGACCTGGACCTCGCCGAAGTCAACCTCCTTTTGGGCCAGGGCCAGCATCGGCCTTGGAGCAGCGATAGAGGCTCCCACCCAAGCCTCGCCTCCGTTGCTGGTGATATGGAGTGCCCGGTCGGAGGAGGTTGGCCGCGACAGCGCGGAGCGATCCCGCAGCTCAACGGTGATCTCCGCTGTCTCTCCTCCGCGGCACCCGAACTCTTCCCTCCGGACCAAAATCCACCCAACTTGGCTCTTCACCTCCCCTGTCAGGAACCCCCTTCCTCTGTTCTCCACCTCGAAGATGGCCCCCAGCCGCAGTTTCCCCTTGACCGCGCCAAGCCGCAGGTAGGACACGTCGGCCGCCAGCTCGGGCTGCCCCCAGGCATGGCCGGTGGAGGTGAGCCATCGGAAAAACGCAGCCTGTTGTTGGACTGCGCTCGCCCCCTGGGCCTCTTGACGCAACTCCTCCCCCTTTTCGGCGGCCGCCGATACCTCCTGGGCAGCCCTGTCCTGCCCCGCCTCAGAGAGGCTTCCCGCCACCTCGCGCAGCCAGGCCGTCAGATTCCCTGCGAGGAACTGATCGACCCCCGCCTCCCAATTCTCCTGGCATAATTGCACCAGCTCCTGCAGATTTCGGGCCTGGGAACCTGGCGTCAGCTTGTAAGGCTCGATGTGGGGGATCACAGCCGTGATATCCTCCACGGATGGAGCTTGGGCCAGCAGGGCTTTCTTGAACTGAGCCGTGTGGAGGAAGCGCTCCTCCGGGCGGCGGCTCGTGGCCTGCTCGATAGCCTCCACGGTGGCCACGGACAGGTCAGGATTTAACTTTCGGAGGGGTGAAGGTCGGCCTGAGGGGAGATCGTGCAGGGTCAGCGCGCGATAAAGCAGCGCTCCCAGCGCGGCCACATCGCCCGCCACACCCTCGCCCTTCCCATGGCGGTCTTCGAATAAGCGGCTCAGCCCCAGGTCCACCAGAATGGGCTGTGAATCGGAGGCTAGGATCACATGATGAGGGGTCAGGTCGGGGAATAGGAGGGGAGGGTTCTGATCGTGCAGTAGCTCTAACGCATCGCATAGATTGGCACCCCACTGCAGGATCACAGGCTCCGGCACCGGCCGATCCCGCCTCTCCAGTACCTCCTCCAGGGTAGGGCCTTCGACCAGGTCCATGATCACGAAGTGGCGGCTGCCTTCGGAGAGCAGATGGTGAATGGAAACTAAATTAGGGTGGGACAGATGGCTCAGCTGGCGGACACGCCGCTCAAGGCGTACAGCGGCCCGTTCCGCCTCCAGCGAATCTGTGAGGGCGGCCCCTGAGAGCTCCTTGATGGCACAAGGATCATCAGTTTCAAGGTCCAAGGCTTGGTACACATGCCCCACCTGGCTGCTGGCCAAGGTATCCTGGATCTCATAGCGGCGGAGCACATCCGGCGGGCCGAAGAGGTTAATGAAGGAGGTGGTTTCCTCACCTTGAAGATCAAAGCCACAGCGGGGGCACCGCTTTGCCCCTGGAGGATATGGAGTCCAGCAGTTTGGACAGACCCGTAATGCGTTCGTCATCTCTCCCATGCCTACCACTGATCATGGTGAACGCGAGCCTCGTTGTAGTTATCTCGGGGTGGCTTCTGCTCCGCCGGCCTCCCCACCGCAACGAGGCAGAGCACTCCAATCTCCTCCGGGATATCTAAGGCCCCTCGGACGTAGGACTGCCGCTCGCTGTCAGGGTGGATGCCGATCCACACCGCTCCCAGGTCCAGGGCGGTCGCCGCCAGCAGCAGGTTCTCGGTGGCCGCGCTGGTGTCCTCCACCCAGTGGCGCGATCTTCTCCTCTCGCCGCACACGGCGATGGCCAGCGCTGCATCGTTGATCATCTCGCTCCAGCGGTGGGTTTCGGCCAGCCGGGACTTGGTCTGCTTGTCGCGCACCACGACGAAGTGCCAGGGTTGGCCGTTGTTGGCCGATGGGGCAGCCATGGCTGCCTCCAGAAATTGTCGAACCTCACTCTCAGTTACAGGCTCGGAGGTGTATTCTCGGATGCTGCGCCTACGTTTGATTAGATCAATCACATTCGCCTCTTTCACGATTCGCTTTCCTCTGGCTGTCCTCTGATAGCTACTGTCCACTTTCCCTCCTGCACCGCCCCCCCTTCCTGGTTGAGCAGCTTCATGTCGAAGACGACGATGCCGCCCCCCATGCTGCGCACTGCTCTGGTGCGGGTCACTTCCCCTCTCAGGTGGATGGTGTCGCCCAGGTAGATTGGTTTGCGGAACTTCCACTCCAGCTTCAGAAAGGCCTCCGCCGTGCCATCGAGGAACCCCAATCGCGCCCCCAGCCCTGAGGCGACGGCCAGCCCCAGCAGGCCATGGGCGATGCGGGCCTTAAAGGGGGTCTCGCTGGCGTACTCTGCGTTGGTGTGCAGCGGATTCCAATCGCCGGAGAAAGCGGCAAAGTTCACCACATCCGCTTCAGTGATGGTACGCGCTGGGGTGGTGATGGTGTACCCCTCAGCGAACTCCTCGAAGTAACGACCGCGCGGCTCTGCTTCCTGGTCACTCATCCTCTAGATACTCCTTTACGCATTCTGCATCCATCCTCTGGGAGGCTTTGTTGAGAAATGCGGAAGCATTCCTCCTAAGATCAGGACGATGTCATCATCCTTCTTCTGCTATTTTAGCACGATATGGGCTCTACAGCAAATCGCCAGACAGACATTTTGAATTTGACAGAAGAACGGGTGTTCTATATAATGGAAGCGATGTTTGGTGATTACCTATCTTCAACGAGAGGACCGAGGCGTCCCCGCCGAGGGATATGCTGACCATGGGACAGCTTCGGCGAGGACGCCTCAGCCCTCGAATCTGCCAGTACCTGGTACAGGTGAGATGTTGGTAATCAACAGAAGCGATGTCGGTGGACAGATAGAGGGGCTGGGGCTATAATATAGCGTCTGTGGACGGTGGGAAGGAAGGAGGGTTGATGAGCGCAGCGAGAGACCAGACAGTCAATATCCGGGAGGAGATGGAGCAAGCCTATCTGGACTACGCCATGAGTGTGATTGTGGCTCGGGCCCTACCCGATGTGCAGGATGGGCTTAAGCCGGTCCATCGCCGCATCCTCTATGCCATGCACGACATGGGGCTGTTCCCTGAGCGCCCTCACCGCAAGAGCGCCCGTATCGTGGGGGAGGTGCTGGGGAAGTACCATCCCCACGGCGAGGCGGCGGTGTACAGCTCCATGGTTCGGATGGCTCAGGACTTCTCCGTGCGCTATCCTCTCGTGGATGGACAGGGCAACTTCGGCTCTGTAGACGGCGATAGGCCGGCAGCCATGCGCTACACCGAAGCCCGGATGTCGCCCATCGCCCAGGAACTGCTGGTGGATATTGACAAAGACACCGTGGATTTCGTGGACAACTTCGATGGGATGCTCCAAGAGCCCTCGGTGCTGCCGGCTCGTCTTCCCAATCTGCTGCTGACCGGCGCCTCGGGGATCGCTGTGGGTATGTCCACCAACATTCCACCTCATAACTTGGGGGAGGTATGTGATGCCCTCTGCTACCTGATTGACCACTACGAGGAGCGGGATGAGGTATCAGTTGAGGACTTGATGCAGTTCGTCCCAGGGCCCGATTTCCCCACTGGAGGCCTCATCTATCGCTATCGGGAGTACGATGGAGAGCAGGTGGATGTGATCCGGAGGGCCTACGCCACCGGCCGAGGGCGGATCATCATGCAAGCCCGCACACACGTGGAGGAGATGAGTCGAGGGCGAAGTCGGATCGTGGTCACCGAATTGCCCTACCAGGTGAATAAGTCCCGGCTCATCGAGCGCATCGCGAAGCGGGTCCGTCAGGAGCAGATCACGGGCATCAGCGATCTGCGAGATGAGTCGGGCCGACAGGGTCTGAGGGTGGTGATTGAGCTTAGCCGGGGCGCCGATCCACAGGAGGTTTTGGAGGAACTGTTCAACCACACTCGGATGCGCGAGACCTTCGGGGTCATCATGCTGGCCCTGGTAGATGGCGAGCCACGACTCCTCCCCCTGAAGCGCTGCATGCTGGAGTACCTCGACCACCGGCGGGAGGTGATAACCCGTCGAAGCCAACATGAGCTGGAACGCGCCCGCCACCGAGCTCACATCCTGGAGGGGTTGCGCATAGCGCTGGATCAGCTGGACGCGATTATTGACACCATCCGCCATTCCCGCTGGCCCCGTACAGCGCGGAACAATCTCGTGCGCGAGTTCAAGCTCAGCGAGGCCCAGGCTGAGGCGATCCTGGCCATGCCTCTGCGCCGTCTGGCCTCCACGGAGAGGTCCAAGGTGGATGAAGAGTACAAGGATGTCTCCTCCCGTATCTCCCATCTTGAGGACCTCCTGGCCAGTCCTCGCGAGATCATGGAGACGATCAAGGTGGAGCTGCAGGAACTGAAGGACAAGTACGGCGACGAGCGCCGCACCCAGATCATCGAGCGCGAGGAGCGGGGATACACTCAGGCAGATTTTGTGTCTCGAGAGGAGCAGGTGGTGGTGCTGACGGTGGACACGTTACAGCGGGTACCGGCTGAGGAATTCTCCTTCTGGCGCTCCACCGGTGTCACTACTAGGGCAGTGCAGGGTCATCTAGTTCATCTGGAGGTGGACGCTCAGGGAATGGTGCTATTCATTACCAATCGAGGGCGAGGTTTCAAGTGGCGCGTCTTTCAACTGCCAGAGGAAGAGGAGCCGGTATCCCAGTTCCTTCGATTGGATGAGGGGGAAGAGGTGATTGAGCTGCTGGCCCTGCCCTCGGAGGAGGCGTTTTTGGTGCTGGCCACGGCCCAGGGACAGGTCAAACGGACTCGTGTCGCCGATCTCAGCCTTCTGGAACGGAGGCCAGGTCGAGTGATTGGCTTGGAGGAGGGGGACGAGCTGTGCTTCGGCGGAATCAGTGATGGAGCGGGGGAGGTGTTGCTGGTCTCCTCGCAGGGGCAGTCCATCTGCTTCTCCGAGGATGAGGAGGTGCGTCCTCAGGTGAGCCCCAGCGCGCAGGGGGTGATAGGCATCAAGTTAGGGGAGGGCGACTCAGTAGTAGGAGCGGCTCTGGTTGATCCTCAGGATCAGGGGGAGCTGGTGGTTGTGAGTGCGAAGGGATATCTGAAAAGAACGCCTCTCCAGGACTACCCGCGCCAGGGGCGAAACGGCAAGGGGGTGCGCACCGCCAACCTGAGTGAACGCACGGGCGAGCTGGTCGCCACCGCTGTTCTTAGGACAGGTCAGAAGCTCAGTGTCCTCTCTCAGCAGGGGCTGCGAGCCTACCTTGCCTTCGAGGACATACCTCAGATGGAGCGCAACACCCAGGGTCGCAGGCTAGCTAACTTTGGCCGCCAGGATGCTCCGGCTCGGGCGGTGGTAATTTGAGCTTCGCCCTTCCCAGCTTCCCAGCCCTCCTAAATATGCTATAGCCGGACGTGAGTTTCCCCAGGCGGGTCAGAAGCTGTAGAAGCGATCCCTCAATTTGCTCCCTATATCTCCAGATGGTGAGGGACACCAGCAGCAGGGGCGCTCCAATGAGAAGCAGCTGTAGAGGTATGAGCGTCCCTGCGTTAGCTCCTATCAGGTTGGAGATCAGGGCTCCCGGCAGGCGGCCGATGACAGCGATTAGGATCAGCTCTATCAGCGGAAGGGGGGTCAGCCCAGCTAGGAAGCAGAGTGCGTCAGTGGGAGCTAGGAAGGGTATGAGTAGGAGTAGCAGGAAGAAAAGGGGACCACGACGGCGGGTGTATCTGTCGAGGCGGTTCAGCGTGCGTGAGGGGATAATTCGCTCCACCAAAGGGCGGCCAAATCGGCGGGATAAGAACAGAGCGATGATGGTGCCGCCCATCAGCCCGATCATGCTGTACAATGTCCCCCACACTGGACCGAACAGGTATCCGCTGGCCAGCTCCACCATGCCCCCTGGCACAGGGGCCAGCACCACCTGGATGACCTCCAGGATTATGAGGGCCAGTGGGGCCCAGAGGCCGAAGGAGGCCACGAATCGCCGTACCTGCTGCACATCGGCCAAGAAGTGGGCTAGGGGGCGTCCCCACAGGATCAGGAGCGCGGCCAATCCCCCCAAGCTCAGTCCGATGAGCCATGTCCTCCAGCCCCAGAGGTTATGCTTCATCCTATACTCCTATTCAAAATGGGTGTATTTCATTTGGGTTGTAGAGACTTCCCTTGCGGGTTGGGGAGGGGGGGGGGCCAGGCCCCCCCAACGC
>JAYEMR010000012.1:0-26924 GCA_034718215.1 Chloroflexota bacterium
TTATAGCCAAGTGGTACCGCAAGATCCTGGCCCACACCGTGTGCGTTTGGCTCAATCTCCAGTTCGGCCGAAGTCCGCTTGACTTCGACGGACTGGTCTGCACCTGAAAAAAGTTGCACATAGCGTATCTACTCTGTAGCAAAGCACTTGGTAGACATCGACTGATCGCTATGGCATTAGTTGATTGGCAAGGCAGTCTATGAGAATGCCAACTATGATCTGCGTAAGCAGAAATACGACGAAGGTAGAAAGGCGCCCACGCAGCTTATCAAACAGACTGGGCATTAACAAGAACTGATCGGAGACATAGCGTGGAATATCTGCCCGCGGATCCAGTTGGCTGCCACCCATGAACGTTACGATACTGTTACTAGCAGTCGTGTTCTTGACATATTGCTCCAATCTTGGCCTAGGTTGCCACCGCCTCAGTATCGTAGAACTTCGCTTCTTCAGTCGCCAACGAGTTTCTCCCTTTCTTGAGACGGCATCCATCTCCAGGGCGTTGCATATACGTTTGAACAATCGAAGAGAGAGCAATGCGACTTCTTCGTCAGCCCATATTATGGTTGTTGTCTCCTTGTAGGTGAGCACTGCTATCAGTAGCCGATTATCGTCAGACGAGTGATCGGGTTCTCGTGCGAAAACAGCTTTCGTAGCCGTGTACCGCCAAACATTGAATACGTGATCCAAGATGTCATCTACTGAATGGACATTGAGTCCGCGCTCGAATAACCAGCGTAAGGCGACCAGTTGAGGACGGCGGCCTCGACGCCACTCCATCTCACGTCTAAATGACGTCAGAGAGCAGCGAGCTTCATCCTCGGCAGTCTGAGTTATCACTAGATCCAGATTGCTTTCAGTGAATGTCAGTTTTCCAGCCGTAGTTGCTACGAACTCCTCGTGGATTGCCTTTTGAACCCTGTGGATTAGATCAAACAGAAACGAACCTTTGCTACCAAGCTCAATCTCGAAAACACTTATTGCAGCCGCTTCTCTGACCTGACCTATCCCTAGGAAGCCCCCAAGCCATCCGCTCAGATTGGCTAACAGATTAAGTGATAGGAAATAGGGTGTTAGATCCCACCATACAAGCCTGGGATCTCTCGAAGATAGCCAAAACAGACCTAGCATCGCTCCGATCGCACCGCTGATGATCCCGACTCCACTCATTCGGGTGAAACCCCATACGTAGGGAATAACAGTAACAATGAGTGTCGCCAGAAATAATCGGATACTAGTTTGCAGGGACAGTTCAGAAATCAGTACAAAAGGCAAGAGAACCGACACGATAGCAAGAGTAGCGTTTGCCACAAAGCTTGTCTCAAAGATTGCCTTGGTTCTTCCGAGAAAGGAATGCTCGCCAGATATTGGGCTGGTTTGGTCAGGGCGTGTTCTTCGGCGCAGAATGAAAGCGATAACTCTGACTAGAGCTTGTCGTGCAGTCAGAAGGATTGCTAGCAGGATCAAGGCGAAATAGAAGGTAACAAGAACCAAGTACGATATACGGCTAATCCAGATAACAGCTGCTGGTATAGATTGCCACTGCATTTTTAGCTCCGTCGTATAGATGCCTATATCTAGAGTCGTGGACGAGCTAGGTCATACAAGAGAGTAACCACTACTATGACAACCAGGGTAAGCTCGACTAGGTAGATGGGGCTGTTCATATAGTGGACAACTCCCTCTTTTCCATAAATCCCAGACAATGCTATTCCAAACATCCGCTTGCTGAATGGATATAGCAGCATAATCCCATCGGCGGTTCCAATTGCATCCAGTATCAGATGGATTGATGTGCTGGCTGCAAAGATGGTCGCTATATGCTCCAAATCGCGATTCTTTCGTATTGTCCCCACAAGAAACAACAGGGCAGCAGGTATCAGATAGAAAGGAAAGGTATGGGTAACCCAGGTGTGATGTCTGAAATCACTGTCAAACGCCAGTCTCCCCTTTTGAATGACGTACCAAATATAGTCCCAGTCAGGCAATGTTCCAACAATTGTGCCGAGAATGAGCAATCTGCGCCGTTCCAACCCAGAGAGTGATCCTAGCGAGTTGGTCAACTGTCGCGTGACCAGCCAACCTCCTGCAATGTGTCCCGGGATTAACATTTTTCCTCCCTCACGATGACCGTTTAGCGCGCAATGTCGTTAGTTGCCTTCCAGTCGTGCAGCGGCCGTCCAATGAGTCCATCAGGACCAGCACCACAATGAGCGGGACATCAATCAACTGGCCCAGGCTTCCGCCGACTTGGAGCAAAAGGATGACTATCACCAGCAGCGGAAACCGCAGTACTGTAATCAAGTTCGCTACGTTCATCCCGTCCCTCCGTGTTTGTCCTGCCGAGATTAGGGTATGACTTGCGTCGGCTCGCGAGGCGACAGGCCATCCGGGTCGTTCACCCTGGCGCCAGAGGGCGCGGGGACTGGTCCCCGTAAGAGCGGATCATCGGTGGCCTGCATCCAGCGGTCGAGGCGGTCGCGCATCTCACCCAGCACCGCGCTCATGGATGGATCGCCCGCCAGGTTGTGGGTCTCATTGGGATCGAATACCAGGTCGTAGAGCTGCTCTGAGGCGACGGGCCGCTCCCGCCAGCCGTGTTGCAGCCACACATCCTTGCTGGGGCTGTCGTCGCAGTTGGGTAGAACCGGAGCCTGGCGCTCATCGAAACGGCGGATGTACTTCCAACGGCGCGTGCGGAGGGCGCGCTTCGGTTCGTAGGCAGCGTGGTAGGTGACCTCGGCGAAGATCTCGTCGCGGATCTGCTCCGCCTCGCCTCGGATCAGACCCATCATGGATTGACCCTGCAGCCAGGCCGGCTGCTCGACCTCCAACAGATCGCAGAGAGTGGGGAAGAGGTCCACGTGGGAGACCATCGCGTCGCAGACTCTGCCGCCGGCGAAGCCGCCAGGGCCGCGCATAATCAGCATCACGCCGATGCCATGGTCGGTCAGATTGCACTTCATCCCTGGGAAATCTATGCCGTGGTCGGTGGTGCAGATCACCAGCGTGTCCTCGGATAGGTCATTGGCCTCAAGCGCCTCGAGGACGGCTCCTATGCCCTGGTCCAGTATGCGGGCGCTGGCCTTGAATGCGGCCATGTCCCGCCGAGTCTGAGGTGTGTCGAGCATGGTGGGAGGCGGCAGGCAGTAGCGCGGGTCATCCTGCGGGCCAGGCGATGGATATTCGCGGTGGGTCTCAGAGAAGCCGACGGAGAGAAAGAAGGGCTGTGGTGGGTCGTGGCTCAGGAAATCTAACGCGGCCGGCGCCACATGCTCGACATGCCAGTTCTCCACATCGGCGATCCCGTCGTAGCCAATGACCTCGACCTTATCCCATGACGCAATGTGCTGGAAGCCGATCAGGGCCGAGTGGTAGCCAGCTTTGCGGAGGGTGTGCAGGATGTGCTGATCGTAGTCCTTGAGCGAGAAACCTCGGTGAGCCAGGCCGAGCATACCACTGCTGTGGGCACACTGGCCGGTAAGCAGGGAGGCCCGGCTTGGTGAGCAGGTCGGCGCGGCACTGAACGCTTGTCGGAACAGTACGCCCCCTTCTGCCAGCCGCTGGATGTTGGGGGTCGGAATGTCGTGCCCGTAGGGCTGAACGTAGCGTCCGGTATCGTGGGAGTGAATATACAGGATGTTTGGTTGTTTCACTTGACAGGGATCCCTTTCTAGGCTATAATTATAGCTGAGTCAATCCTCGGTAGCTCAATTGGTAGAGCGGCCGGCTGTTAACCGGCGGGTTGTAGGTTCGAGTCCTACCCGAGGAGCCAAAGAGAGGGGATTTGTGCCCTCTCTCTTTTTTGTTTGTAGGGGTCATCGACCCACAGGGGCGCTCGGCTTATCCTCCTCAACCACATAACTTTGGAAGCGGCCTACGAGTTGGAGTGGAAGCCACCCGCTGATGATGGTGCCGGTGGGATCATAGGATTCCGTCTCCACCCGTCCCCGCCGATGGAACAGCGCCACTGACTCCCCCGCTGAGAAGGGGATGTGTACCGCTATGGGCACCCAGCGTCGGTTGAGTATCTCCTCGATGCGCTCCAGGAGCGGCCGCAGCCCTAGTCCATAGCGAGCGGATATAGCGATGCTGTTGGGGAAGGCCCGCACCGCCGACTGTGCGGCCTCGGAATCGTCGAAGCGGTCAATTTTGTTCAGTGCGTTGATCACGGGGATGTGGTCCGACCCAATCTCCTCAAGCGTCTCCTCCACCGCTCGGCACTGGGCTTGGGCCTTGGGGTGTGTGACGTCAACGATGTGCAGCAGCAGGTCGGCCTCGTTGATCTCCTCCAGTGTGGCGTGGAAGGCGGCCACCAACTGGGTGGGCAGTTTCTGGATGAAGCCCACCGTGTCGGTGAAGAGGGCCTCCATTCCCTCTGGCAGAGTCACCCGACGGGTAGTAGGATCCAGGGTGGCGAAGAGCTTGTCCTCCACTAGCACCTCACTTCCAGAGACGGCGTTGAGCAGGGTGGATTTGCCGGCGTTGGTGTAGCCTATGATGGACACGATAGGGATGGGCGTGCGGCGACGACGTGCTCGGTACAGCTCGCGATGACGGTGTACCGCCTCAAGTTCCCTTTTTAGCTGGGCGATGCGATCCTCGATGTGCTGGCGGTCCATCTCCAGCTGAGTCTCGCCCGGGCCGCGCAGTCCCACCCCGCCGGTGCTCCCTCCGGCGCGCCCTCCCGCCTGCCGGGCCAAGTGAGTCCAGGCCCGCGTCAGCCGGGGCAGCCGATACTCATACTGGGCCAGCTCCACCTGCAGTGCCCCCTCGCGCGTGTGAGCGTGCTGGGCGAAGATGTCGAGGATGAGCGCTGTGCGGTCCAGGACCTTCACATCCTGGCCTAGGGCCCTCTCCAGCTCCCGCTGCTGGCGGGGGGAGAGATCCTGGTCGAAGAGAAGTACATCATAATCCAGCTCTCGCTGAAGCATAACCAGCTCCTCCACTTTGCCGGAGCCGATGTAGGTGGCGGGATGGATGCGATCCAGGCGCTGGTACGCCTGCCCGACGACCTCAATCCCTGCTGTGCGGGCAAGCTGCGCCAGCTCAGCCAGGGAATCCTCAATGCTCCACTCCGAGCGCTTCCTTTTCAGTTCCACTCCCATCAGAAAGCCGCGTTCCACACGGATGTCGAGGGAGATCATCTCCTTGGGCATGCTAGTCCTTTCCTTTCTCAGCCCCTTTTGCCTGTGGCAGACAGGTGAACGGCCTCAACTCCCAGATCGCGCAGGAAAGCGACGCTCTGTGGAGAGATGCCCATGTCGGCCAAGAACTTCATGCCGGCACGCGCTCCACGGTGTAAACTGACTCATCGGCCAGCCAAGCCGCATAGTTCAGCGCCGCTTGAATGTCCTCCTGCTCCAGGTAGGGATAAGCTCCCAGGATCTCCTCCTGTGTCATCCCATTGGCGATAAGATTCAGGATCAAGGAGACGGTGATGCGCATTCCGCGGATACACGCCCGTCCTCCCTTCACCTGGGGGTCAAATGTGATGCGCTCCAGACCAAACATCGATCATACCTCCATCATCCTGACAGTTTCTGCCGTGGGTCAATTATAGCCCCAACCGGCCACCCGGCCTGATCTTTTTCCATCATCCGCGCTCCCTCTCCACCACCGCGACCTCCTCCTCCGTCAGGCCGTACAGGATGTACACAATCTGGTCGATGAGCCGATCCGTGGCCTCGATGCGCCGGACGAGCGCGTCGTACTCCGGATGATGGTTCCGATAGACTCCCACCACCTCGCTCAAGTTCGACACGCGCCCCGCCAGCATCTTGACGAATACCTTGAAGCACCCCTCATTCCACCCCAGACTCTCGTCCAGATGCCGTGTGGAGCGACTCTCCTCGTCCACGAAGGGCCGGCACGGCTCCGCTTTCCAGAGACTCGACTCCCACTTGCCGTGCTCCCTCAGCTCCTTGAACGTCGCGGCATCGGTGACCCCCTCCAGGTCGAGCCAGAACGCCTCTACGCGCTTCTGCTTCTCCTCGTGCATCGCGATCATCCGCTCGGCCAGGTGGGCCAGGAGGTCGTGGACGATGTCGCTCTGTTCGGGCTCGGCGGAGAGGCGTTCGTCCAGCCAGCGGCCGAAGTTAGAACCACTGAAAGCACTGAAACTCACTGATTCCACTGAGTCTTTTTCAGTGCGTTCAATCCATTCAGTGACCTCAGTGATTCCATCCGCCACCAGTCGCTCGCGCTCGTCGGCGGGGGTGGTAGAGTCGATTCCACGAATGGGTAGGCTTTCAACATTGGATTGATTGATCTGAGGGAACAAATCCTTATAACTGGTCACAGTAACCCACAGAATGTGGTTTAGAAGGCTAGACTTCAGGAGGGCCGCGAGGTAGTGAATACCGACTTCAACGCCCTGCCTCAAATGCAAATTGTAGATAGACTGTAGCGTATACTGGCCCCGGGTGTCCACCGTAGCGTTGAGCGTGGCACCAGTCTTTACCAAGACAATCTTCTGTTCCTCGTATATCGCATCTGACTTCTTGATCTTGTCACGCCTCACATAATACTGAGGAACTGGAAATCCTAGAGGCTCAATGTCGCCGCCAACCAGAATGGGCGCGTATGTCGAGTCAGCTTGGGCCGCATCAACCAGATCTCTCTTCCCCAATTCTTCTCCTCTCGACAGCAGAATAAGTTCCCCCATGGGCCGACTGCCCAAGAGTATATCGAGTACAAGATCTAGGTGCTGGCCTTCCAAATTGACCCAGAGCTTGTGTCCAGGCAACGTGCGAAGGACTCTTTGAGGGTATTCTCGCGTCAAGAAGATATTGTCTTCCTCGCGATGCCAGACCTCGACGCTATGTCGCGAATCCGACTCTCGATTCTGCCAGATCACTACTACGGCACTGACGTTGGGATCATCAAACACTGCTCCGACAGGAGCTACTTGGTGAAAACAGTATTCCTCCAGTAGAGGAGCTCGCACAGTTTCAACCTCGTCTCTAGCCAGGAAGGCATCGGGTATGATGAAACCATGGAAGCCCTTGCAGGTTAAGACCTGGAATACGCGCTCATAGAACAGCCAATAAGTGTCATATTGATTCTGTGCAAGATCAAAGCGCGCCTCAAGGAACGGCTTGGCCAACGATGGGATGTGCTCACCGAACTGGTACGGGGGATTCCCCACCACCGCATCAAACCCTGCTCGCTCCCCCAGCCGCTGCCCGTTCTCGTCGTAAAAGACCTCCGGGAACGCCAGCTCCCAGTGGAAGAAGCGGCGCTCCTTCGCCATGTCCCGCGCCCGCTCCACCGCATCCAGCTCCAGCAATCGATCCGGCTGGCCGATAGCCATCAACGCCTGGTCGTACTCCCCGTTGACGAACGCGTTGCCGAAGTAGGCGCTGGTCCACAGGTCGGCCACCGCCTCGAAGGGGGCCTTAAGCTGCTGGACCGCCTGGTCGGCTGCTTCCTTCGCCCGCACCGCGTCGTAGTCCTTGCTCTCCTGCTCGGTGATCTCCAGGATGCGGCCCATGACCACCGGCAGCTTCTCGATCAGGCGCGTCTCGAACAGGTTGGCCTGGCGCGCGCCCTCATCGTGACGAGCCTTGCGCTCCTTCAAGGCCTTCTTGCTCAGCATCACCGGAGGCACCTCGCCCAGGTCCTCCACCCGCGCCCCGATCAGCGAGTCCCCGCACTTCAGGTGGTGATCGAGGAAGCTCAGCGGGCGGTCGGCGGCCACCGTGGCCAACCACAGGCTCAGCTTCGCCAGCTCCACCGCCAGCGGGTTCTTGTCCACGCCGTAGATGCAGCGCTCCACCACGCGCCGCTTCCAGTGGGTCAAATCCTCCTCAGGTGTGTCTTCGATCTCCACGTAGGGATCAGTCGCCAATTCCAATGTCAAGAACTCGGTGGCCTCCACCAGGAAGTGGCCGCTGCCCATGGCTGGATCAAGTATCTTGAGGTCAAGGATCGCATTCACAAACGCCTGACCATTCGCCGATTCGCTCATTTGCGCCACCAGCGGCCCCAGCGTGTGCTCCACGATGTACTCGACGATGTACTGCGGCGTGTAGTAGGAGCCGGTGGCCTTCCGCTCGCCGCGATCGGTCTCCAGGTAGACCTCGCCCCGCGCGCGGCGGTCGACCACCCTCAGACCTCCGAGGTCTTCCGAAACCTCGGAGGTCTTGACCCACTCATCGCCCACGGCGACCATCGGCTCCTCGGCGATGCGCGGCCGATACTCCAGCAGCCCCTCGTAGATCGAGCCCAGGTGACGCACGCCAAGCGTGCGGTAGTCAACGAACTCACCACCGGTCTCTGTGGTGCGCCGGCTGAGCAAATCAATGGCCTTGACCAGCGCCCAGTCGCCGACGGCCTTCTCCTCTAGAAAGGGATGCAAGTGGGGATCGAAGAGCCCGCCGTTGTAGCGGGGCACGTCTAGATAGCGATTTAGTTCAGCATCGTCGCCGTTGATGATGTGGAACAGGTTTTGCAGCCTGGGCCAATAAATCGTGGTTTGGGGCGCTGGCGATACCTCAAGATCAGCGATCTCCTCCTTGATGCGTGTCAGACTGTAATTGGTGCGGTACCGGTCCTTCTGCAGCGGCAGTAGACCGCGGCTTTCGCCGTAGAGGATGAAGAGTAGGCGATAGAGCAGGTAGAGACTGTTATCGTAGATCTGGCGCAGGTCCTCGGGTCCGAGCCGGTTAGCCGAGAGATCGAGGAAGCCCTGCATCAGCCGCTCCAGTGCCTGGTAGACGTTTTGCTCCAGGTCCTCCTCCAGCTCTATGGCGTAGGCGTTGCTGGCAGCCAGCACATAGTCCAGGAAGACTCGCCCCTGCGCGTCGGGCCGGAGGGCCGCCTGGCGAAAGAAGAGGACGAAGTAGCGCATCAGCGCCGGATCGTCGCGGTGGAGCAGGTCTATCAGATCGACCTCGTAGTAGATGTTGAGCCGCTGGCTGGAGTCCGCGTGCACCAAGCGCCACAGCCGGCCATTGGTCAGAACGCCCCAAGAGAGCCCGGTGGTGCGCACGTAGTAGTCAATCTGGAAGCTGGGGTTCTGATCCTCGAAGCTCGGGCCGCCGCCTCGTCGCTTCTTGCCCAGGTGCGTGTCCCAGCGCTTGACCTCGCCCACGGCCAGCGCCTCGGCGGCGTAGTCCTCCTGATTCTGCAATCCCGCCGCCATCTGGCGCGTGGCCTCGTCGGAGAAGAAGACGTAGTCAGGGTACTTGGCGTAGGCGTCCAGGCCGGGGACGCTGGCCTGCGTCTCGAAGACGTGGCCCAGCTCCCTGAAGATCGGCTTAAACCAGTGCTCCTCCAGTTGACCCTCGTTGTAGTCGGCGAGCTGGTCCCGCTCGTCGGCGTAGAGCCCCCGCAGCCAGGCGCAGAAGCCCTCGGCCTCGGCCAGCGCCTGCTCCCAGCGGGGATCATCGGGCAGGATGTTCTCCAGGTAGTGGTCGGAGAAGAGGTAGCGGTTGCGGTGGGGCGAGGATATGCCCGTTTTCAGTTGGAGGGGAGTGGGCATTGGAGTGGTCTCCTTAAGCATTTCTCGTCCTTCCCTGTCTGCGCAGGCAGGAAAGAAAGCCCCCGTGGCAGCGGGGTCTCCTTTCATCTGCTCGCTCATCACTATATCATCTCGTCAGTTCTACTGACCGGATTCTTCTTCAAATATCACTTCCAGCGGAATATCGGCTGCATGGTGCCATCCGACTTCATCGTCGGCTTGCGATTCCACACGGAAAACGTAGCGGCCTTCTTCCCTTATGGGGAGTCCTCGAAACCTCGCGCGATTTCTGAACCGCCTATGAGCTGATAAATCGATCTCACTTTCCCCAGAAAAAAGAACTTCACCGGATGGAGAAACCAGGGTCAACCTCTCAGCGCCCCCAGTCGGCACGTCAAGGTCAGATCTCGCCCAGAGTGACACGACTTCCATTTCTATCGGAATCGCCTCTACATCTTCTGCCGTTGGCTTCCCGCCGACGGTGATCTGCTCAAGAACGTTCAGAAGACACACGTTGTTTGAGTCACGGTCAATAACCGAGCGCGAGCAGACAACTGTCCATACGTGGTCTATCATGCCGGCATCATCTCCCTCTCGGCCATTGGCACACCCGTGGGCTGCCGATCGGTCCATCGAATGACGGGACATGGCTCGTTCCTCACCTGCCAGGTCATGGTTTTCGTGGGGGCAGTTTCTTGTCCAACCGTTACCACTTCTTCTTTCGCCATAACGCGGATCTCCAGCCGACCATCCAAGGCCTCTACCACGCGACGCAAGAAAGAGAGGCTCGGTTCTCTCTCGCCGCTCTCGAGCCTGGAAATGCTCGACTGATGGGTACCTACTCTGTCCGCTAGTTCCTCTTGCGTCAACCCGCGCAACGTTCGCAATTTAGCTACTCCGAAGCCCGGTCCCAACCGCTCGTATTCGGTTCGGAATTCTTCATCCTGCATCTCCCTCGCGAGCCAATCTTCAAGCTTGATATGTCTGTTTTCCCTCATCATCCTCTACCTGTCAGGGCGCCCCCTTTCCGCCGCTGTCACAACCTCGGGCTCCGCGAACCGCCGGGCCTTTCCTCTTCTCACTATACGCCCGCCGCCTGCTCCGCCGTCTCTTCCACAAGGTCCGTCCTCTCCCCACTGCGCGCGGCAGGATATAGTGCTGCCGGACCGTACGTTCATCAGTGCGGTCGCGAATCTCCCCTCCGAAGTTCACCCTTGTCAGTCCGTCTAATGCTCCTGTCTGCTGGACTCCCTCACAAACCTCCGCAGCCTCTCCATCGCCTCCTGGATCCGCTCCTGGGGCTGTACGATGGAGATACGCAGGTAGCCCTCCCCCTGCTGTCCCCAAAAGGAGCCTGGGGCGAAAGACACCCCCTGCTTTTCCAGCAGTGCGGTGCAGAACCCCTCGGAGGTGTACCCTTCCGGCACCCTGGGCCAGAGGTAGAGGGTCGCCTTCGGCTTCTCCGCCTCCATCCCCACCTCATCGAGCGCCTTCCATATCAGGTCCCGTCGCCGCTGGTAGACCTCGTTGCGCTCCGAGACCCAGGACTGATCGCCGGTCAGCGCTGCAGCAGCCGCCTCCTGTATGGGACGGAAGAGTCCGGAGTCCACGTTGCTTTTCACCAATGCCAGCGCCTCAATGGCCTTAGCATTCCCCACCGCCATGCCCACCCGCCAGCCAGCCATGTTATAGGCCTTGGAAAGGGAGTTGAACTCCACCGTCACCTCCTTGGCCCCATCCACCTGCAGGAGGCTCGGTGCGGTGTATCCATCGAAGGTGACATCGCAGTAGGGCGCGTCGTGGCACAGTAGAATATCGTGGAACCGGGCGAAACTCACCAACCCCTCGAAGAAACTCAAAGGAGCGACAGCGCCGGTGGGGTTATGGGGATAGTCCACCCAGAAGAGCACCGCCCGATCGGCCACCTGAGGAGGAATAGCACCCAGGTCTGGAAGCCAGTTATTCTCGGCCCGTAGGGGTACAGGGTAGGCCTCACCGCCGGCCATTAGCGTCCCCATGCTGTAGGTCGGATAGCCAGGATCGGAGACCAGCACCAGGTCACCGGGGTCTACGAAGGCCCAAGCTATGTGCGCTACCCCCTCCTTAGAGCCGATGAGCGACAGTACCTCCTCTGTGGCATCCAGTTCCACGCCGAAGCGACGTCGGTAGTAGTCCACCACCGCTTGGCGAAAGGCGGGGATCCCGATGAAGCCAGCGTAGCCGTGATGGCTCGGATCGCGGGCCGATCTCTCCAGTGCCTCAAGGATGAAATCCGCCGGCGGCAGATCGGGGCTGCCGATGTCCATACGGATCACATCCATCCCCTGAGCTTGAAGCTCATGGATACGCCGGCTGAGGGCGGCGAAGGGGTAGGAAGGTAGATTCGCGATGCGCTGTGCTGGTTTCATTGATCCTCCTAATTTTTTCGATGGGACAAGTCGATCACTTGCCATAATACTATCACGAAGCATGGGGTTGGGCAAGGGCAGATGTTTCACCAGTACCTGGTTGCAGGTGCCAGTACCTGATACAGGTGAAAGCACAGATCGGGGTGTACTAACGAGTTGAAGTCCGGAGGAGGATAGGATGGTGAGCACTCCAACAACCGGGAGCACTCAAGAGCCTACCGGTGTTCCAGCATTCATCCGTCAGCATGAGGAGGAGCCGGATCTAAGGCGCCGATTGGCTGAGCCGTTGACGTCAGTACAACCCGAATCCCGCCGACGGTGAATGAGGTACGAGGAGTTCCCAAACTGGGTGGACGAGGACACGCTGGCCGAATGGGTGGACGGGGACTCGTGATTCGTTCATCCGGCAACCACTTGCGAACTCGACTTGTCGTGTCAGATCCGAGGGCCTTATCTATCCCATACGCACCCGGTTTGGGCCAAGAAAGGGGCCGCGCGCCCCAAAAAGGCTCAGGGCGGGGGAGAAGCCCCGCCCTGGACATCTGAAAAACTGTCTCTGCCTAGCCAATACACCACGCGGTGCTGTCCACCGTCTCCAGCTTGCCACTGGCCGCGGAGCGCACACCCGCATCGAGGATGGCCATGACCTCTAGGTTAAAGGCCGCTTCTAGTGTCTGATGCACCGGCTCGCCGGTGTCCAGGTGGTGGATGAGCTCACTGGCTATCTCCTCCCGCCCTTCGGGCAGCGGATCCGGCTCGTAGATGGTCGTCTGGCCATGACCGCGCTCCAAACGGACGATATCCATCCCATCTCGGCGCTCTATCACCAGCGTGCCCGTGGTGCCGTAGACGATCGGGCCCGGGGATACACCGTGGTCCCAGGTAGTCCACGAACCCTCGAAGAGGCCCATCGCGCCGGGGAAGCGGACGATCATGGCGCCGTTGTCATCGGCATCGCCCCAGTGGCTGTTGAGATTGCCCTTCAGTCCCACGGCGGCGATGGCTGGCTCGCCGATGTACCAGCGGGAGACCATGGAGCCATAGCAGCAGTAATCCAGCATCGCCCCGCCGCCTGCGGCCGTCTGATGCCACCAGGTGGCGCCGCGCTCGATGCCGGTCATGGGAGCAGCCTCTTCGCTCACGCCAGCGTGGGCCGCTCCGGGACCCAGCGGGCCGGTGTGCCCGCCGCGCCACTTGACCTCCAGCACCCGTCCGATCACGCCCTCCTCAATCAGGGCCTTGGCCTTGCGCGCTGCCGACGACCAGGTCAAAGGCCAGTTGACGATCATCGTGGTCCCCGCGGCCTGGACAGCGCGAACCATCCGCAACGCGTCGGAGAGGGACGCGGCCATAGGCTTCTCCACCTGGACGTTGACCCCCGCCTCTGCACAGGCCTCTACGACCTCGGGATGCTTGGCGTTCTCGGAGCAGCAGATAACGATGTCGAACTGCTCTTTCTCCAGCATCTCGTGGTAGTCGTCGTAGGCCTTGGGCACGCCGATGTTAGTCAGCGCGTTCTTGAGATTCCAGCCTCGGGTGTAGGGCGCCTCACGCAGCTCGGGCACATCGGGCACGGTGTCCGCACAGGCGACCAACTCGACCTGAGGATGCCGGGCGTAGAGCGCCGCTACGTTGTTGATGTGCATGTGGGCAAAGCCAATGATACCTACGCGGTACTTCTTGCTCACGATTTACCTCCTGTTTCTACCTTCCTGCCTGTGGCAGGCAGGCTACTTTGGGTTACTTGATCCAGATCTCACGGCCTTGAGCCGCGGACTCGTACAGCGCGTCGAGGGTGCGCATCACGTTCAGCACCTGCTCTGGCGTCACGATCAGAT
The DNA here is from genome assembly GCA_034718215.1 of Chloroflexota bacterium. Classification (GTDB taxonomy): domain Bacteria; phylum Chloroflexota; class Anaerolineae; order JAYEMR01; family JAYEMR01; genus JAYEMR01. Next base: position 13,713 of record JAYEMR010000012.1, read on the forward strand.
CCTCCTCGCCCCGGATGACCTTGATGAAGTGCTCCGTCTCCCCCCAGTGGCCGCTGAACATCACCTCCCGATCCGCGGGCGGTCTGGGGTTCACGTTGACCTGATACCGGCCCATGTTGGTCACCAGGGTCAGGGGATCCAGTACCAATCCTCCCTCGGTGCCCAGGATCATGGTGTAGCCCATGTTCTCCGGCACGTTTGCCGCCCAGCTGGTCTTGAAGGCCACAGTGGCACCACCCTCCAGCCGAATGAACCCCGCCGCCATGTCCTCTACATCAAACTCGTGGTAGTCGTAGGGTCTGGGGGTAAGAACCCCGAGCGGCGCGCCGCTTTCCGCCAGCGAGGTGACCAGTCCCTCGTCCCGGTCGCCGAACTTGGTGTAGGTCATGCTGCTAACGGCCACGACCTTGGGAGTACCCATGATCCAGAACAGCAGGTCAATGGCGTGGACGCCGAGGTCGTAGACGGGGCCTCCGCCGGAGTGCTCCTTCATGTGGAACTGGCCCCAGGTGGGGATCCCTCGCCGCCGCATGGAGTAGGTCTCGGCGTAGTACATCTCCCCCAGCCTGCCCGCGTCGGCGATCTCCTTGGCCGCCATGGACCGGTTGGAGAAGCGGGCGCTCTGGCCCACCATGAGCACCTTACCCGCGGCCTCGGCTGTGTCGAACATCTCTGCGGCATCGTCGTGCGAGGTGGCGATGGGCTTCTCGCACAACACGTGTGCCCCTGCCTTCAGCGCGGCGATCGTGTGCTCCTTGTGATAGGCGTTGGGCGTGCACACGGATACGATGTCGGGCTGGACCTCATCGAGCATCTTCTGCCAGTCGCCGTAGGCCCGGGAAATCCCCTCCGTCTCGGCCACCAGCTTAGCCCGATCCTCTAGCTTGTCGGCCACGGCCACAAGCTCCACATCCTCTCTCAAGTTCTTCCAGGCAGGGATGTGGCCTGCGTTGGCGATCATGCCCGTGCCGATGATCGCAACCTTGAACAGTTGGTCAGACATTGCTCCCCCCTTCGTAGGGTTATCTAAAGGCCGTCTGCGATAGACCATAGTTGAGTAAGATCTGCCGTCGTGATTCCGCCTCCTCCTCGGTGGGCATCTCCAGACCTTTCAGCGAATAATCAAGGCCGAGATGCTCGTACTTCGACTCAGCGAAGCTATGATAGCGCAGGATCTCGATCCGCTCCACGTGCTTCAGATCCGACAGGAACTCGCCCAAGGCGTGGTAGTTGGCCTCCCCATCGTTCTGGCCTGGGATGAGTGGGATGCGGATCCAGATCGGCTGGCCGGCATCGTCCAGCCGCCGCAGGTTCTCCAGGATCCGCTCGTTGGGCACCCCGGTCAAGGCTTTATGCCGCTCGGAGTCCATCTGCTTCAGATCGTAGAGAAACAGGTCCACGTCGGGCAGCAGTCGCTCCAGTTGCCGCCAGGAGGCGAACCCCGTGGTGTCCAGCGCGGTGTGTATCCCCTCGCACTTGGCGGCCCGTAGCAGGACTCGGGTGAAGGAGGGCTGGGCTAGAGGCTCCCCTCCGGAGAGGGTCATACCTCCACCGGAGGTCTCGTAGAAGGGGCCATCACGAAGTATCTCCTCCATCACCTCTTCCACCGTCACCTGCCGCCCTGCTATCTCCAGCGCACCGGCATAACAGACCTCCGTGCAGCTGCCAGAGACCTCGCATCGCTTACGATCGATCACAAGCTCTCCGTCCACGAGCTGAAGCGCCCTCTGGGGACAGACCTCAACGCAGTCGCCACATTCGGTGCACTTCATCGGGTTGAACAGAAGCTGCGGCTCCCGAGAGATCCCCTCCGGGTTGTGGCACCAGGGGCAGTGCAGCGGACAGCCCTTGAGGAAGACGGTGGTCCGAATTCCTGGGCCATCGTGGACGGCGAAGTGCTTGATGTCGAATATCGTGCCTTGGAGGCTCCCATCTTCGCATGAAGTCACGCTGCTATCCCTCTGAGACGATCCGGTCCACCACGAGCTGGCGCAGCTCATCGGACAGGCTGGCGAAGTAGGCACTGAAGCCTGTAACACGCACCACCAGATCGGGGTATTTGGATGGATCCTCGTTGGCGGCCAGGATCTTCTCTTTGTTGACAACGTTCATATTGAGCAGGGTCCCGCCCAGATTGAAGTAGGTTTGGATCAGCGCCTCGACCTTGGCTATCCCTTCTTCGTCGCTCACGAGGCCGGGGTCCAAGTCCAGCTGAAGCGGCGCGGTGTTCCCGTACCCTGGCTGCACGGCTGCTACCGCGGAGACCAGCTGCGTGGGCGTGCCCCCTTTGCCCTCGTTGAAACCGGGCCTGGGGTTGGCCCCTTGGGAGGCTGGAGCATGAGCGTGCCGCCCATTGGGTGTGGCGCCAACCTGCCTGCCGAAGTCCGCCTGGCTGGCCCAGGAGAACAGCCCGGGGATCATGTTGAACCCATTCGGCGTCGGCTTCTCCTTCACCAGCCGCGTGAAAGTCTCCGATATCCGCACGGCCCATTCGTCGGCCCGAGAGCCACCATAGCCGAAGCGGGGGATGTTCCTCATCATCAGCCTGACCTGCTCGCCATCGGGACCAGTCCAGTCTGCCTCCAAGTAGCGCATCATCTCCTGCCAGCTCAGGCGCCCCTCCCGCTCCACCCGCTGCTCCAGCGCGGCGAAGGAGTCGGCCACGGTGGCCAGCGAGGCGCCGTCGCAGCACATGTTGTAATACTCCACACCGCCGTGGGTCACGTCCAACCCCTTCTCCACAGGCCCGTAGCAGAACAGATCCAGCAGCAGCTCGGGGAACACCTCGTGCATGTGCTCCAGGTGAAAGTCGATGCTCTCACGGATCACATCCACGGCGCGGCGCAGGTGATTCTCGAAACGACGCCACAGCTCCTCTACGCTGGGGATGACGCTGGAATCGCTCATCATCTCATGCAGCGCCACCTCGAACACTTTCGCGAAGTCGATCTTGACGATGTCCATCAGCGTGTATTCGCGCCCCGGAATGCCGAGCCAATGGCATCCCGAGTAGATGCGCTGACGGGCCAGTTCAATGGGATACCCATTCTTGACGAAGCCCTCATTGACTGCTTTGTCACCAAGGAACTTGGGGAAGCCCATCTTGTCCTCGAACAGGATCTCCACTCCCCTCCGTAAAAGGTTGGGATTGGTGTTGTCGTTGATCCGTAATGCAAGGTTGGCCGGCATCTTCAGACGATGTACAGCCTCCAGTACGAGGAAGGAGACTGGGCTGGTCTTGTCCTTCCCCTCGGCGTCGGGGCCTCCCAGCTGGATGTAGGCCGTCTCGCTGAGCAGCAGGCAGGCGATGTGGAAGATGGCCTCCTCATCAGTGAGGATGCCGGCCTCGGTGTCCCGCTCGTAGTAGGGGCGCAGCAGCTCGTCCAGCTGCCCCCACTCCCCACTGCCATTGTACATCTTGGCCGCCGCCTGGAAGAAGACCAGCCACTGGCAGGCCTCGCGGAAGGTCTGAGGCGGCTCCGTCACCTGCCGCTCGCAGATGTCGGTTATTGTCTCCAGGTTCTCGCGAAGCTGGGGATGCTCCTCTTTCTTCGCCATCCGTCGCGCCTCCTCGGCGTGACGGCGGATCCACTCCTGGATCCCTAGGATCACATCCTCCAGACCATCATAGAAATCGGCAGCCTGGGGATTGACCTCGCGGTAGTGGCGCACCTTCTCCAGCAATCCTCCCCAGCCCAGCTCAAGGCCGATTGTCAGGTCGGGACAGAAGTGCTGGACGCCGCCGATGCCGTGGACCAGCTTGTACTTCTCCTGCTCCTCGTGCAGGTGGGAGTAGTCGAGATCAGGGTTCCAATGGGGCTTGCGATAGGACAAGAAGTTGACCATGTAGAGCCCGGCCATGGAGTTCAGGGGATCAATGTAGGTGGGATGGACCTCCAGAAGCCTCCTGAAGTTCTCACCGGCTGCCTTGGGCCCGAAGAACCCACCGCTGGGATGGTTGCTCTTAGGCTTGAAAGTCTTGATGATCGCATCCCTGACGACCTCGCCCGAGCCACTCACTGCCTCCACGATCTCCCTCAGCTCCGGTGGCGGAAGGACTCGGCCCTGTTCGTCGTGATCATACGAGCCCAGCACCTCTCGCTTCTCCCGAACCTGCTCCAGTTTTCTTTCATGCAGCGCATCCAGGCGCTGCTGGTAGGTCAATTTCTCAGCCACCTCCATTTTTTACTCCTTTTTGTGATCTGCTTTACCTCGATACCGAGCATCTTAGAAGGTCGTCACCAAGTCCAGAGCCCGCCCTTGCTCTGCCGATTCGAAGGATTTAATCATAATCTCTGACACATGCAAGCCCCATTCGATGCTGGCCAGAGGTTCGGTGTCATTCACGATGCAATCATGCAGGTGTCGGGTTGAACCTGCTGTATAGCGCCAGGCCGGAAAGGCGTTACCGGGGAAGTGGTACCAGCCGACGCCGCGATCTCCTCGTGGAGGAAAGACATAATATGGACTCTCCTTGTCGAGGGTGGCAACCGATAGCCTCGATCCTGAGCCGGGTATGCCGAAGGCAATCGTCCCCTTCTCCCCACACAGGAACAGCCTGGGGCCGGGGGGGGGGGCAGCACGAAGGACACAGAGTTGGCGATCACGCAGCCCAGGCAGTCGTCGGGCCATTCAATGAGGGTAAAGGTATTGTCAGGGGCTTCCATGACCGCAGGCACAGTACCTTCCCTCTGCCGCATGTAGGCAGTCGGGTTGTCTCCTCGCTGATAGCCCTTGAGGAAGTCAGTGAAGACGTCGTCGGAGAATTTGGGCGGCCTCTCAGGAACGGATACCTCGGCCATCCCAGCGACCTTCTTTGCCGGTCCCAGCAGGTAGGTCAAGGCCGAGATGAGGTAAACCCCCATGTCGAAGAGCATGCCTCCGCCTTCGCGCTCGTAGAAGGTCGGGCCTCCCCAGAGGGGAACGAAGTTGCGTTCCGTTCGCCCGAGAATGTAGTGAACGGCCCCAATGTGCCCCTCCTCGATGATCTCCTTCGCCTTCATGTACACGGGATCCATCCAGTAGTTGGGCTCCGCCAGCCCTTTGACCCCGGCCTCGCGAGCAGCTTCTACAACTGCCAGGCCCTCGTCCAGGTTCGGTGGCGAAGGGTTTCTGGACTAGGGAGTGCTTGCCGGCCTGCGCGGCCTTCAACGACAGGGCAGCATGGGAGGCCATGCTCGTCAGGATGAAGACTACCTCTATGTCAGCCTGTGCCAACATGTCATCCATATCGGCGTAGTATTCCTTGGCCTCCCAGATCCTGGCCATTTCCTTGGCCCGGTCCTCAATGAGGTCACAGGTCGCTACCAGGTCGAAGATCTCACTCACAAAGGGGAAATAGCCATGGAGCGAGATGGAGCCGCAGCCGACCACACCCGCTTTGACACGTCTAGATTCAGCCATTGCGCTTACCCTTTCTCATTTGTTTGTCTTTAGGATCCTCCGATAGCTAATGCGCTCCGGCCTCGAGACCAGGCTCCCGAGGCCGGATTGTCATCCATGCCAATCTACCAGTACTTGGCCATCATCTCATCTATGAGCTTCTTGTTTTCCTCTGCCTCCTCCCAGGGGATCTCGAAGGTATACACTCCGTCGGTGAAGTACTTCTTCATGGCTGCGAAGGCCTTCTCGAAATCTATCTCCACCCGGCCTGACACCAGCGAGGAAGAATGCATGGCCTTCACCAGGCTTTCCCCCGCCTTCTCCACCTCCTCGTGGAGGGGCAGCCCAGCCCGCGGGTAGGCATTGTGCAGGTACACGCCGAAGTGGGGGCTGCCTACCTCGTCCACCATACGAAGTAGTCCTTCAAAGCCGCCCAACTCAGTGCGCTCCCAGATGTTGGCCTCGTAGCCGAAGACGACCCCATTTTCCTCGCCGGCCGTGGCCACGTCCTTGCCATTGCCGCTCAGGTCGAAGGCGCCGACCCACACATCGTACCCTCGCTCCCGCGCCTCCTCCTCGCTCAACCCCACGCTGGCCACCTCGGGCGAGGAGAACACGCGGGCCGAGGCGACATCGTAGCGCATCCGCGCGCTCTGACTTCAGACGTTCTCCGCGGCGACGATGCCCTCGCAGGAGGCGACGTGCGCGAGCTGCCATCCCCCTGGGTTACGTCGCCGATGGCGTAGATGGCCAGGTTGGAGAGAGAGCGCACCAGAAGGGTATACACCACTCGTGGGGCGTCCTTCGGCAGGCAATTGGCGGCCACGAAGGTGACCACACATAGACAGCACGCGATCGGCGCCGGTAGGGTCGAGGCTGGTTGGCGTCGGTCAAGTTCAGAATCATTCGAAGGCTTTCTTCGCCGTCCTCACACAGATCATGGCCGTAGGCCACGAAGATGGAGACCAGCTCATCGGCCAATCGGTCCCTCAGCGGGTGAACTCCATCTCTGACGACTGTGAACTTCATTGCTCCTCCTATCTATCCCCTGAGCCATTTCATCAACGTCATCACTTCTATTGTAGTGCACAATGCTCAGTTTCGCAAGCTTCTTCGGCTAGAATGCAAAACAGCCGAGGTCAGGCGGTATTGCCGCTTGCCTCGGCTGTCGAACCTCAATGCTCGGCTGCGTGCATGCAATCCAGCGCGACTACACCCCCTTCAGCCCCGTCAGGGTGATGCCCTGGATGAAGGTCCGCTGCACAAAGAAGTACAGGATGATGACCGGCGCGGTGAGCACGATGGAGGCAGCCATAAGCAGTGCCCACTCTGTGCTGTGTTCCATGCGGTACATCTGCAGGCCCAGGGAGATAGTATACTTCTCCGGCGTGTTCAGGTAGATCAGTGGGCCCAAAAAGTCCCGCCAGCGAGCCAGGAACTCGAATAGAGTGATGGTGGCCAGGGCCGGCTTGCTGAGAGGCAAAATGAGCTGGCTGTAGATGCGGAGCTCCGAGGCGCCATCTATGCGCGCCGCGTCGGTCAGCTCCGCGGGGATGGTCATAAAGAACTGGCGCAGGAGAAAGATGTAGAACGCGCCACCGAAGAAATGGGGCACGATGAGTGGCAGATAGGTCCCCACCCAGCCCACCCTGGAGAAGATGATGAACAGGGGGATCATGGTGACCTGATAGGGGAGCATCATGGTGGCGATGGTCATCATAAACAGCGTGTCGCGCCCTGCCCAGGGGATCCGGGAGAAGCTATAGGCCACTGGTGGGCAGGAGAAGAGCGCTCCCACGATGGCGAAGAATGCAATGACCAACGTGTTCTTGACGTAGGCCCAAAAGGGGATGAAGCTGAGCGCCTCCGGGTAGTTGGACCACATGAAGGGCTTGGGAATCCAGACCGGGGGCCAGAGAAAGATCTGAGTGTCCGGTTTGAGCGAGGTGGAGACCATCCAGAAGAAGGGGATCATGAAGATGATCGCCAAGGGTACGAGTACTAGATGAGAGAACACCTCCCGAATGACCGACTGGTAGCGACGCCAGAAACGCACCACGGCACTCGCCTGTCTGCGCGATGGGACAACGGCCTGTTGGACAGCTTGCTCAGTCATCAGTGTAAGTCCTCCTATCTAGACACTGCTAGCGGGCTTCCTCACCTCCATAGTAGACCCAGCGGGCCGAGGTGCGGAACACCACCAGGGTAGCGATCAGGACCACAATAAACAGGATCCAGGCCTGGGCCGACGCTACACCCATCTTGAAGAAGGCGAAGGCGTTGCGGTAGAGATACATGGCGTAGAAGAACAGTGACTGGCCCGGGCGTCCATCGCCGCCGGTGATCACGTAGGCGATGGTGAAGTACTGTAGGGACCCAATTATGCCCATGATGAGGTTGAAGAAGATGACGGGGGTGATCATGGGGATGGTCACATGCCAGGTCTTCTGCAGGGCATTGGCCCCATCCACCTCAGCTGCATCGTACAGCGACTGGGGCACATCCTGCAGGCTGGCCAGGTAGGTCACTACCGCCTGTCCCACTGTCCATAGAGACATGAGGATCACCGTGGGCTTGGACCACTTTGGACTGGCCAGCCAACCTGGCCCCTGGATGTGAAAGAGCTGCCATAGTAGGGTATTAACAATGCCATACTGCGAATTGAAGACCCATATCCAGAGGATAGCCATGGCCACATCAGGGATCAGCACCGGCAGGAAGTAGATGGTGCGATACACCGCCTGCCCCTTGATCTTCATGTTCAACATCATGGCAATGCCCACGCCCACGATGATGCCCAGAGGGATGGAGAACACGGCATAATACACGGAGTTATAGAGACTCCTGCGAAACACATCGTCCTTGAAGATGAGGTTGGTGTAGTTGCTGAGGCCCACAAATTTCTTCACCGGGTTCAACACGCTGTACTCGGTGAAACTGTAGTACAAAGAAGCCACGACGGGATAGGCAATGAACAGGATGATGCCCAATAGCCAGGGAGAGGCGAAGAGCACCCCATAGAAAAGGTTTCGCCGCGCAATCCTGCTGACTCGAAGGGTCTCTAAGCTAAACATTCGCATCTCAGTTACTCCTCACTCTCCTTATGGACCTGGGGAGAGGCCTTTGCCTCTCCCCAGGCGTCTGTCGCATAAAGCGATCAGAGATACTTCTCCATCTGCTTGTTGGCCTCTTCGGTGATATCGTCCATCGCCTCCTGGGGGGTCTTCTGCCCATGGATGATGAGGTCGCGCGCCTCCACCTGGGCATTCCACAGGTAGTTGCCTACGGGCAGAGGGGGCCGGCAGTTGGCGACGGGCAGCAGGTCCATAAAGACCTTGTGGTGCGGGTCCTCAACGTAGACCGGATCCTCAGCATGCGCGGTCTGTGTCGGGATGTGGGAGGTCTCCTTGCAGAACCAGTGCACCTGCTCTGGGGCGCCCATCCAGCTGATGAACTCCCAGCCCGCCTCCAGGTTGGGGGCCCCCTTGGGAATGACGACCGACCAGCCGCCAGCCCAGGTGGCCGCCCGGCCACCCTCCGGCCAGGGCATGGGGACCACGCCATAGTTGATATCAGGGCCCCACCGCTTGAACTGGGTGATCATCCAATCGCCGTTGTACTCCATGGAGAGTAGGTCCGCCATCATAGGCTGTTGGGCTTCGCCGCCGAAGGCCTGGGCGAAGCTCTCCACGTTCTCTATGCCGTATTTGTCGGCGTAGGAGAGCAGCCACTCGCAGGCGGCCACGATCTTGGGATCATTGAAGGTGACCTCCAGTGTGTCTGGATCGTAGAAGTGGCCACCCCAGGTCCAGCCGTAGGAGTAGAGCCAGCCCTGGCCGGACCAGGGAATGAAGCCCATGCGCTTGAAGCGGGGCCCCTCCTTGATGGTCAGCTTCTCTGCCATGGCGTCGAATTCCTCGATGCTGGTGGGGAAGGCCTTCTCATCCGGATCCAGGCCTGCCTCCTCAAAATGAGCTTTGTTGTAGTAGAGCGCCCGGTCGTCGGTGTCGAAGGGCAGGGCGTACAGTTGGCCCTGCCAGGTGGCCTCCTGCCAGGCGAAGGGGAAGTAGTCGTCCTCCTTGATGCCCGCCTGAGCAGCCAGTTCAGTGATGTCGGTCAGCGAGCCCTCGGCGGCCCAGCTGGGGACGATGAAGCGGTCGAAGTAGGCAGCTTCAGGTGGGGTACCAGCCGCGATGTTGGTCATCAGCTTCTCCACCATCTGAGTGCCCGCAGTGGTGGGAGTGAAGACGTACTCGACGTATAGCTCACCTTCGTGCTTTTCGTTGAACCTGTCGGTCAGGAGATACAATTTCTCGCCGCCCGAGACGTCCTGCTGGCTGGCTGGACTCCAGAATGCGATCTTCAGAGCTCCAGCCGGCTTGGCCTCCATCATCGGGGGATTGGGGACGATCCTCTGCTTCGTAGGAGTTTTCTTCACCACCTTCTGGGCCTACCTGGTGATGGCTCACCTATGGGGGCAGCTAGGACGACAGGCTCTCTCCACTTCTGTGTGATCTTCATCATCACCCATTTTAACCGGCGCAGGGATTTCCCTGCGCCGGTTTTTTGTCCCCTCACCCCGATTGTGGTACAATAGTCGTTGGGCACATGTAGGATGCCATCAGGAATGGAGACGACTTGCTTTGCAGGTGTAGGAGAATAGACCATGCGGAATTTAACACATATAACCTTTTCCCCGAATGTAATGGGGGGTAAACCTTGTATCCGTGGGATGCGTGTCACCGTTGGAACCATCGTTGGGCTTGCCGCCTCGGGATACTCTATTGCCGAAATTCTGAAAGCCTATCCTTATTTGGAAGAAGAGGATATCAGTGAAGCGCTTGCTTATGCTGCTTGGCGGGCTGAAGAGATAGAATTGCCCTTGGTGACTGCGTGAAACTTCTCATTGACACGAATCTCTCCCCAGATTGGGTTGAAGTTTTCAAGAAGCACGGATGGCAAGCAGCTCATTGGTCAATGGTAGGCGACCCTTGTGCAACAGATGGGACCATTGTGGAATGGGCACGTGAAAATGGGGTATTTTGTCTTTACCCACGATCTGGATTTTGGGACATTGTTGGCGACTACTCGTGCTCAAGGGCCGAGCGTCATTCAGGTTCGCACTCAAGACGTTATGCCTCTCGGTGCTGGAAAAGGGTGCGCTGGTTACTGTAGATGAGGCCAAATCTAGGGTGCGCATTTTGCCTTTCCGATGAGTGACATCACTGCGCCAACACCGTGTCCGAAGGTTTGCCTGGTTGGAAATAGCATGAGACGAGACCATGGGACAAGTGAACGATTCTCTGGAGCGCAGGCCCCACCTGCGCGAGCAATTGGAGAGCCTCCCCACTAAACCTGGTGTGTACCTGATGAAGGATGAGCAGGGGGAGATCATCTACGTGGGCAAGGCCTCAACCTTGAGAAGCCGCGTCCGCTCCTATTTCCACGCCTCGGCTGAGCACTCCCCCCGAACCCGACGCCTGGCCCAGGTTATCCACGACCTGGAGTTCATCGTCACCGACTCAGAGGTCGAGGCCTTGATCCTAGAGAACACGCTCATCAAGCGGCATCAGCCGCGTTACAATGTGCGTTTCAAAGATGACAAACGCTACCCCTACGTGAAGATCACCTGGCAGGAACCCTTTCCCCGTGTGTTCTCCACCCGGCGCATGATCCAGGATGGGGCCCGCTATTTCGGCCCCTACACCTCCGTCCAGGCCCTCCACCAGACGCTGGATCTGCTGCGCAAGATATTCCCCTACCGTACCTGTACCCGTCGGATCACCGGCGATGACTCCCGGCCCTGCCTCTATTACTACATTGACCGCTGCGCCGCTCCCTGCATCGGCGCTGTGTCCCAAGAGGAATACCGAGAGATGATCGAGCAGGTGTGCCTGTTCCTGGAGGGGAAAGTGGAGCCTATCGTGGCCGACCTGAGGGCCAAAATGCAGGCCGCGTCGGATGAACTGGATTTCGAGAGGGCAGCCCGTCTGCGCGATCAACTCCAGGCCATAGGTCAGGTTACGCAACGACAGAAGGTGGTCTCGCCCGCTGGGGGTGATCAGGATGTGATCGGCCTGGCCCGAGCTGACAGCGGTGCCTGCGCGCAGGTCTTCTTCATCCGTCAGGGGAAGCTCATCGGCCGGGAGTACTTCCTGCTGGAGGGCACCGAGGAGGAGGGCGAGCGAGAGGTAATCACCTCCTTCGTGAAGCAGTTCTACGATCAGGCGGCCTACGTGCCCCCTGAGATCCTGCTGCCCCACGAGGTGGAGGGGGCACCGGTTATCGAGCGCTGGCTGCGAGACAAGCGGGAAGCCAAGGCGATCCTCAAGGTTCCCCACCAGGGGATGGGGCGGGAGCTGGTGGAGATGGCTGCCGAGAACGCGGTCGAGATGTTGACTCACCTGCAGGGCCAGTGGCGCATGGGGGAGGAGAGAAGCGTCCAGGCCCTGACTCAACTCCAGGAGGCACTGGGGCTTCCGCAGCCTCCAACCCGCATCGAGGGCTATGACATCTCCACTATCCAGGGAGTCCAGACCACGGGCAGTATGGTGGTCTTCGTCAAGGGCAAGCCGCGCAAGAGCGACTATCGCCGTTTCCGCATCCGCTCGGTGGAGGGCGTGGACGACTACGCGGCCCTGCAGGAGGTGCTGGAGCGGCGCTTCAGGCGGGTGGCGATTGAGGAGGAGCTGACCGAGCGGCCGGGGCGGGAAAAGAGCTCTTGGTCCATCCTGCCCAATCTGATCCTCATTGACGGGGGCAAGGGGCAATTGAGGGCGGCGCAGGAGATTTTGTCTGGACATGGGCTGGATCATCTGGCAGTCGCCTCCTTGGCCAAACGGGAGGAGGAGCTCTTCGTGCCTGAGCAGATGGAGCCTGTTGGACTGGAGCGGGGCTCGCCCGCTCTTCTCCTCGTGCAGCGGGTGCGCGATGAGGCCCACCGCTTCGCGGTAAGCTACCATCGGACGTTGCGCCGGAAAAGCGGTGTCTCCTCCATACTGGAGGAGATCCCCCACATCGGACCTAAGCGACGGCAGGCGCTCTTGAAAACCTTCGGCTCGCTGGAGGCCATCCGTCAGGCCTCCACAGAGGAGCTGGCGGCGGTGTCCGGGATGACTCAACGTGCGGCGGAGCAGGTGAAGGCGAATTTGTAGAAAGCTGGGGGCAATGATAGCGGAAGCATCGGATAACGAACCTATTGAGGGCTCCCAGTTTTCAGGGCAGCTCCCTGACGAGGAGGTGTATATCTTCGAGCGACGTTACTGGTTTGTGTTGCTCCAATGGACCGGGGGGCCGGTGGCTTTGACGATGGGGCTGATGCTGGTCACACGGCTGGTGATAGCCCTAGCCGAATCCGCGGGCACCTCTCTGCCCCTGTTGTTGAGGATTCTGCTCTGGGCCTTTATTCCGCTGGTGGGTTATCTCTGGACCCTGTGGCGCTTCTTGAACTGGAGTAACGACCGTTTCATCGTCACTGATCGTCGGGTAATTCACATTGACGAGATTCCCTTCATCCGTCTGCGGCGAGATGAGGCCCCGCTGGATATGATCCAGGACGTCACGGTCCATATGCGCGGCCTGTGGCAGAACCTGCTGTATTTCGGCAATGTGATCAATCAGACGGCGGGGACCTTGGGCACGGTGCGTTTCACTGGTATCCGAAAGCCGCGCAAGGTTCAGGCCATCATATTAGACCTCATGAGGGGAGCGGATCGGGAGGGAACCTCAACTTCCTCAGAGGGGGAGGGGCTGCGCTGGGAGAGTGAGAGGCTCCGCCGGGAGCAGATGGGCTTGGTGCTGCGGCGGCTCTTCTGGGCCGAGCCCCAGTTT
>JAYEMR010000013.1:0-5664 GCA_034718215.1 Chloroflexota bacterium
CCAACACGCTACAGGGGGACTACCAAAACGATCAACGGACACAAGCTGGGCAGAGAACCCGTTGCAACAATGACTATGCCACTCTCTATCCGCATAGTCTCCTTGCACCGGAATGGCAGTCACCTCGTTCAGTGGCGAATCATTTCGCCACTGAGCCAGTCCTGCGTCTCAGTACGCGTCTTTGGCCCTGAACACGGCCAGGACGGTGCGGAGCAGGATTTTGATGTCTAGCAGCAGGGACCAATTCTCGATGTACCACAGATCGTACTTGGTGCGCTCCATGATGGAGGTGTCCCCCCGCAGGCCATTCACCTGCGCCCAGCCGGTCATCCCCGCCTTCTCCCGATGGCGGTCCATGTAGCGGGGGATGAACTGCTGAAATTGCCGGACGAAGACGGGGCGCTCGGGCCGAGGTCCCACCAGGCTCATCTCCCCCAGTAATACATTTATCAACTGGGGCAGCTCATCAATGGAAAATCGGCGCAAGAACCTCCCCACTCGAGTGCGGCGGGGGTCGCCGGGCCTGGCCCACACCGGCCCTGTTTCCGTCTCCGCATCCTCACGCATAGAGCGGAATTTTATGGTCCAGAAGGGCTTAGCATCCAACCCCATCCGCTCCTGGCAGAAGAAGACAGAGCCGGCCGAATCCAGTTTAATCAACAGGGCTACGAGCATCATCAGCGGCGAGAGGAAGATGAGGCCCACCGTGGCGCCGAGCAGGTCTATGCCTCGCTTGAGGGTCAGCTTCCAGCCGCGCAGCGCGATGTCTTGTACGGTGACCATGGGCAGGCCGTTGAGGTCACCGATGGTGATCTCCTGAGCCATGATCTGGAACACATCCGGAAAGACCTTGATGCTCACCCGCTCCCGCTCGCAGAGGGAGATGAGGTTCAGTATCTCCTGGTGGGAGGCATCGGGCAGGGCGATGATCACCTCATCCACCCTGTAATCCTCAATGATCGTCGGCAGGTCGTCGGTGGAACCAAGAACTGACACCCCGTGGACCTGCTTCCGCGATTGGTCATCCCTGGCTACAAAGCCCACCACCTCGTAACCCATCCCCGGAGAGCGAGTGGCCTTCCCCAGGATCATCTGCCCCACCTCGCCAGTGCCAATGATGAGCACTCGAATTCGACCCCATCCCTGGCTCTGCAGCCCTATCCGCAGGAGTTGGTTACCCAGTCGGCCCAAGATGACCAGAATGATGGTCAAAAGCCAGGAGTAGAGCATCATCAGACGCGGGTATTCTAGCTGGTGGCGATAAAGGAAGGAAATGATGGCGAAGCTGATGATGACGCCCACCGAGACGTTGCCGAAGATGGTGTAGATCTCATCTATGCGAGAGAGAGCTGGCTGACGATGGTAGAGCTTGGCAAAGAAAAACAGGGTCAGCAGCGTAGCCACCTGGATGAAGAGCATTCCCAGATAGTAGGGGAAGGGAAAGATCTGCTGGTATTCGGTCAGCAGCCGCAGCCGGTAGGCCAGGTAGAAAGCCAGGCTCATCATGGCCGCATCGGTGAGGAATAGAAGTGTGCCAAAAATCAATCGCACCCGTCGCCTGCTCATCTCTCACCTCCTGAGTCACAGGTGCTCTGACGAGGTTGGATGAATTCCTGGAGCATGGCCAGACCACCGCGCAGCACAATCCCCCCTATGACCAGCCAATGGAGCCAAAAAGGCGTCGCAGCCCGATAATGCTTCTGGTAGAAGATATGCATAGCTCGATAGAACTCATAGTGTGCTTTTGAGCTGTTCTTGCTGGCCTCGCCCTTGTAGTGCAACACCCTAACATCAGCTTTGTAATACACCTTCCAGCCCACGGCCTTCATGCGGTAGGCCCAATCCAGGTCCTCACCATACATGAAGAAGCTCTCGTCCAGCAGCCCCACCTGCTGGATGGCCTCCCTTCGCACCATCATGAAAGCCCCCACTACCGAATCCACCTCCACCGTCTCGTTGGGATCGAGGTAGGTTAGGTTGTAGCGAGCGAAGCGGGGGCTGTAGGGGAAGAGCGAGCTAAGGCCGAAGATCTTGTAGAAGGAGTTAATCGGCGTGGGAAAAGAGCGGCGACAGGCCAGGTCCAGCTCACCGCTGGGCCGCACCAGCCGCGGCCCGGCCGCTCCCGCCTCCGGATGCTCCTCCATGAAGGCCAACATCTTGTCTAAGGTCGAGTGGGAGAGCAGCGTGTCGGGGTTCAAGAGGAGGGCATAGCGGGGCTGAGTCTCGGCAACGGAGCCGAACCCAGCGGCGCGCAGCCCTAGGTTGTTGGCGTAGGCGTAACCGCCATTCACCTCACTGCGGATCAGGTGCGCCTGGGGGAACTCAGCGGCCACCATCCCTGCGCTGCCGTCGCTGGAGGCGTTGTCCACTACCCACACCTCGTAGGAGAAATTACCTTGGCTTTCGTACACCGAGGCCAGACACTCTCGCAGCAATTCACAGGTGTTGTAGTTGACGATGACGATCGCCAGATCCACCTTTGGTCACCCCCTAGCCGGGCTGGCGTCAAGTTAAATGGTATGGGTGCGTTTCAAATAGGTTAGGAGTGAGCCTTGCGCCCACCCTGGGCACCCGCAAGTGGTGCCTCTACAACCCAAATGAAATACACCTCAATGGTATTGTATCACAAGGAGAGGAGGAAGCAAACTATTGAACTGCCCTGGAGATGTTTTGCCTGTACCTGGCACGGGTGAAAGCCCACTGTGATGTGAGGTTCAGGGGCGTCCCCGCCTGTCGGCGCCGGCACGGGTGAGCAGGGAAAGTCCCCTTTCCCTGGCCAGGACGGGCAAGATGTCTGACCGCCCTGGAGGGGGAGCGAAGCTCGTGCAACAACCCTTAGCCTCTCAGCGACTTGCCTTTCCCGCTCCTTCTGAGTATCATATATTCCTGGAGCCCAGGAGACGAAGGGTTGGAGACATGGGACTGAAACTGCGAGAGAACGCGCTTGATCTGTTGCTGCTGACTGGGATGCTCCTGAGCGCCACGAGCTCCTTCATCCCCGTGCGCTGGACCTGGGGGCTGGAGGTGCTGATCTGGACGGCGATGGGGGGGCTGCTGGCCGGCTTCCTGTTGGCCCGGAGCATCTTTCGCCCCTGGCTGGCCCACCTCTTCAACCTGATCTACGGGGTGATCGGGACAGCCCTGGCTGTGAGCACGCGCTTCCCCGACTGGCTGAGCCTGAGGCTGAAGATCATGGAGATGGCGCTGCGCATCTGGCGCTGGCTGGAGACGGCCTGGCGAGGTCAGGAGCGAAGCCTCGACACCCTGGTATTTGTGCTGGAGCTGGCCTTCCTGAGCTGGTGGATCAGTTATATCGCCGCTTGGTTTGCCTTCCGCCGCCGAAAAGCGCGGGGCATATTGATACCCAGCGGGCTCTTCTTCCTCTGGAACCTCTACTACTCTCCCTTCCCTCTGACCGGCTACATATTCGTTTATCTACTCTGCGGGCTGCTTCTGGTAATCAATATAACCCTGCGCCGGCGACAGGAACGCTGGCGACGGGAGGGGGTCAGCTCCTGTCTGCCTGTACCCGATCAGGCACGGGTGCGCAGGCAGGTCAGCTCCGGGCCAGGGATAGAGTCCCTGCGCTACGGCATGTACTTCGCCCTGGGCATCATGATCTTGGCCTGGCTGATCCCCCCCTTGACCAATCCCCAAAGCGGTGGTCTGATCGAATGGCTGCCCGCCGAGAGGATAGGCGTGAGGATCCAGCAGGAGTGGCAGCGGCTTTTTGCGGCCCTGGAGTATCCCTCCCGTGGTCCAGGCGAGCCCTTTGGGATGGAACTGCATCTGCCAGGGCCGATCCGCGGCCAGGAAGGGCCGGTGCTCACCGTGCAGGCCCCCTTCCGCCGCTACTACTGGCGGGCCGTCGTCTACGACGAGTACCCGGGACGAGGATGGCGCGACACGGACACTAAGCTAGCTCTCCTGAAGCCCTACACCTCACTAGTGCCACCGCAGGAGTACGCTATGCGTCAGGAGGTGACCCAGACCCTAACCACTTATCTGCCAGGCACGACCATGCTCTTCAGCGCCTCTCAGGCCCTGCGCATGAACATCCCGGCTAAGGTGTACTACTCCTCGGAGGGAATACCTCCCCGTCCCTCCCTGTGGCAGAGCCATCGCCCCCTGCGCTCTGAGGAGAGCTACACTGTCATCTCCTCCCTCTCTATCGCCAGCCAGGAGGATCTGCGCAGCGCGGGCACCGACTATCCCTCCTGGGTGCGAGAGCGCTACCTACAACTCCCCGATAATCTGCCCACCAGAGTGATCTCCCTGGCCCACTCCATCACCGAGCAGGCCACCAACCCCTACGATAAGGTCACCGCTTTGGAGCAATACCTGCGCGACATCCCCTACAACGAACAGGTCGCACCACCCCCTGAAGGTAGAGACGGCGTGGACTATTTCCTCTTCGACAGCCGGGAGGGGTACTGCACCCACTATGCCTCCGCCCTGGCTGTAATGGCCCGCACACTGAGCATCCCCTCTCGGCTTGCGGCGGGGTACTCCAGCGGGGAATATGATTCCGAGAAGGAGGTCTTCACCATCTCCTGGGCCGACGGCCACGCCTGGACAGAGGTGTTCTTCCCCCAATGTGGGTGGGTGGAGTTCGAGCCTACACCAGCCGAACCCCTGATCGTCCGACCTCGGTCTGTGGTAGGGGGCGGAAAAGAGGAGCCTAAACCCGGGGAAGAGAAGGTAGGAGGACAGCGCAGAGGCCCCTCAGGGCCTCCCCCCGAGGAGGAGTATCCTTACTATCCAGGAGGAGGAGCGGGCACAGCGTTCCAGAGGCGCAGAACTCGGCGTAGATTAGCGAGGGCGTTAGGGATCGCAGTGCTGGTGGGAATGATCGCAGCAGGGGGATGGAGAGCAGGCCGCTGGTGGATCAGATCTAACTTCACCCCCGCTGCCTGGGCTTACGCCCGACTGGTAGTCGGCGGCCGCTGGCTGGACTGCTCCCTCTCCACGGGCCAGACCCCTCGCCAGTATGCTCAAGAGCTGACCGAGATGGTGCCTCAGGCGCGAGCGCCGATCCAGCATCTGGTGGAGCTTTACATGTCCGAGCGCTTCGGCCGGCGCCGGGTGACGGATAAGGAGGCGGAGAAAACGTGGCGGGAGCTCAGACCCCTTCTGCTGAAAAAATGGCTTCAGCAGCGGTGGGATGCATCCCCTCTCCCCGCCATGTGGAGAACCTTGCGCTGGATCTTCGGCTGACAAAGGGGTGGAGCTCCTATTAGAAAAAATGCCGACTCGACTGTGGAAAGCCGACCTACAACATACCCACCATATCTTGTAGGGCACGTTTCCGTACATGCCGTTTTTAAACAGCGGCGTCCATGTTCCGCTACGAGTGAGTAGGGAGGGCGGTGGAGGCCCACTTCAACATGTTCCGCGTGTGGGGCGGGGGCATCTACGAGAATGAAGCCTGGTGGGACGCCTGCGATCGACAGGGTATCATAGTGTGGCAGGATTTCCTTTGAGCATCAAAGCTGATCGCTTTGCTTGGGGAGTGTGGATCGAGCACGGGTCAGAGGTGCGTGTTGATGATAACTTCTTCGACCTGTTGCCGGGGCAGGCCCACGAGGTGACGCTGCGCGGGCCGAAAGGAGTTGCGGAGGAGATCGGCGTGAGAACGATCTTGGGCTGTTGCTTGTGCTGCTG
>JAYEMR010000014.1:0-5625 GCA_034718215.1 Chloroflexota bacterium
GTTTCTCAAAAGAGCATGAGTTGGGACGATAATGCGGGCAAGGTTAGGTCCAAAATGGGGAGAAGACGAGATTATCTCAGGTTAAATAATAAGTACTTGCAAGAAGCCGAGGCTTTGATCAACAAAAGTGATTATGTTCAGGCTTCGGAGAAGTTTTGGGGGGCTGCAGCCGAGATCGTTAAAGCCGTAGCCGCTAAAAGAGGTATCGAGCTTAAATCCCATGGCGAGCTTTACGGGTTTGTATCCACGTTGAAGGAGGAACTTCGTGAGCCTGAACTTCCGCGCCTTTTCTCCTTAGCTTCAACTCTTCACCAAAACTTCTATGAGGATTGGTTGCCTCCAGAGACGGTAAAGGATCATGCTGAGGCTGTAAGAGAGTTGGTAGAAAGGCTGAAAAAGGAAACGTGACTTGGTAAGCCAGCTTGAAGGTGCTCCATGAGCGCCTCGCAAAGCAATTCCTTGGCACGCAAAAGCAGAGGGCACGGGGTTGGCTGCAAGCCTCTCCGTGCCTTCCGTCTTTCCAGCTCACTCTGGACTTTTCAACAACGGGCCTCTGCACACCCTCCTTCATCAGTCAGGATCACCGCTCTGAGCCGCTTGAGAAACTCCGCGCACCGCTGCGGCGCGTCCCCCACGTAGCCCCCAGCGTCCAGCAGTTCGCGCACGTGGTCCGAAGGCAGGAAGGCCAGCACCTGCTCGTCGTCGGCCAGGGATTCGGCCAGGGGGTTGGGCTCGCCCCTCTGCACCGCATCCCAGGCGGCCATCGAGTGCTCGCGGATCACCTCGTGCATCGCCTGCCGATTCGCCCCGGCCTTGACCAGCTCCATCAGCAGCCGCTCCGTGGCAGCGAATGCCCCGTAGGCCTTCAGGTTGCGGGCCACGACCTCCTCGCGCACCACCAGGCCTCTCACGATGCGCAGCGCCTTCCGCAGCATCTCATCCGCAGCCAGGAACCCCTCGGCCAGCACCACCCGCCGGTTGGCCGAGTCGTCGAGGGTGCGCTCCAGCAGGGAGTTGGCCGCGTTGTGCCACGCCACCGAGGGCAGCGAGGCCACGTAGCGGGCCAGGGAGCAGACGTTCTCGGTGAGAATGGGGTTGCGCTTGAAGGGCATGGCCGAGGAGCCAACCTGCCGCTTCCCGAAGGGCTCGCTCCACTCCCCGATGGGGGATGAGTGCAGCACCCGCAGGTCGAAGGCGAATTTGTGCAGTGACTGGGCCAAGCTGGCCAGATGGTTGACGGCGTAGAGGTCCTGCTTGCGGGGGTAGGTCTGGGTGGCGACGGGGAAGGGCTCCAACCCCAACTCGGCCATCACCCGCGCCTCCAGATCGCGCGGTGCCCAGCCGGTGCCCGCCAGGAGCTGCGCATAGGAGGCCGAGCTCCCCACCGCGCCCTTCAGACCCTTGCCCCGGATGCTTCCGATCAGCCACTCGATCCCCCGCAGGTCGAGCAGCAGGTCCTGCGCGTATTGACACAGACGGTAGCCCACGGTGGTGGGCTCGGCGGGCAGGATGTGGGTGAAGCCCATGGTGGGTACGTCGGCCCAGCGCTCGATCTGATCGGCGAAGGCGACCAGCAGTTCCACGATCCGGTCGCGGATAAGATGCAAGGACTCGCGCTGGCGCAGCACATCAGCGTTGTCCTCTACGTCCATGCTGGTGGCCCCCAGGTGGATGATGGGGCCGCCGAGGGCACACTGCTGGGCGAAGGTCCGCACCTCGGCCATCAGGTCGTGGTGGATCTGGGCCTCGATCCGGTGGGCGTGGGCTATGTCCACCTCATCCCGATGGGCCTCCAGGTCGGCCACCTGTTCGGGCGTGACCAATCCCACCTCCGACTGGGCCCTGGCCAGCGCGACCCAGATGCGCCGCCACAGCCGCCGCTTGTGCTCCTCGCTCCAGATGTGGCGCATCTCCTCTGACCCGTAGCGCCAGGTGAAGGGGGAGAGATAGGTCTCATGGGTGAAGTGGATGTTCATTGGTCTCCTCCTTCATTCCGATAGAATCGCCACGCTGAGCACGTCGCCCGCCCCAAGGGTGACCGGCTCCATCAAGCTGATGCGCACCTGCCCCGCCTCATGGCGCCATTCGACCTCCAGTGGCTGACCCTCCGCGCTGGCCGTCACCCCTGCGGGCACTCCCTCGAAAGCGAAGGACAGCTCCCTTAGCTCCAACTTGCCCCAGGCGATCTCCAGCGCGTCGGCCTGTCGGCCACAGGCGGCCTGTCGGCTACAGGCAATCTGTCGGCCCTCGGCGATCTGCTGGGCGAAGGTGCCCCATCCCTGGGCGGTTACGAAGAAGCATCGGAGATCCTGGGGGGTGAAAAAGGGGCAGGGGCATTCCACGCCTCCGATGGGGCTCAGGCCATCCCAGCCCACCCCGTTCTGCAGCGTGGCCAGCAGTGACACATCGAGTGCCTGCTGACCCGTGTTCTTCACAGCGAAGGTGAAGACCGCCGCTGGCAGCCCCGACTCCCTGGGGTTCAGGGGGATGAAAGGCGAGTAGGCCTCCAGCTCCACCTGCAGGGGCAGCTCTACATCCAGGTAGCGCACATGGGCGATGGGATACTCGCCCGCGAACTCCGTGGCCTCCACATCGGGCAGCCGATCCAGAAGCCGTCTAGCCTCCTCCGGCACGATGTGATCGGAGATCGAGGGGGCGGGCTGGAGGTCCTGATCGTCGTAGAGCGCGTCGCTCTGCAGCACTTTGGCCATCGGCTGGCCCCTCGCGCCCGACCCAGCGGGGGTGGCGTGGATGGCGAAGAAGGAGTGGGGCAGGAAGGCCTCGTGGTTGACCTGGTTGAAGATCTGCCATTGGCGCAGGGACCCGTCGCCGCAGAGGGCCACGGAGCCGGTGCCGATCCCGCCCAAGGGCATGGCCACGCAGCGCAAAGCCTGGCCGGTGTACGTTCGGCGTTGGGGTACCTCGGATGACCGAGTCATAGAAATCTCCTTGGAGAGTATAAATACAGTTGCCCCAGGAACAAAGCATAACCACGAGAGTTACACCTCTGGGGAGAGGAACTCCTCCTCCGTCCTCGTGATCACCTTCTATCTCCCTGGGGCTTACATTTTAGCCGTGACTTCTCTGGCCGCTCTAGGTGGTAGAGCTTTGAGGGCGCTGTCCTGCCTTATACCGGTAGATAATTCGCCCTCGGGAGAGATCATAGGGAGTAATTTCCACCAGCACAGTATCTCCTAGCAGGACGCGGATATAACTCTGCCGCATTTTGCCCGAGATGTGGGCCAACACCTCGTGACCATTTTCCAACTCCACTACGAAACGTGTATTGGGCAGAGCTTTAACCACTGTTCCTACAGCTTGTATCTTCTCCTCTTTTGGGGGAGTCATTCTCTCCTAACACTCCTATCCTGTGCTCAAGCTAGGTTTTGACGGATGTCGACAGCATCCTCAGTTACGAACCCTGCGGGTGGCAGAATAAAAAGAGAAAGCGGTGGACATCTCAGATATCCGTATCAGATTTAGGGCCTGCGGGCCCTTCTCGCTCTCCTTCACCCGAAAGCGAACTTTCTCTCCCCTCTCAAGGGTGCGAAACCCCCTACCGCTAATTGAGGAATAGTGGACAAACACATCCTCCTCCCCATCCCATTCAATGAAGCCGTATCCTTTGCTATCGTCAAACCACTTAACTCTACCTTCACACCAATTCGCCCTGCCTTTGGATCGGCAGGTCTGACAATAACGACGGCGTGGGGGTAATCCCTTTCTTACAAGCTCGCGTTGCTCCTCAACGGTAAACAGAAATTTTCTCCCACAGCCTGAGCACTCGATAATCCTATCTCTAAACTGCATGGTGACCATCTTTCGTCCAGATTATTTACTCAGCATCCCCTTCCTGCTGACGATATCGCTCGTACTCAAAACTGAGGCAGCAGCGAAGGCGGCCACAAAGGCCGGAGATACTTTCTGGGTTTAGAGGAAAGCCTTGAGCTTTGGCCATGCGGATGGAGATGGGTTTGAAATTCGTCATCCAAGTGTTGCAGCAAAGTGGCCGGCCGCAGGGCCCCAATCCATCCAGCAACTTCAGCTCATCGCGTGGCCCTAGCTGTCGCAGCTCTACATGGGCGCGAAAATCATGAGCCAGATCGCGCACTAGAGTGCGGAAATCAACTCGATGATCGGCGGTGAAGTAGAAGGTGAGACGCTCTCCATTGAAGCTGTAGCGCGCCTTGACCACCTTCATGTCCAGTTCGTGCTCCGCCACCTTCTCTTTACACCGCTCTAGAGCTTCTTCCTCACGGCTCCGATAATAGCTATGGGTTAGCAGATCGTGGGAGTCAGCAAGCCGCAGCACGGGCTTGATCTCATCCGGGCTACCGCCTAGCTCGGCCCAATCCTGCTCCCTGAGCTGGCGTGGGGGGGTAACTACCTGCCCCAAGGCCCTTCCCTGGACGGTCTCCACCACTACCCAGTCGTGTAGATTGAGGTCCAGACCTTGAGGGGCGAAGTAGTACACCTTTCCTGTGTTTTCAAAGCGCACTCCCACCACCTGGGTCATAGGTTCTACCCCGTGGATAGAATTTGCTTTATCCGTTTCTCGTCCGCGTCACTGACGGGCAGTTTTTGGGAGTACTTACGCTTAGAGCGTTTGGTCTTCTTGCGCCTCAAGTGATTGCCCCCCTGCTTTCGACGACGGATCTTACCTGAGCCGGTGATCCTAAAGCGCTTAGCTGTGGCCTTGTGAGTCTTCATCTTCGGCATACGGTTCAACTCCTCCAGAAAATTGATTGCTTCCCTGTGGGCTCAAAACCCAAGTGGTTTAATTCTATCAGTAATATAGGGGCTTGTCAAGCTTATTCCGGTAACGCTAAAACTTCCCACGTTTGGTAAAGCCAAAAGTCTCCACTAGTGTTGTTTGTCTCCCCTGAAAAAGGGGGCTGCATCGGGATATCTCCCACATATAGTCATTACCCCGTTGCTATCTCTATATGCGGGGGATGAATTCGAGCGTTTTCGGCTGTTTTGACCTTTTCAGTGGATCCATAATTGCATGCTTTGGCGGCCTAACGGCGAAGCTCAGCCGTCCGCCTGCAACCTTCGCTTTCCCGTGCCTTCCCCACGCTTGCAGCCCTCGATTTGGCGCCGTTGCTGTTGGGGTCGGCTGCAGTGAGTGGTTAGACGTCCACGTCGGTCTTCAAGACCAGACAGCAAGAGAGACCATTGGTTCCGATGCCACGTTGTAATTGAAGATCTTCCTTATCCTCGCTTCGCCCCTTGGCGATTATTTGATCTCAATGGTGTAGCTCCCGCTTCCGAAGGAAACCTGAATGTAGTACGGCTCTCCGACGACCTCGGTGATTTCGAAGGTCTTGGTCACTGTAGGGCCAATGTCACCCTTATACCAGATCTCATTCTGGTCCGGGTCGAGAAGGTAGACATCCATCGGTTCGGCATCCTCACTAGGGGTGAAGCTGATCGTTTGCCCCACTGAGGGGGTGAACCGGTACCAGTCCTCCTCGTCGAAGTCGCCGAATTGGCCCGAGAAGGTCAGACCTGTCTCCACTTCCAGGGCATTGGCTACCTTGTCCCCGGCGTCGCCTCCTGAGTCGGCGTCGTTCTGGCTTTCCGAGGAGAGCTCGATGCTGTAGCTACCATACCCGGAGAACA
>JAYEMR010000015.1:0-5602 GCA_034718215.1 Chloroflexota bacterium
GAAAGTCAAGTTGAACGTCCATAGTTGCCTCCCATCAGTTGATACTGACGAGAGACATTCTATCATAAAAGCATAAAAGCGGAATCGCTTTTTTCGACATGCTTCGCACGTCTAAACATTACCTGTTCTCAACTTCAATAACTCCGACCTTAGATTCGAAATAGGCAAGAGCTCCTAAGGTAATGCTTCCGCTTGGAGGAGATTCCCTGAGATAAGGTTCGATTTGCTGGATCTGCTTAGTCGTTAAATCTGACCTGAAGTGTATGTCTTGAGTCGTACTTCTCGCTGGAATGGGATGGCGTCTGAGAATAGCTCCATTCAGCAGGGGCTGGCCAAACCAGAGGTCTAGCAACATGCGATCCAGAGTGAGGTCAAGGTTACTGAGGTTGGTGATTTCGAAGTAGAGATCCAAACGAGGAATCGATGAACCGAGGGATGGACTGATTGGTTTCTCACCTCTGAGATCGATTCTCACCTGGCCTGCTATTTTCTTCGGAGGATAGAATATCCGAAGAAGAATCCTGGGTATAGTAGACATTAGCTCATCCAGTAGCCAAAGAGCAATTTCTTTCATGAATCACCTGTCGATTCGGGCGCATAACCCACAGATCTGATCTCGACTCCATGTCGAACATCGTTGGCAGTCAGCACGCCCGGGTTGAGCGTTTCACACACCGGAGATCCGCAGCAGCCGATGGTGTCCCGATAGTGCTGGTCTATGTTGATCAGCTTTGACTCAAGGGATGCAGCCTGTATAATCATAATCGGAGGTCAAAGCTTCTATCACCTGTAGACAAAAGGACCGCTTGAA
Organism: Chloroflexota bacterium; assembly: GCA_034718215.1. Taxonomy (GTDB): domain Bacteria; phylum Chloroflexota; class Anaerolineae; order JAYEMR01; family JAYEMR01; genus JAYEMR01. The sequence continues at coordinate 812 of JAYEMR010000015.1, forward strand.
CCAATTATGGCATAAGATAGGCTTGAGAGCAAGCAGTTGGTTGAGAGGTCATGGAGCGAAATAGATATGAGGCCGGAGGAGCCCCTCGTAACGCTGAAATTGAACAGCCGCCTGCCGCTGGTGCTACTGACAGTTTTCCTATTCCAGCACCTGGTCAGCCCATCTCGGGTGTGGATCTACCTGATCTGCGGCCTGGGAGGGCTGCTGGTGGTCTCCTACCTGTGGGCCCGGGAGATGGCCGAGAATGTACGGGCCTCGCGCGAGTTGCGCTACACCTGGATCCAGGTGGGCGACCTGCTGGAGGAGCAGTTCTCCCTGGTGAACTACTCCTTCCTGCCCGTCCTGTGGGCTGAGATCAACGATGGATCCGACGTGCCGGGCTACTCCGCCAGCCGGGTGGAGGCACTCTCCGCCAATGACGAGCGAAGCTGGACTCCCCAGGGTCGCTGCAGTCGGAGAGGGCTCTTCACCCTAGGGCCCTGGCAAGTGCGGATGGGCGACCCCTTCGGCCTCTTCAGGGTTGTGCTTCAGTACCCCGAGTTCGAGACCCTGCTCATCTATCCCCCGGTAGCCAATCTGCCGCCTATCCGACTGCCCGAGGGGACCACCGTCGGCTCCCTCCGTTCCCCAATTCGCGCGCTCCACATCACCACCGACGCAGCCAGTATCCGGGAATACGCCCCCGGCGACAACCTCCGCCGCATCCATTGGCCCTCCACAGCCCGTAGGCGGAAGCTTATGTCCAAGGAGTTCGATGAGGAGCCCTCGGGCGACCTGTGGATCATCTTGGATATGGATGAGGAGGTGCAGGCTGGGGAGGGGGAGGAATCCACCGAGGAGTACGGTGTGATCCTAGCCTCATCTCTAGCCGATCAGGTTCTGAGGGATAACCGCGCTGTGGGGCTGGTGGCTCACAGCGAGAAGCGGGTCTTCATCCCTCAGGGCAGGGGACGAGCGCAGCTGTGGCGCATTTTGCGGGGGCTGGCCCGCGTCACCACCGCCAGCAATAGTACCCTCGCCGAGACGCTGGAGGGGGAGAGGGAGAACCTGAGGCGAGGGACCACCGCCCTGGTCATCACCCCCTCTATCGATCCAGAGTGGGTAGGTGAGCTTCTGACTCTGAGCCAACAGGGGATCGCGACCACGGCTATCCTCCTGGATGCCCCCTCCTTCGACGACCGCACCGATGGCTCGACGCTGGCCATACGGTCTCTGCTGGCCGATCATGGTATCCCCACTCACATCGTCGGCCAGGGCTATCCCTTCCAGATACAGCTGCGGCAGCCTGCTGGCCGCTGGGAGTTCAAAGTGCTGGGCACCGGCCGAGCCATCGCCGTTCGCCGACCGCATCGAGCGGAGACGTAGGGAATATGGGACTCGTGATTCGACTATTTCGGGCGCTGAGGACGGAGGAGGGGTGGCTGACCTTTGTGATGGGCCTGGCGCTGGTACTCTGTCTGCCCTTGGTCATGGTGGAGATCAGTTGGGTACCTGGATTGGGCATCACCGTGCCCATCGCGCTGGCGGCATACCTGCTGGGCATCCTGCTGGCCAAATCCCCCTTCCCCGGCTGGCTGGCGACCATCGTGTCCATGGTGGTAGGCGCCGAGTTCGTGGTCAATCGAATAGGCCACATCCTCCCCCCTCTAATCCCCACGGTGCAGGAGGTCGGGCGGGGGATTGGGTGGCTTTGGCGGCTGTGGTGGACCCACACACCGCCATCCTACCTCCCCTTCCAGGAGTTAGCCCTTCAGAGCTTGGATCGAGCTGAGCTGTTCTACGCTCGCATCTGGTGGTGGGGCTACTCGGTGGTGACGGGTGAGCCTTTCACCGATCCAACCAGCACGATGTTCCTGCTTTTGATAGGGCTGATCATGTGGGGACTCAGCGCCTACGCGGCCTGGGGCCTTTATCGCCGGCAGCGGGTTCTAGCCTCCTTTTTGCCAGTGGGCCTGGGGCTGATAGTGAACGTCTTCTACAGCCGACAGGGACAGTGGTACCTGCTGAGCTTTCTGATAGGGATGATCTTCCTCTCCGCCTGGGAGCATTTCTTCACCCTAGAGCAGCGCTGGAAAGGCAGGGGGATTGATTACCCAGAGGCCATCCGGATGGATGTCATCGGGGTCGGGCTTCTTATCTCCGCCCTCCTACTGGGCCTGACCCTTGCCTTCCCCTATATCACCGCTTACAAAGTCTCCGTCCTCTTCTGGGAATACGCCAAGCCCTCCTGGCAGGTGATGGCTGATGCCCTCGATAGGATGTTCAACGAGGTGGAGAACCCCGCCGGCCCTGAGGAGAGGCCCCAGATCCCCGGCGGACCCATCGTGGGCGGCGTACCGATGGGCTCCATCTCCGGACTGCCTCGGCTGCACCTGCTGCGCAGGGGAGAGGAGCTGGGCACCCGAGTGGTGATGTACGTGGAAACCGACGAGCCACCCCCTCCACCTCCTCGTGAGATGGAATACTATCGAGGGATGGAGATAGCGGAGGAGCTCCCCAAGCACTACTGGCGAAGTATGACCTACGATGTGTACACTGGGCGGGGATGGCGAAACTCGGCCGAGGAGGAGAAGCCTGCTCTGGCCAACGAGGCACTCTCTGATCCTGAGAGGTGGAGGGGGCGCAAGAGGATGGAGCAGAAGTTCGAGCTCCTGACCCCCTACGAGTTAGCCTTCTACGCCGCCAATCAGCCCTTCCACTTCGATCAGCCAGTCCAGTCCAGATGGCGGGCGCCGGAGGATATGATTGGCGTGGAGAGCACCTCGCCCGAGGTCACCTACACTGTCGTCTCCTTGGTGCCTGATGTGACCTCCGACCAGCTGCGGGCCGCGGGGGATGAGTACCCGGAGTGGGTGAGGGAGCGCTATTTGCAGCTGCCGGATGCCCTTCCCTCGCGAGTGAGGGATTTGGCCAAGCGGGTGGTGGAGGGTGCGGAGTCGCCCTACGAACAGGCGCTACTCCTTGAGGGCTACCTGCGCGACTACGAGTATACTCTCGATGTCCCCTCGCCTCCGCGCGGTCGAGATGTGGTGGGTTACTTTCTCTTTGACTTGCAGAAGGGCTACTGCGATTACTACGCCTCGGCTATGGCGGTCATGGCCCGCAGCGTAGGTCTCCCGGCCCGCTTAGCGGTGGGCTACGCCATGGGCAGCTACGACCATACCCGGGGCAAATACGCCGTCATCGAGAGGGATGCCCACTCCTGGGCGGAGATCTTCTTCCCCCACTACGGCTGGATCGAGTTCGAGCCAACCGCAGGGCGGTCCACTTTTTACCGCCCCGGCGCGCCTCCAGCCTCATCGGGTGCTGGATCCTCACACCTGCCTCCGAAGCCCCTGCCTGGGGAGAAGACTGATGTGGAGGCTGGATGGGACTGGCGATCAATCGCCATCGCCGGAGGATTAGTGCTCTGGATGGCATTCCTGGGCCTATCCGGATGGCGCCGCTGGCGGGAGGCGCGGATGACGCCGGCGGAGCGCATAGGCCGCTCCTGGGAGCGGTTGATCCGCTACGGTACGCGGTTGAATGTGAGGCTCCAGCTCAATCAGACGCCGGTGGAGTACGCTCAGGCCTTCAACGGCCGGCTTCAGGAGCGGAGGCTGGAGACAGCCCATTGGGCGGATCGGATGGCGCGGGAGATCCGACTGGCTCGCCGGGAGGTCAATGCTCTAACCGAGGTCTATATCCAGGCCCGCTACAGTCCCCATCCTGTGACGAAGGAGGATGAGTACCAAGCGACGCGCATCTGGAAGCGGTTGCGCCGCCGTTTGCTCTTCATCTGGCTTGCGCCAGCGGTGCCATAAAAGGCAGTCCTCTGTTGCCCGCACCTGCCTGCGCAGACAGGACCCGCGCAGGTGCGGGCAGGCACAGGTGATCGGGTACAGGTGAAAAATGCTGGAGTAGATCCTTCAGGCGGCTAGACTTCGTCTCAAGATGTGGGTAATCACCGAAGGGAAAATACTTGACAAAAGGAAGAAAGTGTGCCATAATCTTTTATGTGAGTTGTACACTTATATACTCATTTCTATTAGCTAGGAGGGGAGATGCCACGAGGAGGACGCCGGCGGAGAGGTAAGGGAGGAGGGGCCTCCCCGTGGAGGATATATCGTTTCGTGCAGCCCTGTCTGCTCCTGCTGCTGCACCGCGCCCCCTCTCACGGCTACAGCCTCATCGAGGATCTGAAAGAGTTCGGCTTCGAGAGATGCCCTGTGGATGCCAGCATGGTCTATCGCAGCCTGCGGGACATGGAGGAGCAAGGGCTGGTGGTCTCCCACTGGGATACCGAGGGCCCTGGCCCGCCCCGACGGGTGTATCGGCTGACGGCCCAGGGTGACCAGTACCTGGCCTGGTGGGTGGCGGACCTGCAGGAGACCGACCGGGTGCTACACAATTTCTTTGACGCTTATGACGAGCACATGCGGAAGGGGAAAGGTGAGCATCATTGATGACCTGATCGCCTCTCTGAAGGGCGATGCGCCCGTACGCGGGGTGCGGGTCTGCGCCTTTTGGACGGCGGTGGTGCTCGATGATGGGCGCTGCGGGCTGGCTTCCACGCTGCGGCCCGATGAGCCCCAGTGTGCTGGCCCCGCTCCCCCGGTGCGGCGGGCGGGCCACTTGCTGGAGTGCAGCGCCCTCGAGCTGGCCAAATACGCCAAATCCGAGAGCCCTCTGGAGGCCTCGATCGGCCTGGCGGCTATAAATTCCTTACTGGAGATAGATGAGAGCCATTGTGTGAAATTGAACGCCAAGAAGCTCATCCTGGAGAGGGGCAAAGACAGAAAAGTGGCTATC
>JAYEMR010000016.1:0-5579 GCA_034718215.1 Chloroflexota bacterium
GGCGGTGGAGGAACGGGTGACGGACCTGGAGGGCCTGATGGCCGAACTATTGCGCACCGTTGACCGTGTAGACCTGCAGGTTGAGCGGACATCCCGTGAAATGAGTGACTTCAAGAGTGAGATGAATAAGCGGTGGGGAGAACTGGCCAACAAGATGGGCACCCTGGCCGAGGACCTGGTCGCCCCCAGCATCCCCCGCGTTCTCCGCCTCGTCGTGGGCTGCCCCAACGGTCGCATTGACGCCATGGCTGTGCGCGTGCGGCGGCGACATCAGATGGACCGAGGGCGCACTCAGGAGTTCGATGTGGTGGCCGTCTGCGGGGAGTATGTGCTGATCAACGGGACCAAGAGCAGTTTGCATGTCGAGGATGCTGATGATTTCGTGCAGGTGCTGTCGGAGGTACGGGGCTTTTTCCCGGAGCACGCGGAGAGGAAGATCATCGGTGCCCTTGCCTCGCTGTACGTGGATGAGAGCGTGGTGCGCTACGCCCAGAGACTGGGGCTGCTGGTGCTGGGCATGAGCGAGGAGATGATGGATCTGCTGAATGAGCCAGGCTTTCAACCGCGGCTGTTTTGAAATGGGTGTGACTAAAACGACTTGGCAGTACAGTCAAATTGAAAGGCGGGTGAGGGCTAATGTACGAGGCGGCGGTGGAGGAACGGGTGACGGACCTGGAGGGCCTGATGGCCGAACTATTGCGCACCGTTGACCGTGTAGACCTGCAGGTTGAGCGGACATCCCGTGAAATGAGTGACTTCAAGAGTGAGATGAACAAGCGGTGGGGAGAACTGGCCAACAAGATGGGCACCCTGGCCGAGGACCTGGTCGCCCCCAGCATCCCCCGCGTTCTCCGCCTCGTCGTGGGCTGCCCCGACGGCCGCATTGATGCCATGGCCGTGCGCGTGCGGCGGCGACATCAGATGGACCGCGGGCGCACTCAGGAGTTCGACGTGGTGGCGGTGTGCGGGGAATATGTGCTGATCAACGAGACCAAGAGCAGTTTGCATGTCGAGGATGCTGATGATTTCGTGCAGGTGCTGTCAGAGGTGCGGGGCTTTTTCCCGGAGCACGCGGAGAGGAAAATCATCGGTGCCCTTGCCTCGCTGTACGTGGATGAGAGCGTGGTGCGCTACGCCCAGAGACAGGGGCTGCTGGTGCTGGGCATGAGCGAGGAGATGATGGATCTGCTGAATGAGCCAGGCTTTGAACCACGGCTGTTTTGAAGTCCTAAACGCCAAGCGGAGGAGATATACTGTGAAGTTAGTCAACACTCAGGAGATGCGCCATTTAGATCAGGCCGCCAATGCCAGCGGCGTCCCCTACGCCCAGATGATGGAAAACGCAGGGCGGGCGGTGGCACTAAAATGCCAGGAGGCCCTCGATGTCGTCGATCGCCCAATTTTAGTGCTGGTCGGTCCGGGCCACAATGGAGGCGATGGGCTGGTCGCGGCCCGCTATCTGGCCCAGGCCGATGCAGAAGTGACCTGCTACATCTGGAAGCGCGATGTCGAGGAGGACGCCAACTTCGCCCGCGTGGAGGAGCTGGGGCTGTCTGTGATCTGGGCTGAGGAGGATGAGGGCTGGGAGGAGCTCCGGCAGCGGGCAGGCGAGGCCGAGATGACCATCGACGCCCTGCTGGGCACGGGTGTGGATCGGCCCATCGGTGGTTCGCTGCGAGAGCTTCTGGAGGTGGTGGGAGGGATTGTCAGGCAAAGAAAAGAAGGGGAACGAGGGCAACTGATAACCCCCTCCTTCCCCTTTATCTCCCTTCGTTCCTCCCTTTCACCCTTGATCGTCGCTGTGGATGTGCCCTCCGGCGTCAACTGCGACACGGGGGCTGTTGACCCGGTCACCCTCCCCGCCGATCTGACGGTGACCTTCGGCTGCCCCAAGGTGGGGCAGTTTCGCTTTCCTGCAGCCGAGGTACTAGGCCAGCTCACAGTAGCCGACATCGGCATCCCGCCTGAGTTCCTCAAGCCATCGGAGCTGGAGCTAGCCACTGGGGAGACGATCCGCGGTCTGCTCCCCCAGCGGCCCCTGGACGCCCACAAAGGCACCTTCGGCAAAGCGCTGCTGGTCGTGGGCTCGGTGAACTACACGGGAGCCGCCTATCTGGCCGGCGCATCAGCGACGCGGGTGGGGACGGGGCTGGTCACACTGGCCTTAGCGGAGCCGCTGCACTCGGTGGTCTCCTCCAAGCTGACCGAGGCCACTTATCTCATTCTATCCCACGAGCTGGGGGTCATCGGACCCGGCGCAGTCAAGGTGCTGGCGGAGGAGATGGAGGACTATGATGCACTTCTTCTGGGCCCAGGGCTCACCCAGGAGGAGCCGACGGTGGAGTTCGTGCGGCGGTTCTTGGGCCTGCAAAGCGCAGGCCGGCCAGGGAGAATTGGCTTCCGCGCAGCCGAGGAGCCGGAGGAGCAGCTCTCACTCCCGCCGCTGGTCATTGACGCCGATGGGCTCAACATCCTAGCTAAGACGGAGGATTGGTCTGCGCGTCTTCCCCAGGGCACGATCCTGACCCCTCATCCCGGCGAGTTATCGCGGCTGACTGATCTTTCTATAGACGAGATCAACGAGCGCAGAATTGAGACCGCCCGAGAGTGCGCACGGGAGTGGAACCAGGTGGTGGTACTCAAGGGGGCCTTCACTGTGGTGGCCTCCCCCGATGGCCGGACCATTGTGCAGCCCTTCGCCAATCCAGGGTTGGCCAGCGCTGGCACAGGGGATGTGCTGGCGGGAAGCATCGTGGGCCTGAGGGCCCAGGGTCTGGAGCCCTTTGAGGCCGCGGTGGCGGGAGCCTATCTGCATGGGCTGGCGGGCCAACTGGCGCGAGAGGAATTGGGAGAGACGGGAATGGTGGCCGGGGACCTGATCCCGCGATTGCCCTTGGCCATCAGATGGCTTCGACAAGGGCAATGGGACGGTGAATGAAGATGGATGCAACTCAAACCGTCAGGCAGAAGATGCTCCAGATCAAAGGGCTGTTCCCCTTCCACTGCGTACTCCTTCTTCCAGCGGGAGAGGCAACCGGATCCAATGCCCACTTTTTCGGGGGAACATCACTGGTTCGGATGAATTCCAGGACAAACTCACCCAATGGCAAACGACAAGCAACTCCCAAACAAGTTCTCAAAAGGCCTTGCCTTGAAAGAGGAACAGTAGGAGGGAGATGGTGAGAGGGGATAGCAGGGTTTTTAACACCGCCTCAGGGATTTCAAGCGGGGTTAAGGATATGGCAATGCCAACAACGGTGGCCAGAAGGAGGGAGTTACCTATGACCCTTTTCACCACATCCCTTAAGTCCGCACTTCCAGATCCATAGTGGGTGAGGAGGGATATGGAGGCGAGGATTTCGTAGGGGAGGTAAAAGGCCATCAGAAGGCTGGCCTTAGCCACAGCCTCGGGGCCTGAGGAGGCCAATAAGATCGGAAGCCCCATAAAGCCAAGGTTCCCCTTGAAAGAGCCCTGGATGAAAATTCCCCTCTTGCTTCTCCTAAGGGGTTGGGCCCCCATCCAGGCTATGGCGGTTAGGAGAAGAACAGAGAGATAGAACCCCAGGATCAAATACTCCCTGTTGCAGCTCTTTTGTCACCCACGAATGAATAACACTGGCCACTTGCCGCCATTCAGGCCCCATCATCAGGTTGTGAGCCTGCTCTGGGAATAGGACGAACTTCGCATTCAAGGCCCTGGCAGTCATTCTTCCCTCTTCCAGCGAGATCAGCGCGTCCTTTCCTCCGGCCAAGACGAGAACAGGTGAGCTCACCCTCTCAGGATGGAGTGATGGGGCAAGGATTGAGATGAGGGCACGGATGGATTCGGGCACCAGATGGAAGTGAAAATCCTGCAGATCCATCGATGTGCCAACGCTAAGCAGATGAGCTGCCGCTAACTCGGGGGTTTCCACCAGAGCATAGCCATCCATTAGGAGGGCGGTTTTGATCGCTTGCCACGGAGAACGCCTTAACAGGCGCAAGGCGCCTCCTACGAGGCCCCTCGCAGGAACGCTCGCCAGCAGAACAGCCCCAGGCAGGCTATGCGTTTCCAGGTACTTTTGCACGATGGCTCCTCCCATGCTGTGGCCGACTAAAACCGGTTTCGGCGACACTTTGGCTATCTCGGAGGCCATGCAATCGAGGTAATCCTGGAGGCTATATCTGTTGATGCTCCCCCTTTTCATCGAGCTTTTGCCGTGCCCTGGAAGGCTGATGGCATGAGCCTCATATCCCAGGGAGGAGAAGTACTCGAGAAACCGATCCCAGCACCAAGCACCTTGCCATGCTCCGTGCTGAAAGAACAAGGGGAACTCACGCGTCCTTTCCCCTGGCCTTTGAACGATGTGTTCGATGGTTTCAGCTTTCATTTAAGCCTGAACCGCCCTATCAGTTCCTCCAGGCCGGATGTGTAGGATAGACCACCGACGCTTGGCCATAGACCTCTTCGGCAGCCGCTGGGTGTTCTCAATGCGGTTGTATCCTTCGTGGAATTCCGGTTTCACTGCGGGATCCAAACCCTCATCGTGCCTGGGCCGCGATTCGCCCAGGCATAGTAGGGCACGGCCGTCAGCGTCACCTCACGCTGCGGCAGATCCTTCACAGGCGCTGACCGATAGAGTTCGTCTTGCCATGCGCCGATATCAACCCCTGCTCCTTGCGCTTCAATAGTCACCACACCGCCCAGCAGATCCTTATGCCGGGCAGCCTGCAGAGACGCTTCCGAGGCAATGCGCACGTCCAACAGGTCCAGGTCGGGCTCCTGATCGATCTGCTCAAGGCAGTAGACCAGTGGACCGCGCTCGATAGCCAGGCTTCCGCGGATGGCGTCAATGCGCGGGTTGGGAGCAGTGAGCCTGGGTACTATGGGTAGATCCAGTTCGATCACATCCCCAGCCTGCCAATCACGTTCGACGGCGGCGTAGATCCCGCCGGGCGACGGTTGCTCAACAGCCCGATCATTGACCTGCAGACTTGCGCCCTCGCACCAGCCCGGCACGCGCAGCATTAACTGCCAGGCAGCCCCATTGGTCTCCTCGACAGTCACCTTCACCCTCCCATCCCAGGGATAGTCAGTCTCTACGCGGAGCACCACGTGCTGCCCCGTTTTCAGCTCGGCCTCTATCCTGGCCGAGGCATACTGATGGATCTGGACACCTGTTTCGTTCGCAGTGGCCATATAGTGGCCGACCGCCGCTATCTGGCGCATCACGTTCGGTGGACAGCAGGCACAACTGTACCACTCCGCACGCTCAATCCCACCCCTGCTCTGCAGCGGGTTGATGTAGAAGTATCGCCGACCGTCAAGGGATACACCGCTCAAGAACCCATTGTAGAGTGAACGCTCGAGCACGTCCGCGTAACGCGGCTCCCCAGTGGCGAGCAACATCCGCCAGTTCCACATCATGCTGGCAATAGACGCGCACGTCTCACAGTAACACCGGTCACTGGGAAGCTCATAGGCTTCGCCGAAGGACTCGCCGACGAATCGAGCGCCGAAACCGCCGGTGATGTGCATTTTCCTGGTGGTCATATCGTGCCACAGTTGTGTCAATGCCTCAAACAACGCCTGCTCGCCG
>JAYEMR010000017.1:0-5477 GCA_034718215.1 Chloroflexota bacterium
TGTGGTTGTGCGAAGCACAACCACAGCATATACTCACTTCGTTCTTCAGTGCTCTCCTTTTTTCAGGAGAGCTAACATTGTCGAGCTATAAGTCTCTGATTAAGTACCTCGTACAAAAGCACCGCTGTCGCAGCAGCAACATTGAGCGAACTGGCCCGCCCTCGAAGGGGGATGCGAACCAGCGCATCGGCCTGGGCCTTGGCCGAGTCCGGCAGGCCGGGTCCCTCACTCCCCATCAGCATCACGGTCGGCCTCCGATAGTCCAGAGCGCGATAGTCCTCCGTGCCGTGGGCGGAGGTAGCCACCACCTGGAGGGGCCAGCCAGCCACCCTGGCCTCCCACGTCCAACGCCAAAATGAGGTGCCGTCGGGCAGGCGCACCAGAGGCAGGGCAAAGAGCGACCCCATACTGGCCCGCACCGCCTTGAGGGCATAGGGGTCGGCGGCAGGCTCGATCACCACGACGCCCGAGGCGGCGACGCAGTCCGCTGTACGGATGATGGCGCCCAGGTTGCCAGGGTCGCGCACCTGATGAGCCACTACCAGCAGCAGCTCCTCGCTGAGGGGGATGGCCTTCAAGGGGAGGTCCATCATTCGCACCACAGCACCCAACCCCCGGGGGCCCTCTCGATCGGAGATGCTCTGAAACACGCAGGGGGATACGGCCAGCCGTCGGTTCGGAGGGACCTGGGCCACCAGGACTTGGGCATGTTCGCTGGTCAGAAGCCCTGGCGCTTGGATCAGAAGCTCCACCGTCGCCTCCATCGCCAGTGCCTCGTGCACGATGCGGATGCCCTCGATCCAGAAGTGTCCTCCCCGCTCGCGGTTTTGCGCATCCGAAGGGCACGAATGGCCTTCACCTTTGGATTCGCGGAGCTGGTGATCTGATCTGCCACTTATCCAACCCTCCGACTCATGACGTGAATCCTCGCCCGTGACCATATCACATTTGCGCTCCATGCGCAACCCCCCTCAGTACTGGGCGACCTTGCCCGAAACGGGATATGAAAGTACAATACTCTCATCTCCTTCTGATCTTGGTCAAGGAAGGGCTTCCACCAAGTAATGGGTTCAGGAGACTAAAATGATCCCCATCCGTGATCATCTTCCCACTCGTCATTTCGCCTGGGTGACAGCCGCACTGATTGCCGTCAACGCGCTAGCCTTTCTGACCGAGCTACTCTGGAAGACTGGGGGAGTACTTGGGCAGGCGATCTACACCATGGGTGTGGTACCCTATGAGGTGACCCACTCCTTCTCTCCCCAGGTTGCCATCAGCTTTCTCACCTCGATATTCCTCCACGGTGGGTTCATGCACATAGGGAGCAATATGCTGTACCTGTGGGTCTTTGGAAACAACGTAGAGGATGCGATGGGGAAGCTGCAGTTTCTGGTTTTCTATCTCTCCTCCGGATTCGTCGCCACCGGCGCTCAGGTTTTCGCGCAGCCCAACGCTCAAGTGCCCACCATCGGCGCCAGTGGAGCCATCGCCGGCGTGTTGGGGGCCTACATCCTTATGTTCCCCCGGTCTCGGATTGACACTGTGCTGCTCCTCGGATGGTTCATCCGCGTCGTCCGGCTCCCGGCTATCATCGTCCTAGGGTTCTGGTTCATACTTCAGCTCTTTAACGGCGTCCTGAGCCTGGGTCTGGAGGTCGCAGGAGGCGTCGCCTGGTTCGCCCACATCGGAGGGTTCATTATGGGCATGACCACGGGACTCCTGCTACGAAAGCGGAGACGAAGGTGGTTATGACTCGTATTCCGCACTTCTCGAAAAGGGTTGATTTGTGGTAGAATCAGGGCACCGATTTTCTTATGGAGGTGTCCTGATGATCAAACAACTTGATGAAGTTGAATTTGAGACTCGTATGGTTGGCCCCTGGTGCTCGTCGCACCGGTTTTGCGGCGCTTGCGTTTTCGGGGGATTGCCCGTCTGTCGACGGACAGGTGAACCGTTATTGCCCTATCGCGGAGCAGGCGGACATGGACCACGGTTTGGTGGCCGAAGCGGGCCTTCATCTGGGGCGACCTGATCGCCAATGCCGTTCGTTGCTACGGTGATAGCCTCCCGCTTCGCCTCTCCGAATCCGGTACAAGAACAGATCCTGAGAGTGTTAAGGGAGCTGAGCCTGCGGAGATCTTTGCCCAACCTGGCCCGAGCCAGGCCAAAGAACCCACGCTGGCTTAAGCGCTACCCAGGGAGAAGTGCGCCAATCGACGGTCTCACCTGTACCAGGTACTGGCACCTGTACCAGGTACAGGTGAGATGTGGGCAATCACCAGGAATCTTGTCCCAACCCCCACAAAGAGCTATACTTACCTGCAGTGAGTCATCGGAATTGGGGAGGCACTCGTTGGGGACATTGTACGTGGTGGGAACTCCTATCGGCAATCTGGAGGACATCACCCTGCGCGCTCTGCGCAAGCTGCGAGAGGTGAGCCTCATCGCCGCTGAGGACACCCGCACCACGGGACGGCTTCTGTCCCACCACGAAGTCGAGACCCCCCTCACCAGCTATTGGGAGCACAACAAGCTCTCCAAGCTGCACACGATCCTGGACGCGCTGGAGGAAGGGGATGTAGCCTTGGTCTCGGAGGCGGGAATGCCTGGCCTCTCCGATCCCGGTTATAAGCTTATCCACGCTGCCATCGAGGCCGGCCACCGGGTGAGCCCCATCCCCGGCCCTACGGCTCCCATCACTGCCTTAGTTGTCTCTGGCCTGCCCACCGATCGTTTCCTCTACCTGGGCTTTCTGCCTCGCAGGGCCGGACCCCGGCGCAGGCTGCTGGCCCAGGTAGCTCCAATGCAGCACACACTTGTTGCCTTCGAGTCCCCCCATCGCCTGCTGGAGGCTCTGGAGGATGCGGAGGAGATATTGGGCGACCGGCAGATGGCCATGGCCCGAGAGCTGACCAAACTCCACGAGGAGATCTGGCGGGGTCGGATCAGTCAGGCCCGCGCACACTTCGCCTCTCAGACGGTGCGAGGGGAGTTCACACTAGTGATCGCCGGTGCCAGCCCCCAGAAAGCACGCTGGGAGGAGGAAAGGGTCCAGGCTGCAGCGGAGGAGCTTATGGAAGCTGGAGTTCGGCGGCGGGAGGCGGTCAAGGCCGTGGCGAGGCTAGCCGATTGGCCGGCACGGGAGGTATATCAACTGATGTTAACCAAGGAGGATAGATGATTGATCTGGATCAACCATCACGTTTCAGCGCTGTAGATCATGAGAATATGCTGAGTCACATTGACCGCTGGGCCGACCAATGTAAGCGGGCCTGGGACCGGGTGCAAGATTTCGCTCAATCCCTGACCGTACCTCCCTTCCGGGGAGTGCTCGTCCTGGGGATGGGAGGCTCGGCTATCGGCGGGGATCTATTGGCTGCCCTGGCTGCTAGAAGCAGCCCCGTGCCCATCCAAGTCAACCGCGACTACACTCTGCCCGATTGGGTGGGCGATAGCACACTTGTAATCGGCTCCAGCTACTCCGGCAGCACCGAGGAGACGCTGGCTGCCTTCAAGGCCGCCCGACGGCGGGGCTGTCGCCTGCTGGCCCTGAGCTCGGGCGGCGAGTTGGCCGACTTGGCCCGCCAGTACGGCGCCCCCTGGCTGCATATCCCCTATAAGTCACAGCCACGGGCCGCGCTGGGCTATTCCCTCATCTTCCTAATCGGACTGGGTCAGCGGATGGGACTGCTGCCTGATCAGAGCGAGGCGCTGGAGGAGGCGATAGAAGTGCTCAACGCTCAGCGGGAGGAGATCGGCGCTCAGGTTCCGGTCGCCGAGAACCAGGCCAAGCAATTGGCCCTGGAACTGAGAGACCATCTGCCGGTGATCTATGGCGCGGGCATTCTAGCTCCCGTCGCCCGCCGCTGGAAGACGCAGATCAACGAGAACGCCAAGAGCTGGGCCCTGTGGGAGGAGATGCCGGAGTTCGACCACAATACGGTGGCCTCCTTCGGCCTGCCCAAGCCTCTGCTCAAGCAGATCTACACCATCGCGCTCACCGCCCCCTCAATGCATCCTCGCCATCGGCTGCGTTTTGAGATCAGCGCCGAACTTATCGCCAGGGAGGGGATCGCTCAAAAGGAGATTGAGGCTCAGGGAGGGGCGCCGCTGGCCCAGATGGTGAGCGCCATCCAGTTTGGCGACTACGTCAGCTACTATCTGGCCATGCTCTACGAGGTTGACCCTACCGAGATCCCCAACATCCAATACTTGAAGAGACGATTAGGAGATCAGCCACTCCGTGATCAAACTGCTTCACTTCGCTGATGTACATCTGGGAGCGGAAAACTATGGGCGCTGGGATCCGGAGACAGGGCTCCCCATCCGACTGATGGATTTCCTGCGAGCCTTGGATCAGATCGTGGAGCGGGCGCTGGCTGAGGAGGTGGACCTGGCTATCTTCGCTGGCGACGCCTACCAGAGCCGCGACCCTACCCCCACCTACCAGCGAGAGTTCGCGGCTCGAATCCGACGCCTGGCCCAGACGGGAACCCCGGTGGTGCTTGTGGCCGGCAATCATGACACCCCTCATGCCATCGGGAGGGCGAACACCATCGAGATATTCGATACCCTAGCAGTTGAAAATGTCCATGTCGTCCAGCGGCCACGGGTTCTCGCCCTCTCCACCAAGAGCGGGCCAGTGCAGGTCGTTGGGCTGCCCTGGATCGTGCGCAGCAAGCTCCTGGCCCGCGAGGAGTACAAGGGGCTGTCCCTGGAAGAGGTCAACAACCTAATCACCGATAAGATCACTAATATCGTGGCTGACCTCCAGGAAGGGCTCATCAGCCAGCTCGAAACCTCGATCCCCACGGTATTCACCGCCCACGGTACGGTGCAGGGGGCGACCTACAGCTCAGAGCGAAGCGTGATGCTGGGACGGGAGGTGATCCTGCCTCCCAGCCTCGTGACGAACCCTGCCTTCGACTACGTGGCCCTGGGCCACATCCACAAGCACCAAGTGCTGCATAATCATCCGCCGGTGGTCTATTCCGGCTCCATCGAGCGCATGGATTTTGGCGAAGAGGGAGAGCGGAAGGGCTTTGTCCTGGCCCAGGTCGAGAGCGGCGGAGCTGAGTGGGGATTCATCCCCCTGCCGGTTCGCCCCTTCGTGACCATTGAGGTTGAGGCTGGCGGTCCAGACCCGACGGCTCAAGTTATAGAGGCCATCGAGGAGGAGGATATCGGGGGAGCTGTGGTTCGGCTCATCATCCACACCAACGCCGAGTGGGAGCCGCTCCTGCGCGACGAGGATATCCGTCAGGCCCTGGAACCGGCCTTCCACCTGGCGGCTCTGGTCCGCGATGTGGAGCGCCCCACCCGTCTGCGGCTGGGGGGCCGTGCCGCGGCGGGGCTTGAGCCCGAGGAGCTGCTGAAGCGCTACCTGAAGGTCAAGGGCACCAGGTCTGAGAGGGCCGAAGTGCTTTTGGAGCATGCTAAGAGCATCTTTGAGTAGGGGCGACCGGCCGGGCGCCCCG
>JAYEMR010000018.1:0-5433 GCA_034718215.1 Chloroflexota bacterium
CTCCAGGTCTACCACCAGGGTGAGCTGATCAAGACCTTCGAGTACAAACTATAGCTGTTTCGTGTTCAACACTTCTTGTCAGTTCTGAGCATTAGGCGTAGTGTTCAATATCCGCTGTCAGGTGACATTTAGGAACTGGTTGTCCCTATCTCGAAGGTCTCTCTGCTCATCAGGGTCTTCTGGACGCTTCGGCTCTCCAACCAGCCTATCTCCTGCCTGTCGGCAGACAGGATCTAGACAGTCCCAGCCATCAGGATAGCAGCCAAACATCGAGTTTCGCCTTCGCCAGGCACTGGCGCTCCCAGCTATCACCTCCTTTCGCTCGCTTTGAGCAAGCGAAAAATCCTGTGACCATAGTAGGTAACACCACTTGTCAGCCCCAATATGACCAACTCGATAACCATCGTCTTGGCGAAAGGGCGCCATAGAGGCTCTTCCGATGTCGCAGCTTGGTAATAGCGAAACAGGAGCAAGATCACGCCGGCTAGCCAAGCTACCGACCCGAGTATCAGTACGGTTCTCGCTATCACGACAACCCGCCCCTGGGATGCAACGGTTTCCAATGGATTGATGGGCATGAGGACGCCCGCGACCACCCGAGCCGCTTCGTACGTTTGAATCAATCCGAACAAACCTATGGCGCTGGATACAACCCAGAGCAGAAGTACCATGAAATAGGTCCCAATGGCCTTGAACGTCAACCCTTTTTCTTTGTGCACTTCATCCTCTGGGTTCAGTGGGTTCCAGTTGACAATCTCCTGCCTCGCTTAACTTGTGGCCACATCCAAGCCCACTTCCCCGCCTGTGCGCCCGTGCCTGCCCGCACCTGATTGGGCACAGGTGATCGGGTGCAGGCGGACAGGAGCTCCTGATGACCGCCTCAGGATGAGCTCCGTCTCCAGCACCACCTCTCGATTCCCCTCTCGTTCCCCATCCAACCGTTCTAACAGCAGCTCCGTAGCGATGGTCCCCATATCATAGGCTGGCTGCGCAGCTACCGTCAGAAAGGGGTACACCGCCGAGAGCTGGGGGATCTCATCGAAGGTCACCAAGGCCATCTCATCCGGGACCTCGATTCCCCGTTCTCGCAAGGCGGTGAGAGCTCCAATGGCGATGAAGTTGTTGCCGGCGAAGAGGGCAGTCGGCCGAGTCTCCAGCTCCAAGAGTTCCTTGGTCAGCTCATAGCCAGAACCTTGATCGAATTTACCTCGCTTGATCAAGGCCTCATCAACCGGGATGTCGAACTCCTCCAGCGCTTTGAGATACCCCGCCAGCCGATCCTCGGCTGTTGACACCTGCTCAGGGCCGGCGATGATTCCGATGCGTCGGTGGCCGAGCTCAATCAGATGCTTGGTGAGCTCATAGGCACCCCCTACACTGTCGCCGATCACCAGGTCAGTATCCATACCCTCCACCCGCCGATCTACCACCACGTAGGGGATGCCTTGCTGAGATAAAGAGCGTAAGTTGCTCACATTGCTGCTCACAGGGGCGATGACCACGCCGTCCACCCGCTTCTGGAGGAGGACATCAATGTAGCTCTCCTCCTTCTCGGGATCCTCGTCGGTGTTGCACAGGATCACACTGAGGCCATTCTCCACAGCCTTGTCCTCGGCCCCTCGGGCCACAGTGGTCCAGAAGGGGTTGGTCACATCCGTGATCACCAGAGCCAGGGTATGGGTTCGCTCTCGAATTATCAGGGATGTGCCAGATCGGCGTAGAGCGATAGTGGCAGCTTAAGGTATCGCAAGATCCGCTTGTGAAGCGAGGAAAGAGGCATCATATGACATTCAATGCCCGTGTTCAATTCCACTCGCAGGAGTGTGATTTTGGCTCTGGCAAAAGCCTTCAAGATACGCTTGCCCGTAGGTCGATCTGTGGAGCGAGTGGGCTGACCTTCGTACAAGCCCCCCAGAGTCGCTTTCCCTTCGGCCAATCCTCGCCGCACCTGAGATTCAATCAAGGTCAGCCTGCAGTTCAGACTCTCGCGAATCTGGCGCTTGCTCCGCCCTGTCCCCAGCGTCAAGGCTTTCAGTTCGGCGCTGGCGGCAGAGAGGCGCTCTTCCATCTGTGCGATCTTGCGCTTCGCCCACGCTCGCGATCTCACCACCAGCACGCGTTCCGTCCAGGTCACCGACTCATCCTCGACCGTGGCTGTGCGAGAGCGTTCCCTGGCCAGGACAGGCAAACTCGTACCCGGCTCCGATCAATCGATCCCCATCCCATATCAGGGTTGTTGTCTCCCCCGTCATGGATGGGCTGTACCTTGCCAATCTGACGCTTCGCTGGGGCATGCGGGCCTTTGGCTTCCGGGGCCTGGGCAACGTGGCTGCCTTTCCCCTGCTGGCCCTGGCCGCTTTCCTGTTCGGCCTAATCACCCAGCCCCTGGGAAATACCCCGCTTATCATCCCATTTGCATGGGGATGGGGACGAAGGTGAGAATGAACAGGATCAGCATCAACACGGCCAACAGCCGACCTGGTAAGTTAAGTTCGGTGATCTCATTGAGAAGCATGGTACGGCGCTGGCTGAACAGAAAGAGCAATCCAGCCCACAGGAACCAGCCATACCAATGAAAAGCGACACCCAGGGCTATCAGGGCAGCGATTACGCCCCAGTGCAGCCACTGAACCTGACGGCCTAGCAGGGCATGCATGATGTGCCCTCCGTCGAGCTGGCCCACGGGGATGAGATTGAGCCCCGTGACCAGCAGGCCCGCCCAGCCGGCGAAGGCCACCGGATGCAGGAAGACGTCCACACCGCCGCTGGGCAGATAGCGCCCGAAGATCAGGAGCTTGAGCAGGATGTACAGCAGGGAGTTGCCCTCGATGAGCACCGACCCACTGGGGATGGGGCGTACCTCTGAGAGGAGAAGGCCCAGGATGAGGGTGGGTACCGCTAGCACTGCCCCTGCCAGTGGCCCTGCGGCTCCGATGGCCAGCAGCTGGCGGCGGTTACGCGGCGGCCCCTGCATATTGATCACCGCTCCCATAGTGCCCAGGGAGTTGAGGGGCATAGGGATGAAATAGGGCAAGCTCACCGGCACGCCGAAGTGGCGAGCCACGAAATAATGTCCCAGTTCGTGCGCGGCCAGGATGGAAAGCAGGCTCAGGGCGAAGGGCCATCCCTTCAGCAGCCCGCGGAGGGTGAAAAGCCCTCGGGGCTGGACCTGCTCCGCCATCATGGCTCCTGCGAGGAGCACCGAGACCAGAGTCACGAGGAAAAGAGCCCCAGCTACCCATGGCCGCTGCTTCGAAGAGGGGCTGGACAGCGAGCCTGGCACGGCGAGGATCACGTCCATCCCTTCCTTGCGCCGAAAGAGGGGCGTATGTCCCAACTCTTTGAAACGCGGTGCCACGCACTCATAGGCTTCGCTGGGTTCCACCAGCAATTGCCCTCGCAGCCGAATCGCCCTGCTTCCCTTGTATCCTGTGGTCACGTCGTGCACTGCTAGGACATCTGCCACCGCCATACGCAACAAAGCTGATATACTGTCCACACTGCGATTGAGGTCCATTGACGACCTCCTAAGTCTAATCATGGTCCGAACTCTGCGATATCCATTTTGGTACTTCCGCCTGTGCATGCACAGGTAGGAGACGGGAGGTTTCTTTCAGTGGAGCCGATTGTCTATCTACATCCAATCGAGCAATACTCCCAGGTGCTTCTCTAGAGCGCAGTCCAGGCGATCGTAAGCCCTAGGGGCTTCCCGAAAGCCGAGCACATCCGTGGTCAGCGGTTCCACCTTCAGCCGATCGGCAGCCATGAGCTTCAGTACCACATCCCAGTCATCTGAGGCGGTCCAGTAGGCCCTGGTAGATTCCCCTTTAGGCCTCACACTGTTGTGAGCTCCAATGATGGTCACCCCTTTCCTGTGGACATCTCGATAGAAGTTCACCCCCTGGGTTTCCCCTCTAGTGCTTGCCAGCAGGACAACCCGGCCTCGGTAGCCGATCAGGCCAAGGCAGTCGCCCACAACCTCGGGAACCCCTGTGGCATCCACGACCAAGTCCACGGACTCACGGCCGATCACCTCGCGAAGCCTGGATTTCAGGTCCTCGTATTGAGGATTGACTGCAAGGTCCGCCCCGCATTCCCTTGAGATCTCCAGCCTTTTATCTACCAAGTCAGCTCCTATGACAGGGAATCCTCCGGATAACCTCGCAAGCTGGAGGGCCAGGTTGCCGATGAGCCCCTGACCCATCACCAGGACGGCTTCCCCCAGCTCGACTTGCGCTTTTCTCACCCCCTGAAGCGCAATGGCCGCCATGTTGAAGTAGACCGCCTCCTCCGAGCTTAACTCACTTGGCACTTCCAGGGCCTCTGTAGCGGGTACCTTGACCATGCTGGCGTGGCCAGCAGGCGAGACCACCCTATCTCCCTCCGAGAGCTCCACCCCGCGCCCCAGCTTAACCACCCTGCCGATGTTGTTGTAGCCGGGATACTGGGGAAATCGCTGGGAGGTATTGGGAAGGGCCTTCAGAAAGGCTAACTCCGTCCCAGGGCTTATCAAGCTGTACTCGGTCTCGATCACGACCTCTCCCTCATCCGGCTCCCTCAGCTGGAACTCTTCCAATCCAACTTCACACCTATCAGGCCAGACAACCCTTACTGGTTCCTTCATCTATTTCTCCTCTCACCATGGTCAGAACCACCTGCAGCTCCTCGTCTAAGAGGATGATGTCCGCGTCCTTTCCTGTCTCCAGGCTTCCCTTTCGATCTTCAACTCCAATCGAATAAGCGGGGGTGATAGTGGCCATTCTAAGGGCCTCGGATAGGGACAGATCAGCAGCCCTCATCACGTTGCGCACTGCCTGGTCCATAGTGAGTGTGCTGCCAGCCAGACTACCTGTGGGCAACCTCGCCTCCCCTTCTCTGACGATGACCTCCTGACCGCCGAGCTCATATGTTCCATCCGGCATGCCAGCCGCGCGCATGGCATCGGTGATGAGAACTGTGCGCTCCGGCCCCTTAGCTCGCACCAGGAGCTTCACCACGGCGGGGTGGATATGGATAAGGTCAACGATCACCTGCGCGTAGATCTCATCGCAGGTCAGCGCCGCTCCCACCGTACCTGGCCGCCGGTGGTGTAAGCCTCCCATCCCATTGAAAGTGTGCGTGGCCTGGCTCAATCCCAGGGAGACGGCCTCCAGCATCTCCTCATAGGTGGCCACCGAATGGCCGACTGCCACGACAGCGCCTCGGTCAATGGCGTAGGGAATCAGCCCCCGGTTTCCCGGTATCTCCGGGGCCAGGGCGATCAGACGTACGGGCCCAGCTCTGAAGAAGGACCCATATTCCTCCGGGTCAGCAGGTCGAATTTGAGACGCCGGCTGGGCGCCTTTCTTCTCCAAGTTGAAGTAGGGCCCCTCCAGATGTACGCCCAAGATCTCAGCGCCATCGCTACCCTCCTCCATGCAGCGAGCGATATTC
>JAYEMR010000019.1:0-5431 GCA_034718215.1 Chloroflexota bacterium
GCCCGGATCAGACCAAGCCCTGGACGGAGTACGACACCCTTCTGCACCGTTACCTCTATGCCGGTCGGGAGGGGCTCTCCGTCGAGGAGAGGAGAGGCTTGTGATCAAGCGGCTGCGCTCCTGGTACGCCAACTTGAGCCAGGATCAACGAACCAGCTACTCCATCCTGCTGTCTCTGATTCTGCTCACTCTGCCCTGCTACTGCGTGGGATTGGCGGCCCTGGCCTTCGCGCCTGCCCTCAGCGCTCCGACTTCCATCGCTTTTTCCACTCCCCTTCCTCCTACTCTCACATCCCAGCCTACTTCTCCTCCTGCGACTGCCCTGCCTACGAAGACCTTGGCACCCACTCCCACCCAATCCTGGCCCACGGCACCTCCAACCTCAACGCCGATTCCACCGACGGCAACTGGCACCCCCACACCACCGTTGGAGGCGAGCCCCACAGCCACGCCGACCAGCGAGCCGACGGCGACGCCCTCGGAGACACCCACCACAGTCCCCACCGAAACATCTACACCAACGGCGACGCCGACCACGACTCCCACCGAGACGCCACTGCCCACCCCAACTTCGACCTCCACCATCACTCCTGCACCGACGGCCACCCTCACAGCCACACCTGTGACTCCGACGGCTGCGCCGACCATCACCTTTACTGCCACTCTCACGCCGACAGCCACCTATTCGCCAACGCTCACCGTGACTCTCACAGTGAGCGTCACGGTGATGTTGCACTCTCCCTCTGGCAGACAGAAGCTCTGTCAAGGTTAGCTTGACAGGTGCAAGGAAACGGGGTAAACTACTTCAATGTGAGGAGAATACTTCATCGTTTCATGGAGGGGTGGATGACAGGGAATAGCGGAACAAAGGTGAATGATTGGGAGAACCCTCGTGTCGTGGGGCGCAACAAGGAGCCGGGGCATGTTCCACTGATGTCTTACTCGGATGAGCGGATAGCCTTGGCGGATGATCGCAGCTCCTCACCCTACTTCAAGCTGCTGAATGGGGATTGGGGGTTCCATTGGGCCCCCAATCCAGCTTCGGCCCCTGAGAATTTCCATAAAAGAAACTTCGATGACAGCGCGTGGGATACTATCGCCGTGCCGGGGAACTGGCAGCTTCAAGGTCACGGCATCCCCATCTACACCAACGTGCAGTATCCATTTCCCACCGCTGCCTTGCGCGTACCGCACGAGGACAACCCCACCGGATCCTATCGCAGGCGCTTCACCATCCCAGAGCACTGGGAAGGCCGAGAGATCTTCATCCTCTTCGAGGGCGTGGACTCAGCCTTCAATCTATGGGTCAACGGCGAGAAGGTGGGCTACAGCCAGGGCAGCCGACTGCCGGCTGAGTTCAACATCACGCCCTACATCCATCCCGGCCAGAACCTGCTGGCTGTCCAGGTCCTCCGCTGGTCGGACTCCAGCTACCTTGAGGATCAGGATTTCTGGCGGCTGAGCGGAATCTATCGTGACGTCTACCTGTGGGCTTCGCCGCCGTTTCACGTGCGCGACTTCTTCGTCAGGACGGGACTCGATGGGGCTTATCGCGATGCGGTGCTCAGGATCAGGGCCAAGGTCCATAACTATAGCAACGAGGAAGCGGCGGATCATGTCTTGGAGGCGGTTCTCTACGACGCCGAGGGGAATCCAGTCCTCGCTGATCCGATCGCGCGCGAATTTGACGTTGGAGCCGGCGGTGAGATCACGCTGGATTTGGAGCAGGCTGTGATCAACCCCGAGAAGTGGTCGGCTGAGCACCCCTATCTGTACACCCTCCTGATCTCCCTGCAAGATGAGACAGGCGAGGTGCTGGAGATCGTCGGCAGCAGGATCGGCTTCCGTAAGGTCGAAGTGAAGGAGGGGCAGATCCACGTCAACGGGGTGCCCATTCTCATCAAAGGAGTGAACCGCCACGAGCATGACCCCGACAGGGGCCATGCGGTCACCGTGGATTCGATGATCGAGGACATCCGGCTGATGAAGCGGTTCAACATCAACGCCGTCCGCACCTCCCATTATCCCAACGATCCCCGATGGTATGACCTCTGCGACCAGTACGGCCTCTACATCTTCGACGAGGCCAACATCGAGTCCCACGGGGTGTGGGACAGGCTAACCAAGGACTCGGAGTGGGCCACGGCGTTTATGGAGCGGGGTATCCGGATGGTTGAGCGGGACAAGAACCATCCCTGTGTCATTGCCTGGTCGCTGGGCAATGAATCTGGGTACGGCCCCAATCACGCCGCGCTGGCGGGCTGGATCCACAACTACGATCCCACGCGCCCGGTGCACTACGAGAGCGCCACAAATTGGAGGGACTACGAAGGGCCCGACACGGCGCCGAGCATAGACATCGTGAGCACGATGTATCCTACTGTTGATAGGATCATCGAGATGGCGCAGGTGGAGGGGGAAACCCGCCCCCTTCTTATGTGCGAGTACGCCCACTCCATGGGCAACAGCACTGGCAATCTGAAAGAGTACTGGGAGGCCATAGAGGCGCACAAGCGATTGCAGGGCGGATTCATCTGGGACTGGGTAGACCAGGGGCTTCGTCACAGGACGGAGGAGGGCGAGGAGTTCTTCGCCTACGGCGGCGATTTCGGAGATGAGCCCAACGATGGCTCCTTCTGCATCAATGGCCTGATCTCCCCCGATCGCGAACCTCACCCTGGCCTTTGGGAGTACAAGAAAGTCCTGGAACCGGTGAAGGTCGAGCCGGTGGACCTAGCAGCGGGAGCGGTGGAGATCACCAACAGGTACTGCTTCTCTAACCTAAATCAGCTCGATATCTCCTGGAGGCTTTCGGCTGACGATCAGGTAGTACAGAGGGGAGAACTCCCAAGGTTGGATCTCCTTCCTGGATGCAGAGAGACGGTGAACATCCCCTTCGACGAGCCAGACATGAAACCCGGCGTCGAGTACTGGCTGACACTGAGTTTCGCCCTGGCTCAGGATGCACTATGGGCGGAGGCGGGGCATGAGGTGGCCTGGGCTCAGTTCCAGGTGCCCTTCGAGGTTCCGGAGGAACCAGCCTTGAGGATCGAGGGGATGGAGGGGCTTCAGCTGAAGGAATCGGAGGAGGAGGTGAAAGTCTGCGGTTCAGACTTCAGCCTGATGTTGAGCAAGGTGGAGGGCGTGGTTACCTCTTTCCAGTACGCGGGCCGAGAGCTGGTGAAAGAAGGCCCTCGGCTGAACATCTGGCGTGCTCCCACCGATAACGATGCCAACACCTGGGGCGATCAGAGGATGGCAGTCCGATGGCGCGCCGCGGGACTGGACCGACTGCAGCACCAGGTACAGAGAGTTGAGGTGGATCAGATCGAGCCACAGTTGGTGCGCATCCATGTGCAGTGTACCCTCGCGCCGCCAGCCGATGCGAAGGCTCTGGAGCGAGAATCGCAGGCACGACAGCAGTTGGTCGAATCGGCTCAGCAACTGGCCGCCTCACTTGACGAGAGCGCCATCCGCACGCTCTGCTCCCGCCTGGATGTGGACTACGACGGCCTACTGGGCGAAGGGAAAGCAGATAAAGCGGGAGAATTGGTGGCTCACCTCGATCGTTCGGGACGCCTTCCCGAATTCTTTGAAGCGATCTCCAGATGGGTTCGAAGCGTTTCCTGGCAAGATGTGCCCCCGGAGGCTAAGGAGGTCCTGTCCGAGCTCCATGATATCCCGCCTGGCCAACTCCTCGCCTCCTACTACGAGGGCAGCTTCGAGTGCGAATACACCTACACTGTGTATGGCAGCGGCGATGTAGTGATCAAGACGCACCTCCTGCCGACCGGCAAGCTTCCTCCGCTGCCACGGGTGGGCCTGCAGATGCGTCTGCCGGGGGAGTGCAATACTTTCTCCTGGTACGGACGCGGCCCACATGAGACCTACTCCGACCGCAAGCTGGGAGCCCAGATCGGCGTGTACCGCGGCATGGTGGACGACCAGTATGTGCCCTACATCACCCCTCAGGAGAATGGGAACAAGGCCGACGTGCGGTGGGGGGCGCTGACCGATGAGGGAGGCATCGGCCTGCTGGCAGTGGGAATGCCCCTGCTGAACGTGAGCGTCCACCATTTCACCACGGAGGACCTCGCCCAGGCCACTCACACCTACGAGCTGAAAAGGCGGAAGGATATCACACTGAACCTAGATTACAAGCAGTCAGGCCTGGGCAACGCGAGCTGTGGCCCTGGAGTCCTGGAGCAGTATCTGCTCCAACCTCAGGAGATGAGCTTCAGCGTGAGGCTGAGGCCCTTCTCGGAGAAGGAGTCCTCCCCTATGGAGTTGAGCAAGGCACCGCTGAAGCTCATTGAGCAAGGATAGTTAAGGAAGGAGACACAATAATGGCGAACAGGAACAGACTGATCGGGGATATGGCTAAGATCGGCGTCCGACCCACCATTGACGGGCGGCGGAAGGGAGTGAGGGAGGCCTTGGAAGGGCAGACGATGGCATTGGCCAAATCGGTCGCGGATCTGCTGACCGAGAACCTGCGCCACTCTAATGGCCTGCCGGTGGAGTGCGTCATCGCTGACACCTGCATCGGCGGCGTCGCCGAGGCCGCCCAGGCAGCCGAGAAGTTCGCCCGAGAGGGAGTAGGTGTCTCTATCACCGTCACCCCCTGCTGGTGCTACGGCTCGGAGACGATGGATATGGACCCCTTCATCCCCAAGGCGGTGTGGGGCTTCAACGGCACCGAGCGCCCTGGGGCGGTCTACCTGGCGGCGGTTGCAGCGGCCCACGACCAGAAGGGGCTGCCGGTCTTCAAGATCTACGGGCGTGATGTTCAGGACGCGGGAGATACCTCTGTTCCACTCGATGTGCAGGAGAAAATCCTGCAATTTGCCAAGGCTGGCCTGGCCGTGGCGACGATGCGCGGCAAATCATACCTGTCCATGGGTGGCGTCTCCATGGGCATCGCTGGCTCCATCGTGGATCATCCCCTCTTCGAGGACTACCTGGGAATGCGGGTGGAGACGGTGGACATGAGCGAGTTCGTCCGCCGGATTGATGAGGGTATCTACGACAAGGAGGAATTTGCCCGGGCCCTGCAGTGGGTGAAGGAGAACTGTAAAGAGGGTGAGGACCGCAATCCCCCCGAAAAGCAGCGCAGCCGGGAGCAGAAGGATGAGGACTGGGAGTTTGTGGTCAAGATGGCCATTATCGCCCGCGATCTGATGGTGGGCAATCCTAGGCTGGCCGAGCTGGGCTACGGCGAGGAGGCGCTGGGACACAACGCCATCGCCTCCGGCTTCCAGGGCCAGCGGCAGTGGACCGATCACTTCCCCAACGGCGATTTTCTGGAGGCGATCCTCAATTCATCCTTCGACTGGAATGGCATCCGAGAGCCCTTCGTCGTGGCCACCGAAAATGACGCCCTCAACGGGGTCTCCATGATATTCGGACACCTGTTGACGGACGCGGCTCA
>JAYEMR010000020.1:0-5339 GCA_034718215.1 Chloroflexota bacterium
AACCCTCTATTTGGTTGGTAAAGAGCTGCATGTGGTGTTCGATCCCTTTCCGAGTCAAGAGGAGCTCCGACCCCTGTTGGAAGAGCTGAACGCCAAACGGGTGGCTATTCCCTGGCTCAATGGGTTGATCATCCAGTTCAGCATCGCCGATGATGAGCCTGTACACCCCTTGAAAGACCCGGAAAAGCGGAATCGAATTTTTGGACATCAATAGCCCTGGAAAGAGATTCTAAACATTCCATGATCTGGACATCTATCTGCCTAAATCCAGTTCTTAGACAGATATCTGTCCGCATAAGAGCTCATGGGGAATCTTAGGTGGATAAATGCCCCTCTAAGTATCCCTATGGGCATATTAGGTGGAATTGACATCCACCTAAATACTTGCCCAAAACGGGAAGGTAGGTATAATATTCAAAGATAGTATACACTAAAGGGGGCAAGAGGGCAAGTTATCGAAAGGCAGAAATATGAGAAGACACCGCAAAAAGAAACTGCTCGACCGGGTCCGTGATGCCTCGTCTTAGGAATGCTTCGCGCCTGCGCAGGCGCGAGCCGCCGCAAGCGCTACTTCATCCGCTCGACAGTTGGCTAACTCGGCGCAAAATCAGGCTCTCGTGTCAAAAAACCGAAGTGCTTGCTCATCATCTTGATTCACATCCTACTGAGGCCTCCAGGATATCCTCTATACCTCTTCTCTCCACCTCTCTGTCAATCCGGCGGATCAAGCCCCTCAGCACATCCCCTGGCCCGACCTCAACGAAGGTATCCACCCCCTGAGCGATCATGTACTCCACCGACTCCACCCACCGCACCGGACCGGTTAGCTGGGAGACCAGCTCCCGGCGGATCTCCTCCGGCTCCACGATGGGCTGGGCGCTGACGTTGGCCACCACAGGTGTCCGCGCTCTCCGAATATGCGTGAACTCCAATATCCCGCCCAAGACCTTGGCTGCTGGGGCCATGAAAGGCGAATGAGAGGCCACGCTCACCGCCAGGGGGATGACGTGGCGCGCACCCTCCTCCTCGGCCAGGGACATGGCCTCCTCCAGGGATGCGTGATCGCCGCTGATGACTATCTGGTCCGGCGAGTTGTGGTTGGCCACCCCCAATGTCCCCCCGGTCCTCTCCTTCGCTCGTGCGCAGACCCTCTCCACTGTCTCTGAATCCAGGCCGATCACCGCGGCCATACCGCCGGGGTTCTCCCTCCCCGCGGCTTGCATCAGCTCGCCCCGGCGACGGACCAGCCGCAGAGCATCGGCGAACTCCAGCGCTCCGGCAGCCACCAGCGCGCTGTACTCCCCCAAGCTGTGGCCGGCGAGGAACATCGGATGGGGAGAGTTAAATGGACTCTCCTGCAGGACATTCCACAGGGCGATGCTCAGGGTCAGGATGGCGGGCTGGACGTTGAGGGTATCGGTGAGCACTTCCTCAGGGCCCCTAAAACAGAGCGACGCCAGGTCTAGGCCCAGAATGTCAGAGGCCTGGGCAAAGACCTGGCGTGCCAGTGGATGGGCTTTGTACAGCTTCTGGCCCATCCCCACATGCTGCGAACCTTGGCCGGGGAAGACGCAGGCAATGGCTCCTGCCATGGGCTAGGCCCGCTCCGCCAGCTTGCGTACCCGAGCGGCTATACAATCACCCATCTCTGCTGTCGAGGCGCTCCCTCCCAGGTCGCGAGTGCGCACCCTTCCCTCGGCCAGTGCGTCGCTCACCGCCTGATCCAGCAGCGCCGCCTCCTCCTCTTCACCTAGATGCTCCAGCATGAGTTGGCCGGCCAGGATGGTGGCGATGGGATTGGCCACGCCCATGCCTCTGTACTTGGGCGCCGAGCCATGGATAGGCTCGAACATGGACACGCCATCGGGGTTGATGTTACCCCCTGGGGCCAACCCCAGCCCCCCCTGAATTATGGCCCCCAGGTCGGTGATGATGTCGCCGAACATGTTGGGAGCCACCACCACCTGGAACCACTCCGGGTTCTTAACGAACCACATAGTGACGGCGTCAACGTAGGAGAACTCGGTCTCCACCTCTGGATAGTTGGCCGCGACATCGTTGAAGATCTCTCGCCAGAAGTTATAAACATCGGACATGACGTTGGCCTTGTCCACAGAGGTGACCCTGCTCATCCCCTTGCGTTGGGCTAACTCAAAGGCATAACGGATCACCCGCTCGCTTCCTGTGCGGGTGATGGCTCCAATCTGATAGGCGACCTCATCAGCCGGCTCCCAGTCGATCTCCACATCAAAACGGCCCTGGTAGCTCCTGCGCTTGAGCTCCTGTGCTTTGCTGTGATGCGAGCCGGAGAAGGATCCGCCGAGGCCGATGTAGAAATCCTCGGTGTTCTCCCGCACCACATAGAAGTCCACATCCCCTGGGCCTTTGTCCTTCAGGGGGCAGGGGACGCCAGGGTAGAGCTTCACCGGCCTTAGGTTGACCCACTGGTCGAAGGCGAAGCGGAGCTTGAGGATGATCCCCTGCTCCAGGATGCCAGGCTCGACCCGAGGATCGCCCACTGCGCTGAAGTAGATGGCATCGCATTGCCCCATCTCCTCTATGGCCCTGTCGGGCAGCACCTCGCCAGTGGCTAGGTAATGGTCCGAGCCGTAGGGGAACTCAACGAACTCGAAGCTGATATCCGCTACCTCGCCGACCGCCCTCAGGGCTTTCACCCCTTCGGCCATCACCTCAGGCCCTATACCATCTCCGGGCAGAGTGGCGATGCGATATGTGATCACAGAATACCTCCCTCTATTTCGTGGAGCGTGAAGCGTGGAGCGAAGCCAAGCTTCACGAAGACAATGAGTCGAGCTGGCCAATGACCTCCTGGGCCTGGGCGATCATCCCTGAGATCAGCTCCTGCGCGGGCAGGACCTCATGGATGAGGCCGCAGATCTGCCCCGCCAGTACAGATCCATTCTTCACGTCGCCCTCCTTAGCCGCCAGCCGAAACTTACCAGTTCCGAACTCCATGATCTCCTCTTCGGACGACCCTTCTCTCTCCATTTCCTCGAACATCCGGGCCATGGGGTTGCGCAGGGCCCGCATGGGGTGGCCGATGCTGTGTCCAGTGGTGATAGTGGAGCGATCGCGTCCACGCACCAGGGCCTGTTTGTAGTTCTCGTGGGCGATGCACTCTGCAGTACATATGAAGCGGGTTCCCATCTGCACTCCCGCCGCTCCCAGGGCCAGCGCCGCGACCAGCCCCCGCCCATCGCCGATCCCCCCGGCGGCTATCACCGGCACATCCACCGCGTCCACCACCTGCGGGATGAGGGGTAGGGTAGCCACGTCGCCGATGTGTCCTCCCGATTCCATCCCCTCGGCCACGATAGCATCGGCTCCCATGCGCTCTACGCGCCGAGCCAGGGCCACTGAGGCCACCACGGGGATGACCTTGATCCCAGCCTCCTTCAGGTCAGCCATGATGAGGCCAGGATTGCCAGCTCCCGTGGTCACCACAGGTACTCCCTCTTCGATGCACACCTCCACCACCTCATCAACGTAGGGGGAGAAGAGGGGGATGTTGACCCCGAAGGGCTTGTCGGTGAGCTGTTTGGTCTGGCGAGCCTGGTTCCGCACGTAGTCAGGCGGGGCGTTGCCCGAGATGATGCCTAGACCACCAGCCTCAGAGACAGCAGCGCTCAGCTCCGCCGTGGCAACCCATGTCATCCCCCCTTGGAGGATAGGGTACTGGATGCCCAAGAGATCACAGAGAGAAGTGTGAAGCATAGTGTCATCTCCCTTCCACTAGACTCATTCAACTGATCAGCCTTTGAAACGCTGCAGGCCGTGCCTCGTACGCCGTAATGGCACGGCCTCAAGTGGTGCACAACCACGGTAGGGGCAGATCTAATCTGCCCCTACTCCGCCTCAATCTCTATCACCTGCACGCCTCGGTAGTAGCCACAGTGAGGGCACACCCGATGGGGCAGCTTCATTTCGTGGCAATGCGGGCAGGGGACGAGGTTTAGCGTTTTGAGTACATCGGAGGCACGCTTTCTGCGTTTCCGCCCTCGAGATATCCGTTTCTTAGGTAAAGCTCCCATTTTCTTTCTCTATCCTTTCTCGTTTGAATTATCTTGCCCTGCTCCCCACCTTTTCATAGCGGCCAGTCTGGGAAAGAGAGCGCAGGCACCTGTCCGCACAGGCGGGGGACAGGCAATCTCCAGGCTGCGATAGGGATCGTTTCGTCGCACCTGGGCCAGGTACAGGCGACAAAATGCTCCGGATGCGTTTCAAACAGGTTGGGGCCTTGCGCCCACCCTGGGCACCCGCAAGGTGTGCCCCTATAACTTGCCGAGCGACTTTGGAAAAGCCCTGGGGTACAGGCATGAAGAAACAACACCCGATGAAATCGCTGGGCATTGTTATTTTGGTGATTACCCATATCTTCAACGAGAGGACCGAGGCGTAGGGATATGCTGACCATCCCGTCTCCTGCCTGTCGGCACCCGTGCCTGCCCGCACCTGATCGGGTACAGGTGATCGGGTACAGGCAGACAGGGTTCGACGGACAGGGGAACAGCTTCGGCGAGGACGCCTCAGCCCTCGAATCTGCCAGTACCGGGTACAGGTGAGATGTGGGCAATCACCTGCTGTTATTATAGAACAGACCTGTGCTAAGTCAAAAATGTGAAAATTCACGCATCACATTACAGCTCAGCTCTCATCCTTGGGGGTAGCCCACTTTTCTCTCTGGTTGGAGAGCTGCTCCACTCCGTTCTGCACAGCCTGCAGCGTTTGGCTCAATTGCTCCTCCAACTTGGTCAGCACCTCAAGGGCATAGGAATCCGCCTCTGCCTGAAACTGCTGCGCTTCCCTTTGGGCCTGGGTCAAGATATCCTCCGCCTCTGCTTTCGCGCTCTGAATCACCTCGCGGTCAGATTTCATCTCCTCGGCTTGCCTTCGGGCCAGAGCCACAATTCGTCCTGCCTCCTCCTGAGCCTGGGCTAGAATACGCTCCCGCTCTCTCTCAACCTGCTGAGCTTGCTGTACCTCCTCAGGGACAGAGATCCGCATGGTGTCAATGATGTCCCACAGACGCTCTTCATTGACTATCACAGTGCTGCTGAAGGGCAGCCTGTACCCCTGGCTGATCTCCTCCTCCAGCCGATCAATTAGATGCAAGATATCCACTTAATAACCCTCCTTTTTAGATCAGCTCTTGAGGGCCCTGGCCCCCGCATTCACCCTCCCGGATAACTCCTAACGCCATGTGCAACTTTTTCGCTTTTGGGATATACTCCTCTGAAGCTTACGCAACTTGTAGTTCAACGATAGAGGAGGTATCCCAATGTTTGACCTGGATATGTTTATCATTGCAGTCTACTGCC
>JAYEMR010000021.1:0-5332 GCA_034718215.1 Chloroflexota bacterium
TACAGGTTACAGGTGAGGGGACAGTGCTTTGACAGGAGCTCTACGAGCTGCTATAATTATCCAGGTGGATGAACGACGGCAAAAGAGGGAAAGGAGGTGAGTGAGATGGCTGAGGAAAAGGAGTTCGCGTTCGAGGATTGGCTGGCGGAAGGGATCGAGGGCATGGGACGGAGAATCAGAGCTGAGAGGCCGTGTATTCTGCCGGCGGAGTTCCACGCCCACAGCCGCGCTGCACGCAGGGAGTGTCTCCTAGCCGTGCGCAGCCTGATGGATGCCGCTATTGAGCGTCTGGAGGAATCACCTCAACAGCAACAACAGGCTACTCGCATAGAAGTGGAGTAGATCCCACAGTCGCATCCGGCCTTCGGGCCGGATGAGGGTTGAAACACGGCCGGCGAAGTATTTATCCCATCTCCTACTTGGCGGCGGATAGGGTTGATGGATAGGAAGCCCGGACATAAAGTGTCCAGGCTACGAAGCAGCGCCCCGTGAAAGGGGCTTACCTGTGCCCGATCACCTGTGCCTGATCAGGTGCAGGCAGGTGCGGGCAAACGTCTTTCTAAGACGGATTCACCCGGCGCTTTTTACTAGCCCGGCGACTTCATCCTTTGCCAGTACCTGGTATAGGTGGATACTCCTATTATAATCAGGACAACCGAAGGTTGCATCACCGGGCAGGAATGCAAAGTGTGGACCAAATTTCTCCAAATGAACCATGCCACCAACCCGCTGGGAACGCAGAGTGTCTCCCTCCAGGCTCACACCAGTCCCTCCAAGATCCGCCGCCACTCCTCTCCCGTAAGCGGCGTTTGGCTGTCCACCTCCAGTCCCAGCTCAGCGAAGAGCTCCTCTGCCCGCCCCTGGCGCAGGAGCTCCCCCAACCGAGTGTGAGCCAGCTCTCGTAGGTCCTCAACTAGAGGGGCCTCCACCGGGTGATCGTCCACGAGGCGACCATCCTGCAGGGTGACGCGCCGATCAGTGGCCCGCGCCACCTTAGGATCATGGGTGACCACGATGATAGTGGTCCCCTGCGCCTGATTCAGGTGGCGGAGGGTGCGCATCAGCTCTGACCCGCTGACGGAGTCCAGGTTGCCGGTGGGCTCATCGGCCAGGATGATGGCTGGGTCGTTGGCTAGGGCGCGGGCGATGGCCACCCGCTGCCGCTCCCCACCAGAGAGCTGGTTGGGAAGGAAATCGGCCCGCGGCTCCAGCCCAACCAAGCCCAGCAGTTCCATGGCCCGCTCTCGGCGGGCGCGCCCCGCTAGTTTCCCTTCATGCATGGGGATCTCCACATTCTCCCGAGCGGTCAGGGTGGGGATGAGATTGTGCAGTTGAAAGACGAAGCCCACGGTTCGGGAGCGGAAGCGATCCAGATCGCGCATCTCTGTCAAGTCCTGCCCCTGCACGATCACACGCCCACTGGTAGGGCGATCCAGGGCCCCGATCATATTCAGCAGGGTGGACTTCCCGCTGCCAGAGGGCCCCATCACAGCCATGAACTCTCCCTCTCGTACGATGAGGTTAACCCCATCCAAGGCCCGCACTTCGATCCCGTCACCGTAGATTTTCAGTAACTCACGCGTTTCGACGATAACGTTCCCGTTCATAGTCGCCTCCTTCATGGGATAACAAGTCAATGAGTCGACAAGGGGATGTATTAACTCGTTGACTCGTAACTTATCAACTTGTCACTCGTATCTCAGCGCCTCCATCGGCTGCATGCGAGTCGCTCGCCAGGCCGGGTAGAGACCTCCCATGACTCCAGCCACCAGCGCCACCGCGATGGCCTGCACAAATATCTGAGGCGTGTAGATTGGCTTAAGAGCTCCGTACACCCCTGGTGCCAGCCCTGCTAGCGCTCCTAATCCCAACCCCAAGAGCATGCCACAGACGCCACCTACCGCGCCCAACATCAGCGACTCCCGCAGGATCATGCCCAGCACCCGTCGCTTGCGCCAGCCCAGCGCCCGCAGCACGCCGATCTCCCGCGTCCGCTCCAGCACACTCATCAGCATCGTGTTCAGCATTCCCAGCCCTCCGATGAAGACCGCCAAGAGCGAGATCTGCGTCACCATCTGCTTCATCACCTTGAAATCGCTCATGCTCTCGGCGATCTCCGAGGTGAGCGAGAAGTCGATCTCCGGAAAGCCCGCCTCAAGCTCCTCCTCCACTGCCTCGGCCTGTCCTAGATCGCGCAGCTTGATCGCGTAGTACATCACCTGGTGCGGCTTCCCGGTGAGGGACTGCGCCTCTCGCAATCCGATCACGACGCCGATGTCCTCGTAGGCGATTCCCGTCTCGTAGATGCCGACCACGCGGAAGTTACTCCTCAGCAGGCGAAGTGTGTCGCCCACCTCCACGCCCATCTGCTCCGCCGCCTGGCGTCCAACGATGACCTGATGGCGGCCGGTCAGCGGCACGCCCTCGACGACATGGAAATGGCGGATGGCAAAGGAGCGCGGGTGGTAACCCATCACGATCAGCATGGGCATCCTCTCTGTGCTGACGGCGGTCATGATGGTGCCAGCGACCGCCTCCACGTCGGAACGGGCGGCGATCCGCGATCCCACCCGCTCGTCGACCGCGCTGAAGTCCGCGTCCACGCCAGCCTGGATGGCCAGCAGATCGGTCTGGCTGGCCCGGAACATCGCGGTCATGAGCTGAGCAGTGCCCTCAGCGAGGGCGCCCAGGGCGACGATGGCGGCGATGCTGATCCCGATGCCCAACAGGGTCAGTGCTGTGCGCGTCCGCTGCCGCAGGAGGTTGCGCACTGTCATCCCGCCGGGCAAGGGACGTGTGACCTCTGCGCCACCGCCTCCCTCATAGCGCAGCGCCTCCAGGGGCAACAAATGGCTGGCCCACCAGGCGGGGTAGGCCCCACCCACCAGCCCCAGCACGATCACGGTGACGAAGGCCCGGACGAAGAGTTCCGGGGTGAACTGGCTCCCGAATATGCCCAACATAGAACTCGATTTGTTGATGGCAAAGACCGCCCCCACGCCCAGGCCGACGCCTATCAGACCGCCCAGCAGGGCCAGGGTCAATGATTCGCCCAGGATGAGGAACAGCACTCGCCACCGCCTCCAGCCCAGCGAGCGGAGCAGGCCGATCTCGCGCGTGCGCTCGAAGACGGACATGAAGAGTGTGTTGGCCATGCCGACGCCGCCGATCACGATCGCCAGTCCGGCGACGCCCATCGCCATCGCCTCCAGGATCTCCAGCATCTGCTCCTGCTCTGTGAATCCGGCTGTAGTGGAGAGGGAGAGGTTGGGGAATTGTCGCTCCACCTTCTTTCTCAGCCGGGCCTCGTCGGAGGGATCGCGCAGCTTGATGTAGAGCATCGAGACGTGATGGGGCTGCAGCGTGATGCCCTGCGCCTCCTCCAGAGGGATGACCGCGCCGCTGTCCTCGAATCCGTCCCCCGTCTCGTAGATGCCGACGATGCGGAAGATGCTGCCGCTGACACGGAAGGTGTCGCCCACCTGCCTCTCCATGCTGTCCGCCGCGCGCCGGCCCAAGATGAGCGGCTTCCCCCGCACTCTTTGGACCTCCGCCAACCCCTGTCCTTCGACAACGCGGAAGTGGTCAATGGCGAACCCCTCGGGATCGTGACCGAAGAAGAAAAGGTAAGAGCCTTTCTCAGTCACGGTGTTGCCGAAGAGCACGCCGTCCACATCGGAGACCTCCCGCCAGGTGCGCAGTTCGTCAGTGACCGTCTCATCAATGCTGCTGAGCATTGCGGTCAGCGTGTCGGCCTGGGTGAGCACCAGATCAGCTTCGCTGCCCCGGGTCATCGCGGTGAAGCCGGCCTTCATCCCCCGCGCCACCGCCCCCAGCGCGACGATGGCCGCCACGCCGATGGCGATGCCGACGAGGGTCAGGATTGTACGCCCTTTGCGGCGGAAGAGGTTTTTGAGGATCATCGTTCAGTCCCTCACGAGGATATCCACGAAGGCAGTCATCCCCCAGCGCAGATCGGGGTCCAGCTTGTCGAAGCTGATGACGACGGTGTAGTTTGTACCTCCTCGGCCGGGCGTGGCCATGGGCTCGATCCTTTTCACCCGACCAGTCAGCCTTCGTTCGGGCAGGGCATCGAAGGTGAGCTCGACCTGTTGGCCCACCTCCACGCGGGCGATGTCGATCTCGTCGAGGTCGGTCGTCTTCACCTGGAAGGAACTCAGATCGCCCAGGTACAGGATGGGCTCTCCCGGAGATACCATCTCTCCCTCTCGTGTCTCCAGGCGTGCTACCGTGCCGTCGAAGGGGGCTTCGAGTTGAGCATCGGCCAGGGATGTCTTGGCTGCCTCCAGCGCCGCTCCAGCCTCCTCTACTTGAGCCTCAGCTACGGCCACATCCTCCGCTCTGGCCCCAGCCTTGAGCAGATCCCTTTGGGCTTGGGCTTGGGCCACCCGAGCTTCTGCGGCGGCCAGCTGCGCCTCCGCGATTGGCACTTGAGCCTCCGCCCCTCGGAGCTGAGCCTGTGCTGAGTCTATTCGCGCCTTCGCTTCACTGACACCGGCTTTGGCCGAATCCACCCCCGACTGAGCCTGGGCGATCTCCTCCGCCCGTGGCCCGGCCTCTGTCTCCTCATGACGGAGCTCGGCGATTTGTATAGCCACGTGCGCGTTCCCCACCTCAGCCTCGGCGGCATCCAGGTCAGCTTGCCTCATCTCGCCCCGATCCACCGCGCCGCTGGTTGAGTCCCGCTGAGCCTGAGCTGCCCAGAGGCTATTGCGGGCTTGATCTATCTGCAGCTTAGCGATCTCTCGTTCTTCCTCCCTGGCTCCTGCCTTCAGCAGCGCCAAATTCGCTTCAGCAGACGTAACCCCTGCTTGCGCAGAGGCCACACCTGTCTGGGCCAGTTTCACAGCAGCCTGGGCTGCGTCCTGACCGATCTTGGCTTTTTCCAGCGCTGCCTGAGCCTGATCACGCGCTGCCTTGGCCGCTGCTACCTCCTGATCGGCGGCGGCGATCTCCTGGGGGCGCGCGCCTGCCTTCACCTGGGCCAACCTGGACTGGGCGGTCGCCAAGGCAGCTTCCGCCAGGTCCACCTTTTTTCCCAGCTCCGTGGCTTTCAGCCGGACCAGCAACTCCCTCTTCTCGACCTCATCATTCGCCTCCACCCTCAATTCCTCCACCTCTCCCCCCATGGGGAAGCTCAACACAGCCCACCGGGTAGGAAGCACCTCCCCGGAGGCTGAGACCACCTGAGGCAGGGCGCTTCTCTCCTCCGTCGGTTCAGAGGTCTCCCGGGGCTTGATGCGACCTTGGCAAGCGGAGGCAAAGTAGCCTTCACCAACGATCACGGCGATAAGTAACCCAATCCACATTC
>JAYEMR010000022.1:0-25185 GCA_034718215.1 Chloroflexota bacterium
GCCACCGCCTCTGCCAACCCAAATCCGTGGTAGGGGCAGGTCTTGCACCTGCCCTCATGACCAGCGCCAAGAGCGCCAGCACCAGAGCGTCGGAGAAGATGAGCAGATGCACGCGGGTCAGAGGGCCAGGGATGAAGTGCAAGATCAGGGTACCCAAAATCAGGCTCACGTAGCCCAGGCCGACGGCTAGCAGAGCGCGCTCGACGCCGTCCAGCTCCCGGTCGTTGGCCAACAGCAGCCGGCCAGCCAGTGTCCCGGGCACTGCCCCAGCCCAAATCAGCCCCGCTGCAGCCTGCAAGGAAAATCCGACCGGGGTCAGAACCAGGCCGTGCACCAGCAGGGCCAGCACTCCCGTCGGCAGGAATATTTGCAGAAAGAGCGCGCACTGTTCTGCCTTCTTCATTCCACCCTCTGCTTTGATAGAGTGCGCATCGCCAAAGGAATAGAAACAGCTGTCCTCATCGGCGCAGGATCCGCGCGATCAGGTTCAAAATTAAGGTCAGCAGAATGCTCAGCAGGACACAGGTGACGATGGGAAAATAGAAGCTGAAGTGCTCTCCTTCGATGCGGATGTCCCCTGGCAGTCTGCCCACCCAGGATATCCTCCCAGCCAGGATTAGCACCAGCCCCAGCAGCAGGAGCGTCCCTCCAATAATCACCAGAATTCGTCCCAAAGGGTCAAGGCCAGACATCTCCGCCCCCCACTCGCTCATAATCGCACCAATATTGTATCCTGAACGTGAGGGAAGCACAAGGCCATCGGCAAGAAGAATTCCCAATTGGGGACAAAGCTGGTATAATTAACCGATGACATAGCGCAGGTATCATATTCTACGGGAGGCTGGAGGCGATATGCGCATAGCGATCACAGGATACACAGGTCAATTGGGCAGCTCGCTTCATCGTCTGCTGGCGGATGAGGAACTCTTTCTCATTGGACGGCCGGAGCACGATTTCACCGACCCGGCTATTATTCAGGCACTTGTGGATTTCAAGCCCAAGGTAGTGATCCACGCTGGGGCGTACACTGACGTGGAGGGATGCGCTCGTGAGCCCGACCTGGCCTATCTAACCAACGGCGTGGGCAGCCAGCACATCGGGCTAGCTTGTCAGCAAACTGAGGCGGTGATGGTGTACATCAGCACCAACGAGGTGTTCGACGGCCAGAGAGGTGAGCCCTACCTGGAGTGGGATCAGCCTCACCCTATTAATCCCTACGGGGCCTCCAAGTTGGCGGGGGAGTTCTTCACCCGCTCGTTGGTCGCCCGACACTACATCGTGCGCACCTCTTGGCTCTACGCCCCAGGAGGGGACAACTTCCCCACCAAGATCATCCGCGCCGCCGATAAACATGGGCATCTGAGCGTGGTGGTGGATGAGATCAGCTCTCCCACCTATGCCCCCGATCTGGCTCAAGCCATTCTCCAGCTCATCGAGACAGGATTCTACGGCACCTATCACTTCACCAACGAAGGGGCCTGCTCCCGCTACCAGTTCGCCCTCAAAGTGCTGGAGCTGTCGGGCCGGGGCGATATCCCCGTTGAGCCCATCACCTCCGACCAGTACCCCCGCCTCTCCACGCCGCCCCTCAACTGCGTGCTGCGCAACTTCTGCGGCGCCTGCCACGGCATCACCCTGCGGCACTGGCAGGAGGCGCTGGAGGAATTTTTCAGCGGATAGGAACGGATAAGCGGATAAGCGCAACGAGGAGGTGCTAGTAATGAGTCGGCGTTTGGAATATAAGCGTATCTTCCCTCCCAAGAAGATACAGGATTAGC
The DNA here is from genome assembly GCA_034718215.1 of Chloroflexota bacterium. GTDB lineage: Bacteria > Chloroflexota > Anaerolineae > JAYEMR01 > JAYEMR01 > JAYEMR01. Next base: position 1,779 of record JAYEMR010000022.1, read on the forward strand.
GAAAGCGAGTTGGCCGTTATATCTGGGCACCATCGGAGAGCACTGCTCCATGAGCGATTCTGCCATCCGTCTATCTGCTGACCATCCGCTGTCGGTCTCCGTCATAATCCCCAACTGGAATGGGGCGCGATACCTGCCAGAGTGTCTGGACTCCCTGCGGGCGCAAACCTATCCCCAACTGGAGGTCATCGTGGTGGACAACGGATCCACGGACGATTCGGTAGCGCTGGTCAAAGGGGATTATCCGGAGGTGCGCCTGTTGGAGCTGAGGGAGAACCGAGGGCTGACTGGTGGTGTGAACGCTGGGGGCGAGGGCGCGCGGGGGGATGTGCTGGCCCTGCTGAACAACGATGCCCTGGCCGATCCCGGCTGGGTGAGGGCGCTGGTGGATGGGCTGGAGCGACACCCGCAGGCAGGGATAGCTGCTTCTAAGATGCTGCTCTACGACCGGCCCACCATCATCAACTCCGCGGGCGATATCTTTGGTCGCGATGGAATTCCCGGCAGCCGGGGCGTGTGGGAGGAGGACCAGGGCCAGTATGACCAGGAGGAGTGGGTCTTCGGCGGCTGCGGCGGGGCGGTCGCCTATCGGCTTAATATGTGGGAGGAGTTAGGGGGATTCGACGAGGATTTCTTCATGTACTGCGAGGATGTGGACCTGAACTGGCGGGCGCAGCTAGCCGGCTATCGCTGTATCTACATTCCTCAGGCCGTGGTTCACCATCGGCTGAGCGCCACCGGAGGCGGGGTCACGGCCAGCTACTACACCGGCCGCAACACCATCTGGGTGCTGGCCAAAGATCTCCCCACCTCGCTTTGGCGGAAGTATTGGCCGCGGATATTGGGAGCCCAGTGGAAGATCGCTCGGGAGGCGCTGCAAGCCTGGCAAGGAAAGGCAGCTCGGGCCCGTTTGAGGGGCCAGCTTGCGGGATTGCTGACATGGCCTCGATTGTGGGGAAAACGACAGCGGGTGCAGAAAAGCCGAGTGGTCTCAGACGAGTACCTGAGGTCCATCCTGACGTGAGGAGGACATCGTGACCTCATCCGAGAAGCCTTATCTGTCCATCGTGGTGCCGGCTTACAATGAGGAGCGGCGGCTGCCAGCGACCCTGGCCCGCATCCTATGCTACCTAGATGAGCAGCCCTACAAGGGTGAGATCATCGTAGTGGATGATGGAAGCGAGGATGACACTGTAGAGGCGGCCAAGAGGCTGATGTCGCGACATCCCAACCTGCGCCTCATCGAGAATGACCACCGGGGCAAGGGATACGCTGTGCGCACAGGGATGCTGGCCGCCCAGGGGCAGGTGGCGCTCTTCACCGACGCTGACCTGGCCGTGCCCATTGAGGAGACAGCTCGGCTCCTGGCCCAATTGGAGGAGGGATACGATATAGCTATCGGCTCACGGGAGGGGCTGGGCGCCCGACGCTACGGCGAGCCCTGGTATCGTCACCTGATGGGGCGAGGCTTCAACCTCCTGGTGCGGGCCATCGCCATAGGTCAATTCAAGGACACACAGTGCGGCTTCAAATGCTTCCGGGGTGAGGCGGCTCATGACCTCTTCTCCCGACTCCAGCTCTACGGCGATCAGGCCCATCCCATCGAGAGGGCGGCGACCACCGCCTTCGACGTGGAGGTGCTCTTCCTGGCTCTCAAGCGCGGCTATCGGGTGGCCGAGGTGCCCGTGGAATGGCACTACGGCCTGCGCTCAAAAGTCCATCCCATCTCTGATTCCATCCACATGTTTAGAGACGTCCTGGCCGTGCGGCTCAATGACTGGAGGGGGCTGTACGAAGAGTAGTGGCAGCCAGCCAGTCGCCCCTACTGATCATAGATCATAGCCTCAATACGCGCTACAATCATATCCAGGGCCACGGCGTTAAATCCCCCTTCGGGGATGATGATATCTGCGTATCGCTTGCTAGGCTCGACGAACTTCAGGTGCATGGGGCGGACAGTGGACAGGTATCGCTCAATAACTGACTCCACCGTCCGTCCACGCTCTTCAACGTCCCGCTGCAGACGGCGGATGAAGCGCAGATCGGCATCAGTGTCCACGTACAGCTTGATATCGAACAACGCTCTTCCCCACTTTAAGGGTTGAAAGCTACATTGGCAGCTGGCAGTACTCAATAGTGGTGTTTTCGCGCACCACTTTACGGTTTTCGGCTCCATCAGCTTGAAAAAGGCGCTGGAGCAAGACACCGGCCTGTTGCCAGGTAGTCAAATGACGAAGGTTGAATTGGAATTCAAAAGCCGCTATGTACAGCGGCAAGTATACCTTAGATACTCCACGGAAGGTGCGCAGATAGGGTCGCAGCAGAGACCAGATCCCTTCGGCGGTGTTGCAATGCACACTTCCACGGGCGTATTCTCCCTCTGAATGGTTAACGCTATGATGGCGATACCCAGCCTGCGCCAGGAACTGATAAATCGAGTAGTCATCGGTGTGGACATGGCTTCCTCGCCGTACCTGACTGCGAAGCCAGGGGCGCAAGTTCTCCTCCTTAAGGTCGGTGCACATCCTCAAGCGGATGGGCCCACCCCTCCTCACCAGGATCACAATGGGAGGCTTGTCCGTTTTCCATGTACCACGTCCTCTTCGCTTCAACCCACGGTGCCTGGGAGAACGGGGAGGAGGTTGACCGTTGGGACGACCCTTATGACCGCTGATAACGTAGATCTCATCAGCCTCCACCTTCCCCTTCAATGGGCTGGTTGGCCGTTGCCGGTAGATGATTACCTGAAAAAGCCGAAGCCATCTCTCCCCAATGCGAGAGCTTACACCCATCTGGTCGGCCATCTCCAGGGCCGAGTCGCCACTTGCAAAGCTGAGCAGAGCCATCATCCACTGGGTGGGGGAAAGATGGCTGTGCTCGAAAGGGGTTCCAGTGGCAGCATGGAAGGTGCTTACCTGGTTCCCGGCCTGGCACGTCAGGCAGCGGTAGTATTGCAACCCAGCCTGCGTCCTGCGGTACATTCGCTGGATGGCTCGGCTACCGCAGCGGGGACAGAACACCCCTTGTGTCCAACGCACCTTTTCGAAGAGGGTCGCACAAGCCTTACGGTCAAACAGCTCATGCGGGCTCTTTGGCCAGCCCTGTGGGGGCTGCTCGGGCTCCTCTTCCTCAGCCGGCTTCGAGGGAAGATGGGGTCGTGGTGGCCTCTTGCGGCGAATCTTGAGCCTTCTCACCCTTCGAGCTGGCGGCCAGAAGAGGCGGCGGTGAGAATGGAAGATAACCAGGAATCTCAAGTCGTCCGTCAGGATGCAAGCTATCAGGACCGGCTGGCCGCCTGGAAACCAGCCATCCCCCCAAGGAGGAAGGTTGACCAGGGTAAGCGGTTGACTTACCCCTATGAACAGTGCTATAATAATTCTGAGGCGGTTAGGCATGACAAGTACCTCCTTTGTGTAGGTTTGGTACCTATCAGCTTAACCGTCCTCGCTTATTTTGTCAAAGTCCTATGATGAGCTAAAGTGGGGAAGAGCGTCGAACAATTCCCGAAGCTCGGGGGCTACGAAGATGAGGATGCCCTCCACCAGGATCACCGAGCGCGGCTCCACCGTCACCTCCTGCCGACGACGGGTGTGGGTCACGAAGTCATACTGAGGCATGTCGATGGGCTCGCCCGCTTGAAGTCGTCGGATATGGGCTATCAACAAATTGGTCTCCAGGGCGTCGGGATGATCGAAGTTGACCTGCGCCCGCTCCTCCGGTGGGAGATGGCTCAGATCCCGATAGTAGGCGTCGTGCGGCAGGAGGATGACCTGCTCTTCACCTATCCGCTCTGTCAACGCCTTAACCAGAGTGGTCTTTCCCGATCCCGTCCCTCCGGCTATGCCGATGGTCACCACCTTCATGGGTATTATCCTGAAGCGGAGAAATCCAGTTGAGATTTGAGCTCTCGGATCGCCGGAACGCAGAAGGGCATGGTTAGGCTTTGCCACAGGCGAAGATGTACCCCATCCTCTCGCTCCTCCACCCGAGCCCATGAATGGAAAATGGAGGAGGCCAAGCTCATCAGGAGGCCGGACAAGGCCAGGCTCAGGCCCGCCCAACGGAGGGGACGGGTGGGATGGTGATGCAGTTGAAATGAGGGGACACGGGTGGGATCGAGGGTGAGCGTCAGATCATCGAGGGATAGTGACACGGAGTCTGTGATCTCCCTACGCAGCAGCGGAGCGCTCTGCCGTACACGGCGCACCTCAACCTGAAAGCCCGCTCGATCTGGGGGAGCCTCGATATGGAGGAAGAGCTTCCCTTCCGGCAGGGCCACGGAACGAGGAGACGAGGAGGATGGGAAGGGGAGTATGAGCTCAGGCATGGTTTCCTCCCCCCGCGAACCTTGAAGGGCCAGGGGATGGCCGGCCCGGTCATGGCCAGCGATGCGTATCGCTGGCTCGGCCCTAGCTTGCTGGACATGCACCCCTTCACAGCTAAGCCCCCTAGCTGAAGAGACAACGCCCCTGCATAACATCTGCTCGCCACGCAGAAGGCCCACCCAACTGTAGAGCTCAGAGGAACCGCGGGCCAGGCCCACATCCTCCAGACGCAGGGTCACCTCCGGCCTATGACGTAGTTTATACCCCTGCCCCACGCTGAGGATTACGGGCCTCTCCTGCCAGCCCAGCCTCCCGCTGAGGAGCCCAGCCACGCAGGCCAAGACGATCCCCCAGTGTGCCAGTGGGCGGCCCAGAGAAAGCCAAGGATGGCGCACTGCCTCAAGAAGGGCTCCCCCCCTCATCCTGGGCCACATGGACCCGATAGCCCAGCCGCTGGAGGGCCGATCGCACCTGGGTTACACTCTGGGCCAAGGGAGAGGATAAAGTTTCCTCTTTTCGCTTCCGCGCATGGGAAGGGGGGCGTCGAGGGAGTGAATCTACATCGTGGTACAGCCAGCCCCAGGCATGGCCACCCTCCTCAGCAGCAGCGACAAGCCCCTGAAAAGCCGTAAAGGTCAGGAGCACCTGAAACCAGAGGGCGCGGGAGATATCGAAGAGGCCCAAGCTCCTGAGGGGCCCCATCCAGCGGCCGTAGCGCCCCTGGAGAGCGGACAGCAACTGGACTTGGGTTGAGTTCACTTGAGGGAGAAACAAGCTGAGGAGGCCGGTTAAGGCTAATAGGAGCAGAAGAAGAAGGGTCCACCAAGGAGAGGCGATAGCACGCCACAGGCGCAATCCAAAGCTCGGTCGGGAGCGAGAGAGGGTCATCTGATCTCCGAGGGTCAGGGTGCCACGAGGTTTTGGACCAGGATAGCCACCACGCCGAGGATGATTGGCAGTATCAGGGCCAGCATCCAGCGGAAGTGTGAGTCCATCTTGACGTCCAGACGGGCGATGTCAGCCTTCAACTCAGCCCGTACCTCCTCAATTTTGTTATCCAGCCGAGCAATGTCGGCCTTGAGCTCGGCCCGTACATCGTCAATCTTGTTGTCCAGCCGGGCAATGTCGGCTTTGAGGTCAGCCCGTACATCGTCAATCTTGTCGTCCAGCCGGGCGATGCTCTCTCCATTGTGCCTGACCTCGCCCTCCAGTCGAGCGATCTCACTGGAGAAACGTCTACCCCCCTCTTCCTGAAAGCGGTCGTAGAAAGGCGGTACCTGTGCTCGTTCTTCGACCTGTTCTTCCATCGCTCCCCCTTTCCTGAGGCTGAGGTCAAGTATAGCACGGCTTACGTTCAGCGTCAACCACCTCGCCAGCGCCCTAGATCTTATGATGGCGTCTCGGCTCGCCGCCGCTCCAACTCCTCCCTCATCTCAGCGTGTCTATTCCGGGTGATGGGATAGGCCCAGGCGATTAGGATTGAGGCGATCAGAAGGATCGAGGGCATCAGGGCGATCATGAGGCGGATGGCTGTCAGCACCTGTGGAGCCTGCTGAGCGGCGCCCTCCTCATAGCCGGACCAGGCCAATATGGGGCCGATCATGGAGAGCACGAGCCCCGTGGAGAGCTTGCGGATGAAGACATCGAATCCAGCGTATATCCCCTCCTGCCGCCGCCCACTCATCAGCTCATCTGCCTCCAATACATCGGGGATCATGGCGTTGGGCAGGAGGTGGGCACTGGACACTCCCAGCCCAGCGGCGAAGGCTAATACGTAAGCCAGCCTCCTCGCGCCCTGGGGGACCAGGAGGATGGCGAGCATCACCACCACCCAGGAGGAGGTGGCCAGGATGAAGGCCCACTTCTTCTCCATCCGCTTCGACAGCCATAAAAGAAAAGGCAGGAAGAGGATGGAGCTGGCTAGGATAGTGGCTAACACCATCATGGCCCCGCCCTCCTCCATACCGATCCAGTAGATGAGGAAATAGGGAAACACCGCCGAGGCGATGTCAACCGGCATCCAACTCAACAGCCTGACGCTTATAGCGTAGCGCCAGGCGCGGTTGCGGAGCACATAGCGCAGCCCTTGCAGGAAGCTTAGCGCCTGCTTCGCCTGGAACTCCTCCCTTTCGCGGGTGCCCAGAAAAGTGATGAAAAGAGGGGGGGTGAAGAAAGCTCCACACCCTAAACCGATGGCTAGGAACGCCTCTCGCTCATCAGGAAAGAGGGGAAAGAGCACCTGCCCGATCAGAAAGGCGGCGAGCAACCCGCTGGCGATAGAGACCGCCACGCGGTAGGTGACCAGTGAGGTACGCTCGTCGTGATCCAACGTCAGCTCCGGGGTGAGGGCGATGTAGGGGCAACTTACAAAAGTGTGTGCGGTGTCAAAGAGTATGTACATCAGGGCGAAGTAGAGGCAGAGGAGGAGCTGATTCTGGATAGGAGGCACGATCCACAGCAGGGCGAAGGTCACGCCAAAGGGGACAGCCCCGAAAAGCAGGTAGGGCCGCCGCCGTCCCCAGCGGGTGCGAGTCCTATCGGTGAGAGTGCCCACCAAGGGATCGTTGACCGAATCCCATATCTTGCCTATCAGCAGAGATAAGCCAGCCAGCGCGGGGTTCAGCTTGGCGACATCGGTGAGGAAGTAGAGGTACCAGAAGGGAATGACTGTGCCGGGGCCTACAGAGCTGCCCAGGTTCCCGATGCCGTAGGCTAACTTCGTCCTCCACGAAAGGCGCTCCTGACGCGATGTCGCTTGGGTTGAGGTTTGAGCAGCCATCATCTATCTACTCCGTTCCCTCTAGAAAAATGCCGACTTTGGAAAGCTGATCTACAGCACATCGAGGGTGAAGCCTCTTTTCGTGCAACTCAGAGGCTTCCCCACCACAGTCGCGTCCAAAGCGCTCTCAGGCCTGCCTAGTGCTCCAACCAGTACACCACTTTCCCGTCAAAGATCGTAGCTACCACCTCCGTCTGTAAAATGTCCATAGGCTCGACCGCGAAGATGTCCTGAGAGAGCACCACCAGGTCGGCCAGCTTGCCGGGGCTGATGGATCCCTTCAACTGCTCCTCGCCTGAGGCGTAGGCCGCGCCGAGGGTGTAGGCCCGCACTGAATCAGCGACGGTGATGCGCTCCGAAGGGTGCCAGCCCTGGGGGCCGGGGGAACCATCGGCCCGGCGGCGGGTCACAGCGGCGTGGATGCCAGCCAGAGGGTTGAAATCCTCCACTGGACAGTCGGAGCCGAAGGCCAGATGAGCGCCGGCGTCCAGCAGCCCTCGGAAGGCGTAGGCCCCCGCACCCCGCGCACCCCAGTGGCGGTCCACCATCTTCATGTCGGCGGTGCAGTGGATGGGCTGCATGGAGGCGATGACATCCAATCGCCCGAACCGCGGGATGTCCTCCGGAGTGAGAAGCTGGGCGTGCTCCACTCGAGGGCGCAGCCCCTGCTCTGCCCACAGCGAGTGGTGCACTTCGTAAGCATCGAGCACGGCGTGGGTGGCTCGGTCGCCGATGGCGTGCACTGCGGGTGCGATCCCAGCTTGACAGGCCCTACCCACCGCCGCCATCAGCTCCTCATCCGACATCACCATGATGCCCCTGTTCCCCGGCTCATCCTCGTAAGGTGCCAGCATGGCCGCCGTGCGCGAGCCCAGCGAGCCATCGGCGAACATCTTCACCGATCCGATGCGGAGCAGTTCATCTCCGAGGCCGGTGTGCAGGCCCAACTGGATCGCTGAATCCAGGTTCTCCAGCGGGATGTGCATCAGCACTCGCAGCTTCAGTTCGCCGCGGGAGGCGAGCCGTTGAAAGGCGGTAAATACTTCAGCCCCCTCGCAGTCGTGGATGCCGGTCAATCCCACGCGGTGAAGATGGGAGATAGCCTGGGCCAGCGCCTGCTCTATCTCCCCCGGATCGGGCTTGGGTATTGCCTGGCGCATCAACTCAATGGCCCGCTCCTTGAGGATGCCGGTCGGCTCGCCCGTCGCTGGATCGCGCACGATCTCACCTCCCTCTGGGTCGGGCGTATCGACGGTGATCTCGGCCAGCTCCAGTGCGTGGGAGTTGACCCACAGAGCGTGGCCGTCCTTGCTGGGTAGTGTCACCGGGTTCCTAGGTGCAACGCGATCCAGCTCAGCTCGGGTGGGGAAGGAGCTGTCAGGCCACTCGTTTCTATCCCAGCCGCCGCCTTGGAGCCATCTACCCGGCGCTGTCCCTTTCGCTCGCTCGGCGACATAGTTCAGCGCCTCCTCCTTAGACGCCGAGTCACTCAGATCGATCTGCCCCAGCCGCAGCCCATAGCCCAAGAGATGAATATGGCTGTCGGTGAAGCCGGAAAGGACCGTTCGCCCCCTCAGATCGAGCGCCTTCCCGTCGGGGGCCAGGAACTCCAGCAACTCCTCGTCCTTCCCTACGGCCAGGATGCGATTACCCGTGATGGCCACCGCTTCAGCTCGTGGCCGATCCGGGTCCATATTATAATCCAGCTGGGCGCGGGCTGCAAACGGCAGCCTGTTAAATCGTACTTGACGGCGAACAAATGTTCTGGTATAATACAAGCAGTTTTATAGCCTGTCCCCTATCCGTAGGCTGGGAGACGCGGTCACAGCCTATGGGCAGGGAAACGGGCTCAGAGGAGGAGGTGTGTCTATGGCGTTATCCACTCGGCAGGAGAAGATCCTAGCTTTCGTCGGAAAGTATAGAGATGAGCGTGGTTATCCACCCACCATCCGAGAGATCCAGGAGGAACTCGACATTTCCTCTACCTCAGTTGTGGACTATCATCTCAAGGTGCTGCAGAGAGAGGGTTATCTGGAGCGCGATCCCTCAGTATCACGGGGGATGCGATTGACCAAGCAAGCAAGGGGACATCTGGGTGTGGCGCTACCACCTTCCGTCTCCATCCCTGTGCTGGGTCTCATCGCCGCTGGCGAACCTATCCCCGTGCTGGATTCCGATGCCTCTGCCTTCGAGGGAGAGCGAATTGACCTCACTCGAGACATTCTGCGGGACGCGGAGGGTACTTATGCCCTCCAGGTAAGCGGGGATTCTATGATCGATGCCCTGGTCAATGACGGCGACATAGTGATCATGAAGCGGCCTACCGAGGTGCGGGATGGGGACATGGTGGCCGCTTGGCTCAAGAATGAGCAGGAGACCACGCTTAAGCGCGTGTATCGAGAGGGGGATCGGATACGGCTTCAGCCGGCGAACCCCAACATGGCGCCCATCTACATCCCCGCCCCCGATGTAGAGATCCAGGGCAAGGTGGTTCTCGTGGTGCGAGAGTTGTGAGGTTGCCCCAAAGCCTAGAGCCCCGCTGTGTAGCGTGCAGCGCGGTTCTATGCTATACTAGATTCACGAAGTTGGCCGAAGGCATTTTGCAAAAGGGGAAGCTATGAGAATTCTGATCACCGGCGGGGCGGGGTTCATCGGCTCCCATCTGTGCGATAGGCTTCTAGCCGAGGGCCATGAGGTCATCGCTATGGATAACCTCATCACTGGCTCCACTGCCAACATAGAACACTTGGCTGGGCGGGACAAATTCCTGTTTATCAAGCACGATGTGACCAACTACATCTACGTTGACGGCCCGTTGGATGCTATCTTACACCTGGCCTCGCTGCCCAGTCCGGTGGATTATCTGCAGGAGCCGATCAAGACCCTCAAAGTGGGTTCGCTGGGGACGCATAAGACGCTGGGATTGGCCCGGGCCAAATCTACCCGATACCTGCTCGCTTCCACCTCCGAGGTCTACGGCGACCCTCAGGTGCATCCTCAGTCGGAGGACTATTGGGGGCACGTGAACCCCGTCGGCCCTCGGGGCGTGTATGATGAGTCCAAGCGCTTCGCTGAGGCGATGGTCTTGGCCTATCACCGCTATCACGGCATTGATACCAGGATCGCCAGGATCTTCAACACCTATGGCCCGAGAATGAGGCTGGACGACGGACGGGTGGTGCCCAACTTCATCGGCCAGGCCCTGCGCGGCGAGCCACTCACGGTCTACGGCGATGGCTCTCAGACGCGAGCCTTCTGCTACATTGACGATATGGTGGAGGGCCTGTATCAACTTCTTATCTCCGATGAAGTCGCTCCGATCAACCTGGGTAACCCCCACGAGCTGACCATCCTCCAATTCGCCCACAAGGTGCTGAAGATCACCGACAGCCCCTCGGAGATCTCCTTCGTTCATCCTCAGGATGAGCGCATCAAGGATGATCCTCAGGTGCGCCGGCCCGATATCTCCAAAGCTCGCCGTATTCTGGGCTGGGAGCCTAAGGTCTCCCTGGAGGAAGGGTTGAAGCGCACGGTTGACTGGTTCCGGAGCAGGATGTGACACTATTGGTCAGGCTTCGAGATGATCTCACGCGTCCTCTCCTGCTGGGACTTTTAATCTTGGCGCTGGGGCTGACCCTGGCGCGATTGCCCCTCCCCTGGGCCGCCGCGCTGGTAGTTGGCTCCATCGGCGGCCTGATTTTGCTCCTGCGCCCTGAATGGGGGCTGATCCCCCTTCTTATGAGCGTGCCCCTGGCCCGGCTGGGCGGATTGAGCGTGGGCGGGATGCGCATCAGCCCGGCGGAGGTGATGCTGATCGGGGTGCTGGCGGCCTGGCTGATCCAGATGGCGGTCCATCACGAGATTCGATTTTCCCATCCCCCTCTGCTGATCCCCTTCCTGCTGCTATTAGGAGCTATGTTGGCATCGCTGCCCGGCGTGCTCTCCCTTCGCGCGGCGTTCAAGGAGCTGATCAAATGGGGAAGCATGCTGGTCGCCTATCTCTTCGTCGCCGCCCGTGGGGAGCACAAGCATCTGAGCTGGCTGATGGGCGCTGTCTTAGCCGCCGGTTGCGGACAGGCTCTGCTGGGGATGTATCAGTTCCTCACCGGCAGCGGCCCCGAATGGTTCCTCCTGTTTGGCCGTTTCATGCGCGCCTACGGCACCTTCGAGCAGCCCAACCCCTACGGCGGCTACTTAGGACTCACCCTTCCCCTGGCCGTGGCTTTGACAATTGATCTCCGCTCCTGGCTCGGACGCCTGGCCGCCCTCGCTGCCCTGCTCCTGATGGCCGTGGCCCTGGTGATGAGCTGGTCGCGAGGAGCCTGGCTGGGGTTCGCGGCGGCGATGCTAGCCATGAGCATGGCCCGGCGGCGGACGGCGATGCTGGCCGGGGTCGCTGTGGGACTTCTGGTGCTGGCCCTGGCCCTGAACAGCGTCCACCTCCTGCCCTCGGTCCTGGCCCAGCGCTTCGCGGGCCTTTCGGCCTACTTCGCCCTGCCCGGCGTGACCACCGCCGAGGTCACCGAGGCCAACTACGCCCTGATCGAGCGACTGGCCCACTGGCAGGCGGCGATGCGGATGTGGGCCGACCGTCCCTGGCTGGGGGTGGGCATCGGCAACTACGCCGCGGTCTATTCTGCCTACAGGCTGCCCCACTGGCCAGAGCCCCTGGGCCACGCCCACAACTACTACCTGAACATCGGAGCCGAGGCAGGGCTGGTGGGGCTCATCTTTTACGTTCTCTTTTGGATCGCCGCCCTGGGGCAGGCATTCCGAGCCATCCGGAGCACAGATGGCCTCCCACGAGCCGTGGCCTTGGGCACGCTCGGAGCGCTCGTGCACCTCAGCGTCCACAACGTGTTCGACAATCTGTACGTGCACACCATGTACCTGCAGGTGGCGGTGCTGTTGGGGTTGTTGGCGGTGATTCAGGGAGTAGGTAACGGGGAACGAGTAATGGGGAAGAGGGGACCAGTACCTCGTTACCCGTTGACTCGCCACCTGAGATCAAGCAGGTTGCTTGATCTAGCTACTGCCAACCGCAAGGAGTTGTATCCGAGCGGCGTACTGGCACCTGTACCAGGTACTGGCAAAATATCTGCCTCCAAACTTGAGTATTTTGATTAGGAGTGGTATAATAAAAAATCAGGAGGGCCGCCATGATAGCGGCCTGCGCAACGATTGACCTTAGGGTGATTCACCATACTTTACTGTTCCATAACTTCTTTAGCCCCCGGGAGGCGGGAGCAGTAGAAACTGCGGGCGTTCAAGCACAAGTCTCTCTATGTGGCCTTCAGTTGGCTTTAGCCGACGAGGCCAGGAGAAAGCCTACCGGCCTTGGCTGGTAGTGGTTTGATTAATTTAAATACGGGCACATTGTTAGGTTCATTGGATCAAGGCTGACAGTGTGTCCCTAGTGAGGGCTGCTCGTCTCCCATCGCTTGATGAGCAATGGGTCGATTATTATAAGCCTAGCCAAAGTTTGCGCGATCTGGCCATTGTGGTCCATAGTAGATGCTTCACCCAGAGTGCATTAAGGGATTGCACTACGAACAGCTTCCATAAATTGTAACATAGATTGTGACAGCACTCTGTTAGTGAGGATTTTTGTCCATCCTGGTCAGGGAGTATATCAGAGGATTTCTTCATCCCCAAGGTTGGGGGATTCGAAACAGGGAATCAGTTACTCATATCATAGGGGTATCCCAAGTAAGTGTACAGCGAACAGCGAAGAGGCTTGAACTGTATTGTGATTTATGGTTTAGTCTGCGCAAGCCGAGGCTAGAGGCTTATGGAGTTTCCATTGTCGCGTTGAGCATAGGTAATGTGCGGCCCTCGACTGCGAGGGTTTAACGTGATTTCATCAGAACAGAAGAACAGTGGTAACATGCAGTGGCGGCGGATGGATTTACATATCCACACCCCTGCCTCTGCCGACTACGAACAACCAGAGATGAGCTTTCTCGATATCCTACACCAAGCAGAGAAGCGCGCTCTGGACATCATCGCTTTTACCGACCACAACTCGGTAGCTGGCTATCGGGCTGTGCTATCCGACATCGAGGAGCTGGAGGTCTTAGAGCGGTTTGACAGACTACAACCTGAGGAGGAGGAACACCTCAGTGAGTATCGGCGGCTCCTCGACCAAATACTTCTCCTGCCCGGATTCGAATTCAGCGCTACTTTTGGATTCCACATCTTGGGCATCTTCTCCCCCGACACTTCCATCCGCCAGTTGGAACACCTCCTGCTAACCCTGAATATCCCCCCCGAGAAGCTAGATGAGGGCTCGACCGAGGTGGGGGCGACTAGTGATGTCCTCACCGCCTATCGGTTCATCGACGAGATGGGAGGCATCGTCATCGCTGCCCATGTCAATTCCAGCCACGGTGTGGCCATGCGCCATTTTGGCTTTGGCGGCCAGACCAAAATCGCCTACACCCAAGATGAGCACCTGCACGCTCTGGAGGCTACAGACTTGGAGAAGAGGGGCCGACATACTACAATGGCCTTTTTCAATGGCTCCAAGCCGGAGTATCCCCGGCCCATGCGCTGTATCCAGGGCTCCGATGCCCACCGGGTGACCGTCGACCCCAATAACAAGAAGTCGTTAGGCATAGGCGACCGGGCTACAGAGATACTGCTGCCGGAGGTCAGCTTCGAGGCTCTGCGGGAGGTTTTCCTAGGGGATGATTTCTCCCGCACTCGACCGGCGCGCCCTCAGACGCAGGCCCCCTTCGATCATGTGGAGGCAGCGAGAGAACAGGGCCTCAGCATCAATCGCTCCTTCCACGAGGGGATGACCCGCCGTGGAGGGCGGCTGTACGCCATCCTCACCGATGTAGTGGCTTTCGCCAACGCCAACGGCGGTAGGATTTACGTGGGGGTGAGCGGGAGTCCGAAAGAGGAACCGGTGGGTGTGGATCGCCCCAAGAAGGCTATCAGCACTTTGCGGCGCGAGTTCGAGCGAAGGATCACCCCCCGCCTGGAGATCAAGCTTGATGTCCAGCAGAGCCGAGGTAGAAAAGTGATCCGGATATCAGTGCCCAAGGGCGAGGATCCCCCCTACGTCCTGGACGAAAGCAAGATCTACATCCGACAGGAAACCGAGACCCACTTGGCGGTACGGGATGAGATAGTTCAGCTCGTCCAACACGCCATCGCACCTGGGATAGAGGAAGAGGGGGCGGTAGCTCCCAGGGAGCTCCTCCCCCCACCTCGGACGGGGGTGGAGATAGCTGAGACAGTGAAGCGGAAAAGCACTCTCTATCACACCATGAGAGACCTGCGCAATGGACATGAGGTGCAGAATGTCACCCGCGCCTCATCGCGCCGTCTGTGGCACTATGCGATAGTCCAGAAGGAGGATCACCCTCTGGAACCCTCCGAGGTGACTTGGCGTGGCAACATCGGCCTGTGGAAGAAATACAGGCGGGCGGGCAAGACACGTTACGATCTGGTGCAGCGCGCCTCTGATGGGACGCTCCATGTGTACTACGGAGTTACAGAGGAGGGTTTCCACGGGGAGTGGGAACATTTCCTGGAGGCTGAGTAGAGGATGATCTGACCGGGAGCTGGCGGAGTATCCCGCTATCTACTGCCTTTTCAACAACACTCTTATGTTCGAGGGCGCACAGCGCCTCATGGAATTGCTGGGAGGGAGCAGTCTATGGGAAGAAGTATACATCTGGTACTGATCAGGGAGACGGGGCAGGCGCTGTTGGCTGGGCTGGTGACCTGAGAGAACCCGAGATGGTCATCGCCCTACATTTCGCCTGAAAGGAGTGAAATGCTGATCCAAGGTGTTGTTGAACCTCGGCCTGATGTTCTAGCCGAGGAGTTTCAAGGCGATTTAAGGGCCTATCGCGTTGGCCGCGAAGCTGAGGCCGATAAACTAGAGAACAACCCGGAACTTTTCTTCGCCGTCACGTATCCATCCGCTTCTCTGCAGCGTTTCGTCGAACGGGTGCACCAAAAACTCGAAGGCAATCGAGTTCAGGGGGCCTTCCTGCCCATCGGTAGAATGGGCAGCGGCAAGACTCACGCCTTGATTGCGCTGTATCACCTATTTGCTCACCCAGAACTGGGCAGGATCTGGCTCCAGAATCATGGCCTTCCTGCCTTGGCGCTTGATGATTCGCGGGCTGTGATGATCTCTGCTCAAGAGGATCATCCTGAGTATTTATGGGAGCCACTGTTTCGCCGAGCGGATCGTGAGGACCTGCTGCCAAAGGTCAAGGATTACCCTACTATCTCATTGCTCAGGCAATTGGTGGGCGAGGACACGCTGGCTGTCTTCGTTGATGAGATCGAGAACTGGTATGACAGCATTGCCTCTGACGAGGTGAGGCGAGGGCGAAACCGCGGCTTTCTGCAAAATCTGACCGAGGTGGCCAGCGAGCCGGGGTTCAATCTCTTCCTATTCATCTCGTTGTTGGACCAGAATCCTGATCTCAAGGCGCTGCTACGGCGTACTGGCGCCACATCCGAAAACATGGTAGCGGTAGGAGAGCGCTGGGCCATCGTACGCCACCGGCTCTTTGCTCGCTGCGATGAGGAGAAAGCGCGGAAAATCGTGGAGGCGTATCTAACCAGCTACGGTGACTACTCCACTGAGGATCTGTCCGTGGAGACGATGCTCCAGTTGTATCCTTTTCATCCCAGCCTCTTCAACACACTCAAGGAGATTCACGCTCGCCCAGGCCAGCAGGGCATCCGCGATACGCTGCGCACGCTGGCTGCCTTGGTGGCCGACCAGTTGGATAAGCGGGACTTACTGCTAGCGTCCGATGTGCCCACCCGCGAACTGCTCTCCATTGATCCGACACTGCATACAGCCCTTCAAGAGGACATCGAGCGCTGTCGGGAGATCAAGAATGCTGATGCTCTGCTCTCAACGATTTTCTTCTACTCGCTGCGCCCCAGTATGCCAGGGGCAACCCTGGAGGAGTTGGTCCAGGGCTTGCTCCGGCCAGAAGGAAGCGTCAATGGGATTACTATGCCGCTCAAGCAGCTCGATGGGACGGCATTTCATCTGAAAGGCAACGGCCGCTTCCGGATCACCCCAGAATTGAACATCTACGCCATCGTCCGGGCGGAGGCCGGTCGGGTGAAAGACCAAGATGCGCGGGCCAGGATAGACGAACTGATCAAGAAAAAGGTATTTGGCAAGGGGGCTTATCTGTTCTCCGAGTTGGAGGACATTGATGATCAGCGGCTGAAAGTTGTCGTGGCTCCGTGCGATATGGACGACGAGATCAACGCGGCACTGGGACAACTGAATTGGCCAAATCGGGTGGTGCTGGTAGTGCCGAAGGCGTTCCTGGGCATGAAGAGCGTCTACGAGTGGGGTGACAACCTGGAGAACGCTAAACGGGTGGTGGCCGAGGAGCGTTTGTTGACAGGGGAGCAGCGGGATATCGAAGAACTGCGTGAAGAATTGCTGGCCATGAAGAACGAGGAGGACCTGCCTCGGCTCATCGAAGATCTGCGAGGCGCCTACGGTCGCTACGTGCAGTGGATGACCAGCGGCAGGTTATCTAAACGCAACGTGGACCCCAACGTGGAGGTGATCAAAAAGCGTGCTGCGGCCGGCCTGGACGCGGCCTATGATCAGATACTGGATACCCTTGAGGGGCAGGATTTCATTGAGGTCAAACGCCTGATTGACGACTTCTTCCGCATCCGCCGCTATCCTATAGTCAAAGAACGAAGAGAGGTTGAGGAGGCGCTTCACCAACTCTACCGCGACCGAG
Source organism: Chloroflexota bacterium (assembly GCA_034718215.1). Taxonomy (GTDB): domain Bacteria; phylum Chloroflexota; class Anaerolineae; order JAYEMR01; family JAYEMR01; genus JAYEMR01. Next base: position 18,638 of record JAYEMR010000022.1, read on the forward strand.
AGATCGGCTTCAAGGGGCTGAAACAAAACTACCTGCCGGGGCGTGACCCTTTTCCGCTTTTTGCCCACGAGGGGCTCTCCATAGCTCGCTATGAAAGTCTCAAACAGTGGGAGCCAGAGGTGGAGGAAGGAGAAGAGAAACCACCTAGCGAGGGAGAAGGAGTACTAATATACCCGTCTGGGGGTAAGAAAAAGAGACGGGTCCCGGAGGGCGAAGCCGTGGAGGGCGTTCCAGTCTCTGCCCTGGAATCCTTCACGATCTCTGGCCTCACACCGCTGGGGTTGCAGGAGTTGGGGCCACAGGATACAGTGCGCGAGGTTGCCATCGTGGTTGATGAGCGCCAGTTGCCGCTGGACAAAGCCACGCTGGAGAAACTGATAGCCGGACTGCCTGAAGGCACGGCCATCCGACTGAAATTGAAGGTGGTACGCCGTGGATAGCCTGCAACTCGCTGAGCTGCTGAGCCAATTGATTCAGGCCGATGATCCGATGCCGGTGATATGGACGTATCTGCAGAGCTTGTGGCGTCCTGAAGAGGAGTCGGGAGAGACCTACTTCAAGCAGGGCGAAAAGCGGACGATGTACCTGGAGAAAGTGCTGGGAGCCGCCTATCCGGAGCTCTACCGCGAGATCCTTCCCGAGCGCTGTGCCCGCTGCAACCTGGACGTGACGCGCGTTGAAGTGCCTATCATCTGGATGGATGCGCTGAGCTTACGGGAAGCACTGCTGCTATGCAGTGACCTGGACGCCGACTGTGAACTCTCCTTTGCCTACTCCCGCCTGCCCTCGGAAACGACTTTCTACAAAGAGACGATTTTCTATCCCTGGGCGGCGAAGACGGTGGAGATCAAAGACGTCAACTGGCTGTCGCTGGATGGCGACGAACGGGGTGTTTGGTGCCCTATCCCGGACAAGGAACTGGAGGACATCAAGGGACGGGTAAAGGTGCGAACTCAGACCGACATCTACGAGAAGTCCCGCCAGGTGCTGTTGAATATCTGTGAGATGCTGTACGGGAACGAGTTTCTGGTGACCTCGGATCACGGCTATATCAGTACCGAGACGCACTTTCTCACTTTGCCCAAGCGTCTGAAGGGCGCGATGCAGAATCTCTTCGACGCCTCACGATATGTCGAGGTCGAAACCAAGGCCGACGCTCTGATCGAAGACGGCTACATCGTCGAGCATGACGGCTACTACCTGGTGAGCAATCGCTACGCCTGGCCCACGCGGGGCAAGTACAAGGTGATGCTGCACGGCGGGATCAGCCTGTTGGAGTGCTTGGTGCCGGTACTGCGGATTGCGTTTTAAGGTGATGAAATGGACCAGCAAGAAGCTCTAGCATGGGTCGAGACGGTTCAAACAGGTCGCTTTGAGGGCGCGGAAGTCGAAGTGAAAGCAGCACATCGCGGCCTGCCCAGCCGCCTCTACGAGACCCTATCCGCCTTCGCCAATCATACAGGGGGAGGCGTGGTCATTCTGGGGCTTGACGAGGCACAGGACTTTGCCACTGTGGGCGTGGGCGATCCTCAACAGACATTGGCCGATTTGAGTAATCAGGCTTCGCGGATGGAGCCGCCGATCCGCTTGAACCCGGTCGTGGTGCCGGTAGAAGAGCAGCCTGTCGTTGTATTCGAGGTTCCGGAATGCGATTATCAACACAAACCCTGCTACTACAGCGAGGCCGGTATGAACAGCGGTTCCTACATTCGCGTGGGCAACACCAACCGCCGGATGACCGACTACGAGATTTTCACCTACGTCAGCTCTCGGGGTCAGCCGACGTTTGACCAAGAAGCCGTGCGTGATGCCACTATCGAGGCTCTGGATCGTGATCTGCTGAAGGAATACCTGAATCAGGTCAGACAGGAGAAACCTCGCCTTTGGGAGCGGCTGCGCCTGGGCGAGAAGTCCTTTGCCGAGCGACTGTGCGCTCTGAACATCGCTGTGCAGGCCAACGAGGCTATCCACCCAACGCTGGCTGGCTTGCTTGTCTTCGGCTTGTGGACCCAGCGGTATTTCCCATCTCTGACCATCACCTTTGTGCGCTACCGGGGCACCGAGCCCGGCGTGAAGGGACCGCGCGGCGAGCGTTTCTTGGACAACCGCAAGTTCGAAGGGCGTCTGGACGAGATGGTAGATGATGCCGTACAACGCGTGATAACGAATATGCGCCACGGAACCCTGATTGACGGTGTCTTCCACCGCACGATTTTGGAATACCCGGAAGAGGCAGTGCGCGAGGCCATCGTCAACGCCGTGGCCCACCGCGACTACAGCCCCCTGGCCCAGGGCAGCCACGTGCGCATCGAGATGTACGCCGATCGGTTAATGGTCTTCACTCCCGGTGGTCTGCACGGCCCGGTGAACGAGGATAACCTGGAAGAGGAACTGGCCACGCGCAACCAACTTCTGATGCGCTTGCTGGAGGAGACTGGGCTGGTGGAGAATCGAGGCTCTGGCATCCCAATGATGATCACATCTATGCGGGAGGCTCATCTGGAGCCGCCGCAGTTCCACGACACCCGCGCCTCATTTCGCGTTATCTTCAAGAATCACACTCTGCTTGACCCAGAAACAGTGACCTGGCTCAATCAGTTCGCCCTTTATCCGCTCATCGATGCACAACGGATGGCGTTGGCTTATTTGCGGATCAATCGTCGCATGACCAACAGCGACTACCGACGGCTGAACAACACCACGACGGTGGAGGCGACACGGGAGCTGCGCGGCCTGGTGGATTTGGGCTTGATCGAGATGCATGGCACACGGCGATGGGCATATTATACGCTGAGCGTCCTACCGCAACCGCGTGAGGTGCAACCGGTGAGCGACGAGGAGAGAATACTGGCGTATTTACAGGAGCATGAAGCGATCACGAATTCTGAATGCCGAGAACTGTTGGGCCTCGGAGACGATGAGAGACGGGCACGGTATGTGCTGAGCAAAATGGTGAAGCGAGAGCTTATCCGCAAAGTCGGCGAAAAGCGGTGGACCCGATATGAGCTTGTATGATCACGGTAACGACGAATTGTCGTTAGAATGTCGTTAGAAACAAGGATACCACCCATGCCCAACCACCTGTGCCTGATCAGGTGCAGGCAAAAGCCCATCGAGCGCACCTTCCCCATCAGCGAGGTGAACCGCATCGCCGAGCGAGAGGCTCACGCCAAGCGCTACTACCGCCCGGTCTACACCATGCACAAGTGGTGGGCGCGGCGGCTGGGAAGTGTCTTTCGCACCATCGCCCTCTACGCCCTCACTGACGAAGAGACTCTGAAACAGGCCGAAGCCGAGGTGGGCGCTGATCTGCTGACCTTTGAAAAGAGCGAGGAGGAGCGCATCTGGGATCTGTATCTCACCGACGCGCAGGTGGGCCAGGGCAAAGTGGTGCTGGACCCCATGATGGGCGGTGGCACCAGCGTCGTGGAGGCACTGCGCTTGGGGGCGAACGTCATCGGCTGCGATCTCAACCCTGTGGCCTGGTTCGTGGTCAAGAAAGAGATCGAGCCGGTGGATCTGGACGAGCTGGATGCTGCCTTCGAGCATTTGAAAGAAACCGTCGCCCCGGAGATCCTCAAGTACTACAAGACCACCTGCCCTGTCTGCGGGCGTGAGGCCGACACCATGTACTACTTCTGGGTCAAGGAGCTGGCTTGTACCAACTGTGGCCAGTCGGTGCCGCTGTTCAAGGACTACCGTGTGGCCTCCTCGCGCTCGGTGCGGGTGGAGCACCATCCCCATGTGCTCTGTCCCAAGTGCGGGACCGATTTTGCCCCCACCGAGGAGGAGCTCCACTGCCCCAAATGTGGCTGGGAGTTCGACGAAAGCGGCTTCTACCACCTGCTCTGCCCACTTTGCGGCGGGATGTTTGAGGCCAAGGACTACCGCGAAGAGCATCGCTGTCCCCACTGCGGACACATTTTCAAGGCCACCGAGGGCAACGCCAGCGGCCAGTACTACACCTGCCCCCGGCCCGACTGTCGGCAGAAGTACAAGGTGGTGGATGCCATCGCTCAGTTGGGCAAGCCGCAGGAGCGGCTCTACGGCGTGGAGTACTACTGCCCCCACTGCGACTTGAAAGGCTACAAGGCCGCCGATGAGGACGACCGGGCGCTCTACCGCGCAGCAGAGCGAGAATTGGCCGAAATTGGTGATACGCTGCCCCTGCCGGATCAGGAGATTCCAGATGGAAAAGAGACCATGCCACGTCTGCCCAACTGGGGCTACCACAACTTCCGTGACATGTTCAACGCCCGGCAGTTGCTGTGTTTGGGGAGGTTGCTGCAGGCGATAATGGAGATTGAGGATTGGGATGTCAAAGAGCTTCTACTTATAGCTCTGTCGGAGGCGCTTGAGACGAATTGCATGTTATGCAGATATAATTTTTGGACAAACGCAGTCGAAGTCATCTTTGGCCGACATGCCTTTTATCCGAAAAGCACGCCTTGTGAGAACAACCTTTGGGGAACTGCCTATGGTCGAGGAAACTTCACTAACCGTTTTGATATGCTTAGGGAAGGTGTGCAATTTGCACAGAAGCCTTTTGAGAAGTACTTAGAAGGTCATCAACTCCGGCAGCGTTCTGGATTGCGTGCACTAGGGGGCAAACTGGTTTCCACGTTTGAACAATTAAGAGCTAAAGGCAACGCCCTACTCCTCTGCCGCTCCTCGGATTTCCTGCCCCTGCCCGATAACTGCGTGGACCTGGTACTCACCGATCCGCCCTACTACGACAACGTCATGTACTCGGAACTCTCCGATTTCTTCTACGTCTGGCTGCGGCTGGCGCTCAAGGACCGCTACCCTCACTTCCGCGCTGAACTGACGCCCAAGGCCGAGGAGGTGGTCAAGAACAGCGCTCAAGGTAAGGAAGAGGCCGATTTCCTGCGCATGCTGACAGACATCTTCCGCGAGTGCCACCGCGTGCTCAAGCGGGATGGGCTGATGGCCTTCACCTATCACCACAAGCAGGACGAAGCCTGGAGCGCGGTGCTGAAATCGCTGCTGGACGCTGAATTCTACGTCACCGCCGCCTGGCCCATCCACTCTGAGATGTCCTCCAGCACCCACATCTACGACAAGCAGAACATCTCCTACGACACCATCATCGTGGCCCGTCCCCGCGAGGGCGAGGGGGAACGGATCAGTTGGTACCGCTTGGAGCAGGATATTCACGACCGGGCGGCGGAGATCGTGGAGTACTATCGCCGCCACGACGGGCGCTACCTCAGCGAGCCAGACATGGGCGTGGTGGCCCAGGCCAAGTGCCTGGAGCTCTACTCCAAACATTATCCCAACGTGATGGAGGAAGAGATGGTGGAAGTGAAAGAGGCGGTCCAACGCACCAGCGCCATCGTCGCCGAGCAGCTCATCGAAGAGCGTTTCCAGACCCTGGTCAGCCAGACCGACACACTGACCGCGCTCTACCTGCTGTTTCTGGCCGACCGTGACTCCATCACCTACGATGCGTTGAACAAGCTGCTGCGCGGCCGCGGCGCCGACGTGGAGGACTTCACCGACCGAGACTTGCTCCGCTCCGAGCACGGCAGGCTGCGAGTGGTCTCACCGACCGCGCGGTGGAAGAGCATCAACCCCACCGACCCGGAATTGGCCATTGACGGCGCGCACTACATGATCTACGTGCGCGAGGAGAGGGATCTCCTGGCTGCGGCAGCCCCCTTCGCCCGCCGGGGCATCATCTTCACCCTGGAGGAGCTGGCCAAGATCAAGCGCAACGAGGGGTATCAAGAAATCGCTGACTACCTGAAGAGGATGCAGCACAGCAGAGGCCGAGGGGCGCGGGGCTGAAGTCCCCGCGCTGCCTGTCCCCCGCCTGTCGGCGGACAGGTGCCTGTACCCGCCTGCACCGGTGCCAGCCTGTCCCGGCACGGGGCACCTGTGCCTGATCAGGTACAGGTAGGCACAGGCGGCACAGGTGGCCAGGGAAAGAGCGAAGCCCCTGCGGGGCTGTAGGGTCGTCAGCCCGAAGTGCTTTGCTCTCTCAGCCCGACGGCTTTAGGGCTGGATTACGAAAGCGCAAAAACGATGAGCTACAATCTGATCGAACAGGACAAAGACGAGTTTCGGTGCCAGGAGACAATGGGATTGGTCGAGTTTCTGCGCCGGGTGAAGCGCAAAGAGGTGCTGCCGCAATCGCTGCGTGTACAGGGACTCGATGCAGTGCTGGAGGAGGCTCAGGACACCACCGAGACGGCGAAGGTGATACGAAACCTGCTGGCGATGCGCAACGATTACATGGGCCGGCAGAGGCCATTCATCGTCTTCCCGGTGCGGGCTAGTCTGGAAGAGGCCGGAGGGCCGAGGATGTTCGTGGGAGGCAAGCCCGTTGATCTATCTCATCTCTTCGGCAACCGTCTGGAACGGGAGAGGCGTCATTGGTTCAAAGCGGGATTCAATCTGACGAGAGGATAGCAGGTATGCCAAAGCCTATCATTCTCGAAGATGATTGTGCCGGGAGAAAACCGGCGGGGGTGGATAGGAGGAGATTGGCGTGATAAAACCTAAAGTCCTTGTCCTCCGCGCGC
>JAYEMR010000023.1:0-5327 GCA_034718215.1 Chloroflexota bacterium
TGGGCAGGATATCCTGCTGCGCTTCGAGTACATCACCGACGACGCGGTCAACCATCCCGGCCTCTGCGTAGACGACATCGCCATCCCGGAGCTGGGATATCAGTACGATGTGGAAGAGGGTTCCGGCTGGGAGGCGATTGGTTTCGCTCGCACCGACAACCGCCTGGATCAGCGCTTCGCGGTGCAGCTCATCGAGCTGACTGATCCGCCCTGTGTGCGGCGGGTGCAGCTTGATGAGGAGCAAAAGGGCGAGATCGTCGTCAAGGGGTTGGGCCAGGAGATGGAGAAAGCGGTGCTGACGGTCAGCGGCCTGACGCCGGTCACGATGGAGACGGCGACCTACACCTATACCGTCGAATCACTTTCGGAGGCCGACTAAGATGCAGGAGACCCTGAAGGGCTCTGTGGAACGCATCACCTATGTCAATGAGGAGAACGGCTACTCGGTGATCCGGCTTGCGGTTCCGGGACGCCGGGAGCTGGTGACCGCGGTGGGGGAGCTGGCCAGCGTAAATGTCGGGGAGTCCCTGCGGCTGAATGGCTTCTGGACCACCCACCCTCAATACGGACGACAGTTCAAAGCGCTGGACTACAAGACGACTCTGCCGGCCACGCTGGAGGGCATCCGACGTTACCTGGGCTCGGGGCTGATCAAAGGAGTGGGGCCGGTCACCGCTCGACGCATCGTGGATCACTTTGGGCTGGAGACGTTGGAGGTGATCGAGCGGGAGCCGGAGAGACTTCAAGAGGTGCCGGGTGTGGGGCCAAAGAGAAGCAGCATGATCATCCGCGCCTGGGAGGAGCAGCAGGAGATCAAGGAGTTGATGCTTTTCCTCCAGTCCCACGAGGTGAGCGCAACTCTGGCGGTGAAGATCTACAGGACCTACGGGGATGAGGCGCTCACCATCGTGAGGGAGAATCCCTACCGCCTGGCACACGACATCTATGGCATCGGCTTCCTCACCGCGGACAAGATCGCCCGCAAACTAGGGATGGATACCGACGCGCCACAGCGGGTGCAGGCCGGCATCTCCTACGTGCTGAGCCAGCTGGCCGACGAGGGGCACGTCTACGCCCCCCACGGTAAGCTTATCGCCGAAAGCGTCGAGATCCTCGACGTCCCAGCGGAGATGGTAGCGGAGGGGATCGAGGCTCTGACGGCCCGAGGGGAGCTTCATCGAGAGAATCTGACCCGGCCCGACGACTCGGATATCACCTATCCCTTGCTGGAGGAGCGTAACGCGGGAGAGATTGCGCAGGAGGAACAAGCGATCTACCTGCCGCCCTTCTATTACAGCGAGATAGGTGTGGCCAACCAGCTACGCCGTATGCTCCTTAGCACGCGCGGCAGCCTGACGGAGTTCCAAGCCGCCGACTGGGACCGGCTGTGGGCTCGAATTGAGAGCACGTCTACCCTTCAACTCAACGAGGGGCAGCGAAGGGTGGTGAGAACGGCTCTGACCCACAAGGTGACGGTACTCACTGGAGGGCCGGGCACGGGAAAGACCACCGTGGTACAGACTATCATCCGCCTGCTGGAGGGATACGGCCGCTCCTATGCCCTGGCCGCTCCCACAGGCCGTGCCGCCAAGCGCCTCTCGGAGGCGACGGGCCGTCCAGCTAAAACCATCCACCGCCTGCTGGAGTTCTCACCTACGGCCGGTCATACCTTCCAGAGGAATGAGGCCCATCCCCTGGAGGCGGAGATGGTGATAGTGGATGAGACCTCCATGCTGGATCTGCTGCTGGCGAACAATCTGTTGAAGGCCATCCCGCCGACCTCCCACCTGCTGCTGGTGGGGGATGTGGATCAGCTACCCTCGGTGGGAGCGGGCAACGTCCTGCGGGACATCATCGAATCGGGCGTGGCAGCGGTGGTGCAGCTGGAGGAGATATTCCGTCAGGAGGAGGGGAGCTGGATCGTGCGCAATGCGCACCGCATCAACCGAGGGCAGATGCCTATCTTCGCTCAAGGCGCGAGAGATTTTTTCCTCTTCGTGAAGGATGAGCCGGAGGAGGCGGCGGAGCTGCTCATTGACATCGTGCAGAATCGCATTCCACGCAAGTTCGGCCCGCCGGCCACAGGCGGATACGATCCGGTGGAGGACATCCAAGTCCTGTCGCCCATGTACCGTGGCCCGGTTGGGGTGACCAACCTCAACACCCGGCTGCAGGAGGCGCTCAATCCTCCGCATCCGGGGAAACCGGAGCGCAGCTTCGGGGGACAGGTCTTCCGCCTGGGCGACAAGGTGATGCAGATTCGCAACAACTATGACAAGGATGTGTTCAACGGTGACATAGGCCGGGTGGTGGGGATTGACCCCCTCAACCAACTGCTTACCGTGCAAATTGACGAGCGCCCGGTGGCCTACGACTTCAGCGAGCTGGACGAGCTGATGCACGCCTATGCGATCAGTATCCACAAATCGCAGGGCAGCGAATACCCAGCGGTGGTGGTGCCCCTCATGATGACCCACTACATCATGCTACAGCGCAACCTGCTGTACACCGCTGTCACGCGGGCCAGGGAGCTAGTCGTCATCGTGGGCACTAGACGGGCCATAGCCATCGCCGTGCACAACGATAAGATCGCCGAGCGTCACACGGCGCTGGATGTGCGGTTGCGTGAGAATGCGACGAGGGATTGAGGCAGATTGATATCTCCGAATGCAGCTAGAGGGAGCGCTCTCGCCGTTGAAGGTGCTTTCGGGGACCTCGGAGACCTTCGCTGCCTTACGGCCTCCACAGAGTTGCCGCGATGTACCGCTCGCCATCGGGATAGTCGTTCCAGTAGTAGACCGTGACCACCCTGCCATCCTCCCGCTGTACGGCGCGGGGATAGCCGAGGTCATGATTTCCACCGCCGTCACACAGCACGATCTCCTCACTCCACGATGCGCCCTCGTCGGAGCTGAGCCTGGCGCGCATGCCGTAGGGTGCATCACGGTAGCCGTAGACCAAACACAGGCGCCCGTCGTGGAGTTTGATCATCGCCGGCGGATTGCCTCCCCTGCCGGTGTTGGCGATCGGTGTGCTCGCATAGTCCCAAGTCGCGCCATTGTCGTCAGAGGCGTACAGGTCAATCCAGTTTCGCCCCCTATCACGACAACGAATGGCAGCCAGGATGCGCGACTCAGATAGGCGGACGCTGGCGGGCATAATGGCGAAACCCCCAGGCTCGGGAGTGATCCAGGAGACGAAATCGAAAGTCCTCCCTCCATCGGTCGTCCGGGTGCAGAAGACGCGGCCCTCCTCGCCGTCAGGCTTGGTCACGGTAAGGAAAAGCGTGCAGGTATGGGCATCGGACACGAGGTAGTCCGTACGGGCGGCTATACCCTTCTGCCCGAACATGGGGAGGCTGAAAGGGCCCCGCCACGTCCTGCAGCGGTCGTAGGAGATATAGAACCAGGACCGAGCGCCAGCGCTCAATCCTGAACGAGCGCACAGGAGGGCGAAGTCAGGGCGGGTGAAATTGATGCCGCCTGGAGAGTCCACGGGCCGATGGACAGGCAACACCTGCCCGATGCGTAAGTCGGGGCGCACATGCTCATCTGCGGACAACCCTCTGCCGCCGGGGGTGCGGCAGGGCATCTCATGCACCTGCCAGCTCTGACCCCCATTCAGGCTGCGGGCCTGCATTGTGACGAAGGGTCGGTCCTTGTCGCGCGCGTGAAACCCGCCGCTCGCCTTGAGGTAGCCTAGAGTGAAGCCGAAGACGATCTCATCACCCCAGGACCAGATACCGTAGTTAGCGGGCCAGCCGGCAAAGCGACCCTCCTCGCGGTATACTGTGATATGCTCCATGTCTACACTTCCTTCGTCAACGATTGTCTCAGCAAGTTTGCATATGGCGTTGCGCTTATATTATCGCGGATCCCCTCCATTTGGGCAACAGTTTTCAGTTTGACATCTGACAGAACTTGTGGTATAATAGTAAACAGTTTCAGGATGTCCGTTTCTGCAGGTTTCAACAGCTCGTTGTGAGGACCGCCAGGAAGAAGGACATATCCTGGCGGTTTTTGTGTGAGAGAGGTCGCTCGTCCCCGGCCAATCGTCGGTGGACTTCGACATAAACATTCGTCCTTTTAAGAGCAAGGAGGCAATTTAAGAACCATGGAAGAGACAGAAATGACCGGCACCGTCAAATGGTTCAGCCGGCAGAAAGGCTATGGCTTCATCAAGCCGGATGAGGCCGAGGAGGATGTGTTTGTGCACTACTCCAACATAGTGGGCGAGGGTTTCCGTAACCTCCGCGAAGGCGCACGTGTGCGCTTCTCTGTGGAGAATACTCCTAAAGGCCCACAGGCAGTCGACGTCGTCAATTTAGGTCCAGAGACAACTGGTCCGGAAACAACCAGCTGGGAAGCCTAAGTGGAAGAGGACGGCAAAGACCCCTGGCGAGTATACTTGCCAGGGGTCTTTTTTGATTCGCTCTCGTGTAGCTTTCTGCCCAAGGAGCCAAGTCATTGGCCACCCAATGGTCGCCGGGTGCAGCCTTGGACGCAGTAGCGTTTTGGTTTACTCCTCTCAGCGTTTCCGCTGGGGGATTACCTCTATCGTAACCACCTCATGCCCGCCGACGGGCAGAGTCACAGTGCCCTCAGAACCCAACTCCAGTTCCCCCTGCGTTTGCTCATTCAGGTTCGTACGATAGACAGCCTGCACCGGAAAACCGAATCGCAGCGTCGCTTCCAGCGGCCCATCTGTGATATTGTAGCCCCGCACGATGAGCCCCTTCCTATCTTCGCTGCGCTTGAGCGCGCTGAGGACAAGGACCCGCGGCTTGGCAGACACCAGGCTTTTCCGGTCGGGAAGGGTGCCCGAGCGGTCCCAGGGCAGCTCATGTCGCCGGATCAGCTCCATGTCCTCTTGGATCAATTGCAGCTCGCTGACCTTCATCCCTTCGCCGATGTCAGCGCGCGTGGCGTGAACCGGCATGTTGTAGTTGTAGGCCCTCTGGAAGACCGACTGCCAGTTGCCCTCATGGGGTAAGATGGCGTACTCGAAGGTGTGGGAGCCGGGGCACTGAGCTCCCGGTGTGGTCAGGGGCATGCCCGCCCGCCGGCGGCGGGTGAGCAGCTGTCCGCCGGAGAGCCGTCCCACGCAGCGTAGAAGGGTCAGGCAGAGGGTGACTGTGCCCTCCTCCTCCCGTCGGGCCTCGTACTCCGGCAGGCCGCGGTTGAGCAACGCCAGACCAGCCCCTCCATCGGAGATGTCCACGAAGGCCCGCTGGTGCTTGGTGGGCGAGGGGTCCTCCTCCCAGCCTGTGACCTCCGGTAAGTCAACCTCCCGCTCGATGAGGGCGAAGTGCCCATCGGCGTGGGAGT
>JAYEMR010000024.1:0-25117 GCA_034718215.1 Chloroflexota bacterium
TACAGGAGGGGTTCCTATTCTCTGACACCATTCGGGAGAACATCCGCTACGGGAGACTGGAGGCCACGGACAAGGAGGTGGAGGCTGCGGCCAGGGCAGTGGGCGCGCATGAGTTCATCGTGCATCTGCCGGAGGGGTACGACACCGAGGTGCGGGAACGGGGGGAGAAGCTCTCCATCGGCGAGCGGCAGCTCATATGCCTGGCCCGGGCGCTCATCGCCGACCCCAGGATCCTTATCCTGGATGAGGCCACCTCCAGCGTGGACCCTTACACTGAGCTGATCATTCAGGACGCCTTGGAGGAGCTCTTCAAGGGGCGGACATCTTTCGTCATCGCCCATCGCCTCTCCACCGTGCGCCGGGCGGATCGGATCTACGTGATGGATGAGGGACAGATCGTGGAAGTGGGCACTCATGAGGAGCTTCTGGCCCGGGGTGGCCTGTACCACGATCTCTACGAGATGCAGTTCAGGGGGCAGGATGTCCCGTGAAAGCCCAATCTCCTCAGTTCGGCGATGCGCCGCTCGTACCGAGCACCCTTCCATCCCGGGCAAAGAGATCTAGCTCTTTCAACTTTTCGCGCCGCCCGCCCGAACATAAAGTGTTCGGGCTACGAAGCAGCGCCCCGTGAACGGGTCTTGCCTGTACCAGGGCTGTCGACCAGGTGATTGAAGAGGGCAAAGGCGCCTGTCCGCCGACAGGCGGGAGACTGGGCTGGACGAGTATGAACCATGCTAAAGCAAGGAGCAAAGAGGTGGATAGATCAGTCGTCATCTGTGGCGGGCCGGACCTCGAGGCCCGGATGCGGGCCTACGTACAGTTGGTAGGTCGCCGCCGGGTGAGCATCTCCTCCAGCATCCGCCGCTTCTCAGGGGCCATCGTGGATATCCGGGGCGGGCTAGCCTCCAAGCGGCTGATCCCTGCCTGGCAGCAGCATGGATGTGCAGTCATCAGCGATGCCCCCCTGGCCCGCACACTAGATCGAAGCCAAGCATTGCTCAATCAAGGAGACATGCTCCTCACTCTCCCTTCTCTCTACGATCCCCGCTACCAACTCATCCTGCAGAAAAGCGCCGAGGGAGCTATCGGAAAGCTCATAACCATCCGTCTCATCCGACTCCTGCCCATACAGAGCCCCCTGTGGGATTCCATCGCCCTCACCTATGGGCTGGACCCACTGGCCGCGCTCCAGGTGCTGGGCGGCCCGGTGACACGCATCATGGCTTGGGAACAGGCCCTAAAGCGGCGTCGGCCTGACACGCTTTTTGCCACCGGGCGCTTCGAGGGAGGAGGCATCTTCTACCTGGAGCTGAGCGCCGCCTATCCGCGTGACTATCAGTTCGAGCGGATCGAGGTGGTGGGCACTGAGGGGGTCCTGGAGTATGATTCCAACCGAAACCGCACCCTGCGGGTGATCACGGCGGCGGGAAGCACCCTCCACAGCGCCATCTATGAGCCAGCTCTGCTCCGGATGTTGAGGGACTATCTGCGCCATGTGGACGACGCCTCGGCAATGGAGAAGCATCGGGAGCGAGCACGAGCGGCCTTGGAGCTTCTCTTTCGAGCTGTGAACAGCGCTCAATCCCACGAAACGAGGTGAGCGATGTCCTCTCTGCGAATGGCGGCCATCGACTACTCCCACGGACACCAATACTCCTACACTCAAGCCGTGTTCCGACTTTCAATGGCGGAGTTCGTGGCCCTGGCCGATGCCGACCCAGACCGGCGAGGCCGGGCCGAGGCGTTGGCGCGGGAATTTGGGGGCAGCGTGGCCGTGTACAAGGACTATCGCGATCTACTGGCCCAGGAGGAGATCGAGGCCGTGATGATCTGCTCACCTAATGCTGATCATCACCGCATGACGCTGGATGCGGCCCAAGCGGGCAAGCACGTGCTGTGTGAGAAGCCGCTTGCCATCACCACCGATCAAGCTGAGGAGATGATCCATATCTGCGAAAAGGAGGGCGTCTTCCTGGGCACGGCCTATCCCTATCGCTTCGCACCAGTGATACGGGATATGAAGCGCCGGGTGGAGGCGGGCGAGATCGGTCAGATCCTGGCCTTGAGCGCTACCAACCACCTGCGAAGCACGCTCTCCGGCTGGTCTGTGGATCCCGAGCGCTCAGGTGGGGGCTGCATCCGCGATCGCGTCGTCCACGCTTTGGACCTGTGCCGCTGGTTCTCCGGACGCGAGCCTGTGGAGGTGTACGCCGAGGCCGGTACTCTGGCTCGGCCGGAGTTGGAGGTAGAGGATGTGGGAATGCTCATCGTCACTTTCGAGGATGGGCTGATCGGCACTATTGATCCCAGTTGGAACCGTCCCCCTAACTGGACCCGTTGGGGGGACATGAGGCTGCGCATCCTGGGAACGGAAGGAGCGATCGAGGGAGACCTCACTGGACAGGCGATCTCCTGCACGACGGATACCACCCGCTGGCTGAGCTACAGCGAGGACATGGACTACTATCTGCTGAAGGACTTCACCGAGTCGGTGCTAGCCGGGCGTCCGCCGCTGGTGACGGGCTGGGATGGTCGGATGGGCGTGGCCACTATCGAGGCCGCCTACGAATCCATACGCACTCATCGGCCGGTGCCCATCGCTGGCTAACCCTTTTTATTGAGATATATTTCATGCTGGCGACTAACGAACTGCGGGCAGAGGCATTGTCGGCCGACAAGCTGCTGGAGGATTACAAAAGCCAAGGAGAATCGGTGGAACGAAGCTTCCGCTTCCTCAAAGATCCGCTTTTCTTTGCCGATAGTCTCTTCTTGAAGAAACCTGCTCGCATTATGGCGCTGTTGATGGTCATGGGACTGAGCTTGTTGGTGTATGCTTTGGCTGAACGCAAACTCCGCACACAGTTGGCGGCGCACGATGAGCATATCCCGGATCAAAAGGGACAACCCACCCAACGCCCGACAATACGGCGGATCTTTCACCTGTGCCTGCCCGCACCTGCGCGGGTCCTGCCTGCGCAGACAGGACAGGTGATCAGGTGCAGGCAAATGTTTGAGGGCATCGATGTGCTGTTGATCTCTACTTCGACCGGTACGGAGCGGCAAGTACTGAATCTGGAACCTATCCATCACAAGATCCTCAAACTCCTTGGCCCTTATGTCCAAAATTGCTATCTCATCGACATATAACTGCGGAAAGTGGGATCCCATGCTTCCTGAAATGAGATTTTGCGGGCTTCAATCATGACTGTACCTCCAGCTTGGCCGCCTTCAGCGCTTTGCCCCACGTTGAGAACGAGTCGAGGATCACTTCCAGATTTGTCATCGACCCCCGCCGCTTTTCGCTTGCGGATGCATGAGCGGCGCAGGCAATAGTAATGGGCATCCAACTCCCCTACTTCATCGTAATTAAAAGTAAAGTCTTTAGGGTGTTTAGTGTAGAACAATAAACCATAGTGGGCTGGCATCAACTTGCCCCGTGGTTCGGCCATTGCATCCCACACAATCCAGTTTTGAAAATGGAGGTGTCGGTTGAGAAACGCGGCGTGGTACATCGTCCAGCGGGGTAGATTCAGGACATACAACGAGCCAGTCGATTTCAACACCCGCACGTACTCCCTCAGCCAGGAGTTGCACCATTTGACGTATTCTTCATCCGCTCGCTCATCATCATAGACATGATACGCCTTGTCGAGATTATACGGCGGGTCGGCGAAAACGAGATCTATGGAATTGTCGGGATACTGTTGGAGTATCTCCACCGCATCACCGTGATGAACGACGTTGAACATTTTGTCCCCCACCTCGTTGACAACAGTACTGTCCATCTTGAGTAGAGGCAACCGGCCGGTCGCCCCTGCTTCCTCTGGACCGGCGAAACCAGGTAATCTATATTGAATGGCTGACTCGGCAATGCTTTCACTGGAACCGATGCCCTCCTTGGGACCAACGATGCCCCTGATTTCACTATCGGACGCCTGCATACCTGCTTGCCGAAGTAGGTCGGCTTCCCTTTCCCCACGGGGTTCAAAATCCAACATCCGCAGAATAGTGTCGAGAACAGGTTCAGAAATTTGCGTGTAGTTATCCAACTGTGGCAAGTCTTTCCACACATCGGAGATGACATAGCCATCCGGATGCATCAAATGCGCCTTGCCACCCCAATCTTTGAGTGTCCTTCCACAAAAATCACAGTACTGGTGGGGAAAGCGCACTCGCTTCACATTGAAACGCTCATTGCCTTTAGTGAACAGAAGTACAGCAGCATGTACCGACGGCAAGCCATTAACTCTATGCTGTATTGTGGACTCAATCGCAATCCAATATTTGAAGTTTAGATGCTGGTCAAGATAAACGCCCAACTCCGGCAGATACTCAGGGCGCCCTTGCACGAAAAGCAAGCCTCCCTTCCTCAGTCCCCGCACGCATTCGTCAAGATACGCCTTAAGTTCACCGCCGTTGGCTGAATTGAGCGCTGCGGTGACGACCACGATGAAGTTGAGGGAGCTACTCTCTGCCTCTTTCAGCACTCAGCCAAAGTTCTCTCTGTCTGGATATGCAATGTGCATAGTCCTACCTCCTATACTCCTCAGGAACTGATCACCTGTACCCGATCAGGTGCGGGCAGGCGATCCTACAGGAGATGAACTCCTTTAGCTTGCGCTTGAAAACAGCGGTGTCGAACCGCTCAGCGTTCCGACGGATGGTCTTCGGGTCGTAGTCCTCCTCATCGAACTGGAGCAGGGCCTCGGCGAGTGCCTCCCTCGTGGGTTGATGGAAGAAGGTCCCAGTCTCCCCCTCGATGATCGTGTCCAGCGCGCCGCCAGCGGCATAGGCGATGACCGGCCTTCCAGCGGCCTGAGCCTCCACCGGAGCGATCCCAAAATCCTCCCGGCCGGGAAACAGGAAGGCCCTACAGCGGGACATGTACCGAGCCCGCTCCACATCTGACGCCCACCCTAGGAAGCGCACCGTCGGCCCCGCCAGGGCCTCCAACCTATCTCTATCCCTCCCCTCTCCGAGGACCACCAAGGGCAAACCAAGCTTTGTGCAGGCCTCCACCGCTAGGCCGATACGCTTGTAAGGGACAAGGCGGGATACGATCAGAAAATAGTCCTCCTGCTCATCAGCGATCTGAAAACGGCCCGTGTCCACCGGCGGATGGATGACAGTTGAATCGCGATGGTAGAAGGTGGAGATTCGCTCTTGAACCTCGTGGGAGATAGCGGCGAAGGCCGTGACCCGCTGTACGGCGGCCAGGTCCCAACTCCGCAGCGGCCCCAGGAGCGGAGGGACCAACAGCCGGGCGATATACCCCAGCCCCTCTCTAGCGATGTAGTTCTCAAAATTCCAAAGGTAGCGGGTGGGAGTCAGGCAGTAGCAGATATGCACTGCTGAGGGTGAGGTCCGGACCCCGTGGCAGAAGCCGCTCTTGTTGGAGAGCACAAGGTCATAGTCCGATAAGTCGAACCCCTGGAAGGCCAAGGGATAAAAGGGGAGAAATGGCTGATGGTGAGCCTTGATGAGCGGCAGCCGATCCAGCCAAGAGGTCCGGATGTCCCACTGGCGATAGAAGGGGGGCATAGCCTGAGGCCAGTACATGGAGGTGTAGATGGGGGCCTGGGGGAACATCTCCACCAGAACCTCCAGCACATTCTCCGCGCCGCCGCGCTGGTTGAGCCAATCGTGTACCAGGGCCACCCTCACTGTCCACTCCCCTTGACATTATCTTAACCTGAATACTGCCTTGAGCCGCTCGTCTGTCGCTCCACAGCGGCCAGCCCGGAGGTGAGCTAGCGAGTCTGGGGAGCTGATGGCTGACCGCTATCTCCTATACATCCAGGTTTATCACTTCCTTAGCGTGGGTCTGGATGAAACGTCGCCTAGGAGGGACAGACTTTCCCATGAGCATGTCGAAGGTTCGATCGGCTTCTGCTGCATCCTCTATGGTCACCTGCAGCAGTATGCGGTTCTCGGGATTCATGGTCGTCTCCCAGAGCTGATCGGGGTTCATCTCACCCAATCCCTTGTAGCGCTGGAGAGTGGCGCTGCTCCCATCAATGCGCTTCAAAATGCTTTCTCGCTCCGCCTCGGTGTAAGCGTAGTACACGTTGCGCCTGCTGGTGATGCGATAAAGAGGCGGCTGGGCGATGTAGAGGTGCCCCCTTTCGATGAGCTGCCGCATGTAGCGGAAGAAGAAAGTGAGCAGCAGGGCGCGGATGTGGGCTCCGTCTATATCGGCGTCCGTCATGATCACGCAGCGATGATATCGCAGCCTGCTAAAATCAAAGTCGTCACCGACCCCTGCTCCCAGGGCAGAGATGATCGCCCGGATCTCCTTGTTCTTGAGGATGCGGCTCAAGCGGTAGCGTTCAGTGTTGAGTATCTTCCCTCGAAGAGGCAGGATAGCTTGGAAGTTGCGGTCGCGCCCCTGTTTGGCGCTGTTGTGGACGAACATCCCAGCGGCGAGAGCAAAGTTATGAGAATGATCCACAGTGATATCGTAGACATCCCTGCGCTCTGCAAGCCGCTGGATGGCCACGACCTTGCAATTCAAGTTCGCCGCTGCTTCGTGCATCCGCTGCTCATCCCCCTTAAAGTGCTCTCGCAGAAGGCGGTCATAACGAAGAGCAGTCGGAGCTTTTTCCTGCCGCGCTCGCTCATAGGCTTTGCGTACATCCGCTGCTCCCAGGACTTCATTCAAAAGTCGGAGAGCCTTGAGTCTATGTCCCTCACGGATGAGGCGACCCTTTTCCTCCGACGAGGTCGAGTCTCCCCATTCACTGAGAGCCCTCAGGATATTATCTCGCTTTTCAGGATCTTCCCAGGTTCGCCGGGCAGCTGCTGCCAGCTTTTCACCATGTTCAGGGTGCTCTTGCCACCACTGCCTTACCCGCGCACTGTGCTGACGACGATACTCTGGATCCTGCCACTGCTCACGGGTTTTCTCCGCACGCCATGCTAAAAGTGCTTCGTCTTCCCATTGTTCTTTCGCGAGCCTTGAGAGCTCTTCTCGGGCTTGGGGATTTTCTTCAAAGTATTTCTTTACTCTCTCCGCCTGAGCCTTTCTGTTCTCCTCTTGCCCCCAGTACTCTTGCTGGGCTTGATCCAGTCGTTCCAAAACTTCCTCGCGATATTCTTCGTTATTGTTGTAGAATTCCAACCACTTCTCTGCCATGTACTGCTTGTATTCCTCATCCTCCCATTGTTCTCGTGCCTGAGCAGAAAGAATTTCCCGTGTCTCCGGCTGCTGCATCCTCTCACTCATCATGGCTTGAAATGCTTCTGATTGCCTAATCTGACGGCACTTTTCTTTGGTCTCTGGCGTATGTAACGTCTTTTCAACATGCTCGCGGTGAAGTGCTAGGTGCTCGTCTGCATCCAGGCGGATTATATTCGTAGGATTATTGTTGTGTTTGCTGAAATCAACGTGGTGGCAATGAGTTCCCGTGTCCTTACTATAAAGCCCTTTCCACAGATTGTACCAATCCGCCAGGACATGGGTGAAAAGCCAGGACTCGGATTTTGGATCCCAGACCATCTCATAGTCTTGTATGGTTATACCTGGCTGGCTCATGTCCGAGAGCTTAGTGCGCAAGGGCATTAAGGAATCAGAAGGTGTGAGATCTTTCGCTTGCTTGTAGCTTCCATCTCTCAGCATAAACCGATGATCAGGGGTACAAATGATCTCCTCCTCATTGTCTAAAATGACTTTTACAACTTCTACGTTTTTCTTGGTAAGCCGCGGGTGGGTGATTTTCTCCAGGCCGATCTTGCCGTCTCGCCTGATCGTGTAACAGAAGTGCTCGATCCCTTGCTTTTGCTCTTCTATAATTTCTTTGAAACTCAAGCGACGACCATCAGCAAGAGCTATTTTTGTATCTCCGGAAAAACAGCCCCCGGCCGAATCGCCCTCTACGATGTAAATTTCCGTCTTGGAGGGATCACGCTCCGAGCAATCGGCCAGCTTCCCTGGCAGGGTGGTGGACTCCAGCGCTGAACGGCGGATCACCAGATCCCGCGCCCGACGGGCGGCCATCCGAGCTCGGAGGGAAGTGAGGGACTTGTGCACAATGGCCTTGGCATAGCTGGGGTTCTCCTCCAAGAAAGTGGACATGGCCTCCCGCACCACTGATTCCACTTGGCCCCGCACCTCAGCGTTGCCCAGCTTGGCCTTGGTCTGGCTCTCGAACTGAGGGTCCAGCAGCTTCACACTGAGTACGGCTGTCAAGCCCTCGCGGGCGTCCTGGCCGGATAAGTTGGGCTCGCTGTCTTTGAGCAGGCCGCGTTTGCTGCGAGCGTAGTCATTCACGATGCGCGTCAGCGCCGAGCGGAAGCCCGTAAGATGGGTGCCTCCATCCACCGTGTTCACGTTGTTGGCGAAGGAGTACACGCTCGTGGTGTAGCTATCGGTGTATTGGATAGCCACTTCGACTATGGTGCTGTCCACCTCTTTCTCGACGTACAGCGGGGGATGAAACACATCACGGTTCTTGTTGAGGTAGCGGACAAAGGATCGGATTCCCCCCTCGAAGTAGAAGGCCATCTCCCGATCATCCCGCTCATCGCGGAAGTGGATGGTGAGCCCCCGCGTGAGGAAGGCCATCTCTCGAAAGCGCTGAGTCAGGGTATCGAATCGGTAGTTCAGAGTCCGCATGATCGTCGTATCTGGCAGGAAAGTGGTCTTGGTGCCCGTCTCCCCTTCCGGGGCCTCGCCTACCTCCTCCACTGATGTGACCGGCACGCCCTGCTCATACCGCTGCCGATAGCGCTTGCCTTCACGCTTGACCTCCACCTCCAACCATTCAGAGAGGGCATTCACAGCGGACACTCCCACGCCGTGAAGGCCTGAGGCCACCTTGTAGCCTCCACCGCCAAATTTGGCGCCGGCGTGCAACACCGTGTGCACCACCTCCAGAGCTGAACGATCCGTCGTCTCTGGGGTCTCAACGGGAATGCCCCGCCCATTATCCTCCACGGTCACCGAACCATCAGGGTGGATGGTCACCTCGATCCGGTCACAGGCACCGGCCAGGGCCTCGTCAATCGAGTTATCCACCACCTCCCTCACTAGATGGTGCAGGCCCCGCACGTCGGTAGATCCGATGTACATCCCTGGACGTCGACGAACCGCCTCCAAGTCTTCCAGAACTTGGATGTCGCTAGCTTCGTACCTTTCAACCTCTGCCATATCTTTACCTCCTCGTCTCACTCGCGCTTCTGTCAGCCTCAGCCATCTCCTCTCGCCATCTCCGATAGCGGTCTAGGTAGAAGACCATCATGGCTGCTGTCACTCCACTGCCGATGTAGGCGTTCCCCAGGATGCTCAACAGCGTCTGCCAGGATACGGTGTCCAACATCCGCCATATCTGCCCAAATCCCAACTGGATAATGAATGAGAGAAGGATCAATCCCAGCATGCCCCAGAAGTTCCGGCGCACTACATTGAAACTGCGCCATACAGCTCCGGCCAAGCTCACATCCTGCAGGGCCAGTGCCTGCACCGTGAAGAAGGTATTGAGGGCCAGCCACAGAGCGAGGCCTACGCTGACGAGCCCGAGCAAGTTTAATAGACCTCGCGCCACCGCCTGGCTGATTAGAGCCACGGGCAAGATGGCTGCCGAGATGGCTAGGTTGATGAACAGCCCCAGACCCAGCAGAAGGATTTCCCAGACTGTCACCCAGGCCCAGCAACGCCAGGTCCGCTGCCAGACTTCCCTCAGAGACAGGCTTTTCCGTCGGACCGCCAGGGCCATGAGGGCCAGATAGATGCTGCTGATGAGAACACCTAGCAGAAGCAGGGTTGCGGATATACCCAACAGACCTTCCCAGCTCCGTATCTCAATCACGTTTCTCCCCCCTCCACCCCCGAACTCTGACGCGGCCCAGGCTATCAGGCTGGGCATTCCCATAAGCTCATTGTGGAGAAGTGAAAAGAGGTTTAGTCCCCACCCTATCTCCTCCACCATTTGTGCCAGGGCCGATGGGGGAACGCCTGTCAAGCTCACCTTCGGCAGGTTTCGCAGAAAGGAGGCCAGTTGTCGTGTCATCGGCAGGATGGACAGCCGCGGCCCCTGCCACAGGTACAGATCCAACAGCACTGGCGGAACGCTCAACCACAGCCTTTTAGTGATCACGTTGAACCCCGCGGACAATGTGTCAATCACACCCAAAAGCTTAATCCTCCTCACTGAACTTAGAACATCCGAGCTATAATTATACCATGAACCAGGGTAGTTGGAAAGTCACCACTCCCATTGGGTCACCCGGCGACATTTATTCTGTTTCGATCAGAACAACTGAGATCTGTAGCTACCGCTGGTATTTAGGGCGCATCCTCAACATGCGCACCAGTTGTCCTCCACTGTGCCAAAACGCAGATGTCCACACCGGAGGCATAGCACTTTGCCCTCGGTTCCATTGACATCCACCTTCAGCAGCTTCCCCTCCAAAAGGGCGGCCACTTCCCTGCGCAGTTGGTCATATCCATCGCCTTGCCAGGGCCTGGCCTCGACGACGATGGGGCTTGAGAAAGTCATGCTCCGGAAGACTTCGAGGAAGTCATCCCAGGAGATTGTGCCGTAGGGCGGCTGAAGGTGCAAATCGCGGATGGAGTCATTGTCGGCAAGATGGAAGTTGATGATGAGATCGCTCAGCACCTCCATCCCCTCCTTGACCCCCCCGGCCACATGCGCATGGCCAGTGTCAAAGCACACCCCCAGCCACTCCGATCCCATCTCCTCCACCACCCGACGTAGCTCCCGGAAATCAGAGCCTGGATGATGGGGAAGCATATTCTCCAGCGCTAGGCGTATCTCCACCCGCTCCGCGACAGGAATGAGCTCCTCAAGGCTGTCCAGGAGCAGGGGGATCCTTCGGGGAACCTCCTCATCCTTAGCATGAGAGCCGGGGTGGATGACGACCACGGAGGCGCCCGCTAGGGCTACCCTCTCCAGGACGTATTTGTGGTATTCCACCGCCCGGCGTCGGGTCGCCTCATCAGGATGAGATAAATTGTAGTCCTCTCCAAAGGGGGCGTGTACCGACCATATTCGTATCCCAGCTTGGCGGAGAAGTTGAGCGTTTCTCTCCACCGTCGATTCAGGATAAGTGATAAAGAAGTGATAGCCATCCTCAATGGCCGTCACACCCTCCGCCTTCAACTGAGGGACCATCTCCTCGGGCTTTGAAAGGACCGGGACACCCCATGGGTGCACCGCTATTTCCATTTCGCTCATCGGTAATATCTCCTTTCAAATACTAGCATGACTCACACTAGACGTTTAACAGGCCTCTGTAGTTCCAAACTTCGTTCCATTTGACAGAGACTGGGAAATGAATTATAATGGTTTCACATTGAGGAGGCAATGATGCTCTACCTTTGCTGGATCCTGTCTGCTGCAGGCAGGCCTGTCTGCCGCAGGCAGGAAAGACTTGGAACAGGAGGGGTAGGTGGAGGGCGCTTGGTAGAGAAGGGAGGACGCAGGCTGAAAGCCCCCGCAAGCGCTGCCACCGAAGGTCGCCTGGGAGTCGGTTGGCCGATGGCAAGTAGCCGATAATCTGTAGCAGTAGGTCAACTCGGGTATGCCCGTTACAGCTAGCGAGTGGGCGGTGGCCTGATCAGCTACCCGCCAATCAAGGTGGTACCGCGCGAGGAGACCCCTCTCGTCCTTGAGATGAGAGGGTTTTTCCATGCCACCCCAAGACAGCCGCAGGGAGGCATTCGGTACTGAGGAGGAGATATGGCTGAGAAAACCATGTCCAAAACTTACGATCCAACGAGCACCGAACAACGCCTTTATGAGTGGTGGGAATCCAAAGGTTATTTCCGACCTGAAACTCAATTCGAACTGGGGTTGGCCGACCCTCAGGACAAGCCCTTCGTCATCTCCATGCCGCCCTCTAACGTCACCGGCGAGCTGCACATCGGCCACGCTATGGTGATGGGCATCCAAGACGTGATGATCCGCTACCATCGTATGAGGGGAGAACCTACACTGTGGCTGCCGGGCAACGATCACGCCTCCATCGGCACTCACAACGTGATCGAGAAGGCGCTGGACCAACGCACCTGCGATGACCTGCTGACCGAGATCGGCTATCCCCTGCCCGAGGACGATCATCCCTTGACCCGATGGGACCTGGGGCGGGAGTGGTTTCTCAAGCTGGGCTGGGCCTGGAAGGAACACTATGGCAACACCATCAATCAGCAGATACGCCGCCTGGGTGGATCCTGCGATTGGCAGCGGGAGCGCTTCACCATGGATGAGGGGCTGTCGCAAGCGGTGCGGGAGACCTTCGTCCGACTCTATGAAGAAGGGTTGATCTATCAGGGTGAATATCTGGTCAACTGGTGTCCCCACTGTACCTCGGCCATCTCCGATCTGGAGGTGATACATTGGGAGGAGGAAACCCATCTTTGGTATATTCGGTACCTGCTGATCAACGATGACTGGGATGGACCGGAGGAGGAGTGGAGATCGGGCCAGTGGGGGCGGGGAGCCACGGAGTGGATCGAGGTGGCTACTACCCGCCCGGAGACCCTCCTGGGTGACACGGCCGTGGCGGTCAACCCCTCCGATGAGCGATACGAGGAGCTGGTGGGCCGTACAGCGGTCCTGCCCTCTGTCGGGCGACATATCCCTGTCATCACTGACAAGGCTGTGGACCCCTCCTTTGGCACCGGAGCAGTGAAGATCACCCCTGCTCACGACCCTGATGACTATGAGATCGGCCAGCGACATGAACTGGAAGTGATCGACGTCTTGACAGACACGGCCACCATGAACGAAAAGGCGGGGTTCTACCAAGGAGAGGATCGCTATGAGTGCAGGGAGAACATCGTGGTCGATCTTGAGCGAGAGGGATTGTTGGTCAAGACCGAGGACTATACCCATTCGGTGGGCCATTGCCAGCGCTGCGACACCGTGATCGAGCCTCGGGTCTCGCCCCAGTGGTTCGTCAAGGTAAAACCTCTGGCCGAGCGAGCTATCAAGGCCGTCCGCGAGGGGCAAGTCCAGTTCATCCCCGAGCGCTTCACCAAGGTCTACCTCAACTGGATGGAAGGTATTCACGATTGGTGCATCTCCCGTCAGTTATATTGGGGACACCGCATTCCAGTCTGGTACTGCGAAGACTGCGGTGCGTTGACTGTGTCCAGGGAGGATCCCACGGAGTGCGAAGCCTGTGGCAGCCCGAACATCCACCAGGATCCAGATATTCTGGACACCTGGTTCTCCTCGGCGCTGTGGCCCTTCTCCACCCTGGGCTGGCCCGAGGACACGGAGGACCTTCATTACTTCTATCCGACCACGGTGATGGAGACCGGCTACGACATAATCTTCTTTTGGGTGGCCCGAATGATTATGATGGGATTGGAGTGCACCGGGGAGGTCCCTTTCCACCACGTGTACCTACATGGCATGGTGCTTGATGAGGAGGGTCGGAAGATGAGCCGCTCCTGGGGCAATGTGATTGACCCGATGGAGGTCGTCGAGGAGTATGGGTCCGACGCTCTGCGCTTCACTCTGCTGACCAACAGCACACCGGGCAACGACACCCGATTGAGCCTGCAGAAGGTCGAGGCGTCCCGAAATTTCGCCAATAAGATATGGAACGCAGCGCGGTTCGTGTTCAGCTCCTTAGCGCCTCAGCGCCCCACCGCCATGACGGATGAGGCTGAGACGCTGGGACACCAGGACGCTTTGACGCTTCCTGACCGCTGGATTCTCTCCCGCCACAATAGGCTTATCGCCAGCGTCAACCGCCTGATGGAAAACTACCAATTCGGCGAGGCTGGGCGGCAGATACAAGATTTCCTGTGGGGCGAGTTCTGCGACTGGTACATTGAGATCAGCAAAATCCGGCTCTACGGGGAGGACGAGGAGGCCAGGGAAGTGGCTCGTCGGGTGCTGATCTACGTGCTGGAGCGCACTCTGCGGCTGCTTCATCCTTTCATGCCCTTTGTGACGGAGGAGATCTGGCAGAAGCTGACAAATGGCGAAGGGCGAAGGGCGAAGGGTAAGACCATTGACAGCATCATGCTGGCGAGATGGCCGGAGCCGGAGGAGCGCGATGAGAAAGCCGAGGTGGAGATGGAGGTGATAATGGCGCTGGTTCGGGATATCCGCAACGCCCGCGCCGAATACCGTGTGGATCCGGGGAAACGCATCGCCGCCACCATCGCCGGGGGAGAGCGGACCGACCTACTGCTTGATCAACGAGAGGTGCTGGTGAACTTGGCCCGGCTGGATCGAGAGCAGCTGGCAATTTTCCCAACCTTGGCCGAAAAGCCACGACAGGCGGTAACGCTCGTGGTCGGCGGCGTGGAATGCTACCTGCCTTTGGCGGGAATGGTGGATCTAGAGGCCGAGCGGAAGCGGCTAGCACGAGAACTGGATGAGATGACTGAACTCATCTCCCGCTCTGAGCAGCTTCTGGACAACGAGGAGTTCGTGGCCAAGGCGCCGGCTCATGTGGTAGACCGGGAGCGGGAGAAGTTGGCCCAGAACGAGGCCCGTAAGTCCAAGCTTCAGGTCCGGCTGGACAGCCTGGGGTAAGGCGGGAGAGGCAACAAGTGACGAGTGTATGAGGTCGAGGGAGGCTGAACCCTTGTTGATTCGACGCCTCATTGATCCATGCCCACCTTTGCCAGCAAGGTCGGATATGCTATAATAGCTTCCAAGGTAAACGGCTCAAGCAAGACCTCTTTCGGCGCTTAAGGAGGGTGAGGAGAGATGCAGGGTGTGATCCTGGCAGCGGGGAAGGGATCTCGGTTGCATCCTATTACCACCAAGCGATCCAAAGCTATGCTGCCCATCCTGGGAAGGCCCATTGTGGAACGGGTGTTGGAGGGGATCCAGGAGGGTGGAGTGCACGATTTTATTTTGGTGGTCAGCCGCGATAACGAGGAGATCCGCCGCTACTTCGAGGAGGAGTGCCAACTGGATGTGAATATCCGCTTCGCCATCCAAGAGGAGCGGCTGGGTATGGCGGATGCCTTGTCCTGTGCAGCGCCCTTCATCCATGAGGACTTTGTCCTTTCCTCCTGCGACAACCTTGTGGCCCCCGCGCACGTGGGCGATCTCATTCGCGCTTGGAGGGTCGACGGGCCCATGGAGGGCCTCATCAGCCTGCGTCGTGTGGATCGCTCTGAGATATCGAAGCTGGGTATCGTCGCTTTAGAAGGTGAGCGGGTCGTGCGCATAGTGGAGAAGCCCCATCCGGATGAGGCCCCTTCCAACATAGCCTCCCTCCCTCTCTACATATTCACCCCCCGAATACTGGATTACCTTCCTCTAGTATCCCTCTCCGAGCGCGGCGAGTACGAACTGCAGGACGCGATCCAGATGCTCATAGATGACCATCGCGAGGTGCGTGGCCTATTCACCGAGGGCCGACTGACCCTCACCGGCCCGGAGGACCTGCTGACTATCAACCGTCATTATCTAGTCAGAGGCCATGACCGGCCTCAGCTTGCCCCCTTCACCGTCGGCCCCGGCACTCACCTCATCACCCCCTTGCGCATCGAGGGTGGTACTGTCATAGGCTCTGGCTGCGTCATCGGCCCCCGAGTCTACATCGAACGCGACTGCCGGATCGGCGACGGTGTGACCATCAAGGATGCAGTGCTGCTGCGCAGCGCCACTGTCGAGGATCATGCCATGGTCATCGGAGAGGTGGTGTCGTGAACAGAGGAAAGTCAAGGGGAAGGATGACTTCGTTGACGATTTGGATGAAAAGGTCTCCGCCAGCAACTGCATCGCCCTAGCCTACGACATCATCTTAGAGAGGTGAGTGAGATGGCAATACAGATCAGAGAAGGAAAATATGAGTATGACACCGAAACGGGAAAATTGGCCCCGACCCATGAGGAACTGTTACGTTGGCACACCTGGGTTAACGAGCAGGAGGCAGAATTCGAGGGGAAATACGCCGGTAAGTACCTCGCCATATGGGACGAGAAAATAGTGGGAATAGGAGAGGACGGGGGAGAAGCGATAGAATCCGCCAAACTTTGGCGATCCGATGTAGTGCCTTACATCGTCTACATTCCCACCGAGAAGGAGGAACTGCTTCTTGTATGACCAGTATTGCTTCCCCTACAGACCCTTGCGTGGGCATCTGTCGCCCATAGTGCCAATACGGATTTTCTATAACGGGGCACGGATGGCTACTCATGCTTACGCCGACTCGGGGGCGTTCTATTCCGTGTTTTTGCCCTTCGTAGCTCATCATCCTGGCATCGAGATGACAAGAGGGGAGCGGAAGCAGATCACTGTTGGCAACGGAGGGATCATCACGGTGTATCTCCATCACGTAGGCTTTCGTCTCGGCGATGAGCACTTCACTGCCACTATCGGCTTCTCCAGTGAGCTAGGAATTGGGTTCAATTTGCTCGGACGTTTCAGCATCTTTGATCGGCTGATGTTCTGCTTCAACGATCATGAGGATATACTGTACGTAAGCTGTATTGGAGGAACTGGGGATGGATGAGGCTGCACTGCGAGAGATATGCCAGAAACATGACCTGAAACTTGTGATCCTGTTCGGCTCGCGGGCCAAGGGCTGTGCTCGCCAGGACAGCGATTACGACGTGGGCGTGCTCCGACGGCAGGGGATCATCCCGCCGGAGCAGTTCCTCGAGTTGGCTTACCGGCTCAGCCGTGCCCTGGACATGGGCAACGTGGACCTGGTTGACCTGCGCCGCGCCTCACCCTTGCTCAAGTACGAGGCAGCCCGTTCGGCCAGGGTGCTCTACGAGGCTGAAGCAGGTTTTTTCGACTGCTTTCACGTCTATGCCTGGAAGTTGTATCAGGATGCCCGTTATGACTTCTATCGGTTCTACCCTATCTACATCGAGCGATCACTGGAGAGGTTGTTATCATGACCCCCGTCGAGGCTGAAGTCGTCCAAAGCAAGCTTGCCACCATCAACGAGAACCTGAAACTGCTCAGACCCATCGCCAAGCTTTCTTTCGGCGAATACTTGGAGCAGGTTTACCATCGCAAGGCGGCCGAGAGGTTGCTGCAAACGACCATTGAGGCCGCAGTAGATACGAACAGTCACTTGCTGGTGGGGTCGGGGTTCCCAGCGTCAGCCGATTATTATCAATCATTCATGGATGTAGCCGAGAAACTGAGGGTGTTCGACAGAGCTTTTGCCGAGAAAATCGCCCCCTCAACAGGCCTGCGCAACCGGCTGGTGCATGAATACGACGAGCTCGATGATGCCATAGTCTTCACCAGCATTCGGAAAACGCTCGAGCTCTACCCCCGTTACGTCCAAGCCGTCTTGCTACATATGCAAAAGCTGGCTGGTGAAACGGAATCTCAGTTATGAGGTAGTGGGAAAAGGAGAGGAAATGATCACCCGAGAGGAAACCTGGAATCTGCTGTGTGAGTTCACCAAGAGAGAGAATCTGCGCAAGCACTCGCTGGCTGTGGAAGCGGCTATGCGGGCTTACGCTCGAAAGTTCGGCGAGGACGAGGAACTGTGGGGCATCACAGGACTGATTCACGACTTTGACTACGAACAGCATCCCACACCTGAGGAGCACCCCCTCGTCGGCGCGCGCATCCTGGAGGAACGAGGCTGGCCGCAGGAGATCATCCGAGCGGTGAAGGCGCACGCCCAGTATCTGAACATCCCCCGCGAGAGCAAGATGGAACAGGCCCTCTTCGCCGTGGATGAGCTAACCGGCCTCATCGTGGCCGTGGCGCTGGTACGGCCCACCAAGAGCATCCACGATGTGAAGGTCAGCTCTGTGGAGAAGAAATGGGGCAGCAAGAGCTTCGCCTCTGGCGTGAACCGTGAGCACATCGAGGAGGGGGCGGCGGAGCTGGGAGTACCCCTGGATGAGCACATAGCCATCGTGTTGGAGGCTATGCAGTCCATCGCTGAGGAACTGGGCCTGGAGGGAAACTCGGCGTAGGGAGAGGATATGCTGCGAGCGAATGAGCCGCGCCGCTGCCCGGTCTGTGGGGCCATTGTCGCGCGACGGGCGCGGACCTGCTATATGTGCGGAGCCTCTCTAAAGAGAAGGTGGTTTCTCCCCCGTCTGCTCGGACAGGCTTTTCGCCTCCGATGGCCGCGCATTCGGTGGCCCCACTCCTTCGGCCGATCCGAGGGTCGCAGATGTCCAGGGTGTGGGGCACGAGTGGGTGTGACGGCCAGCAAGTGTCTGATGTGCGGGGCAGATCTACGCAGGGAAAACTTGCGCTTCCGAGTAGGGGCCTTGCTGCCTGACACCCTGCTGTTCGCCCTGGTGCTCGGCGTCGTGGCTTTGGGCTGGTGGTGGCGTCCCTGGCAGGGGAACTCCTCTCCTTATCCTATCTCAACGGCGACTGTGACTCTTACTATCCCGACAGACACTGTGACATACTCTCCCACCCTCGCTCCCACGCCGACGGCTACATCTACACGCACCCTAACATCAATCCCCACGCCTACCTCCACCGCTGAGCCGCCCGCGACGCCGACGGCAACTCAACCCCCTCCCACCTCCGCTCCCTCTCCCACATCCACACCCACCCCCTCGCCAACACCGACCGCCACCTCCATCCCGACTCAAGTCCATGTGGTCAGCAAAGGGGAGACACTCAGCGGGGTCGCCCTCCAGTACGGGTTCGATGTGGAGGCGCTGAGGCGGGCCAACCCGGATCTTAATCCTCGGCGCCTGCAGATTGGGCAGAAGCTGCTGATCCCTGCCCCTGGCCTGGGAGGGGCAGAGGAGTGCATGCCTATCCCCGAATCCAGGGTGATCACCCATACCGTGCAAAAGGGGGAGACGCTGTTAGGGATCGCGGAGGAGTACGGTGTTACCCTCAACGACATCTACACCCTGAACGAGGGTGTCAGCCCTCAATCCCTGCAAATAGGGCGGGCGCTCAAAATTGAGCTGGGGCCGCCCACTCCTACGCCCACCTCAACTCCTCTGCCCACCGCGACTCCGCTTCCCTATCCCGCTCCCGTTCTCCTGGGGCCGATGGAGGGGGAGGAGTTCCAGGGCCCTGAGGCTCACATCCTTCTGTGGTGGGCCTCGGTTGGCATCCTGGGCGAGGATGAATGGTATGTGGTGCGGCTGTCTCATAAAGCGGAAGAGATCGGGACTTGGCAGACCAAGATTCCCAGTTGGCATATGCCCTCCAAGCTGCACTCTGGCCCAGGCGGGCCTCCGGGCCGGGAGAGGGTTGAAACGTCTTTCCAGTGGGACATCATTGTGAAGCGGGCTGATGGTACGCCAATCAGCCCGCCCAGTGCCTCGCGCAGCTTCTTCTGGCGCTGACCCTCAGATCCCTCCATCCTTGCGCAGTTGATACAGCCCTGGGAGACGCGAGAACCAAGCATTGGACAAAGGCTTGCAATAAATGTATAATGGTCACGGTAGTCACGCGGTTATCTCTTATCTGTGAAAGGTGGTTAAAATGAGAAATCAGAAAATCTTTCGTCATTTGTTTGCTTTCTTGCTGGCAACGTTGATCCTGACCGCAGCCTGCGCGCCGACCCCTGTATCTGTGCCTACTCCTACCTACACCCCTGTTCCTCCAACCTCCACGCCTCCCCCCACATCCACCGCCAAGGTGGTGGAGGAAACGCCAGTCCCAGCACTCACGTCGACCCAAACCCCTTCAATCCCAACGACCACACCAGCAAAGGCCCTGCCTACCCCAAGCCCATCGCCCTCCCCCCTCCCCACGGAGGCGATTGCGCCGGTGAGAAGGATCATAAGCACAAAGGTGGAGGCAGGAGAAACGGTCGTACACTATCGCGGCAAAACATTCTGGGACGAGGCGCAATTCTCCTGGATTATGGAGCACAAAGCCGATTTCGAGTCCAAGGGGATCGAGAAACTCAAGAGGGTTACATCCGGGGAAGAGAGCGGCAAATACGCCGTCGAGTTCGATGAGGCGGAGAGGTCCACATCTTTGACCTGCGAGGTCCACGGCGTGGTATCCAAGAGGGATCACAGCTTTTACGGCCGATTCCTATGGCTCATAACGCCTCTGGGATTGGACTTCATTGGCGACCATTTTGAGGAGACCACGGAGGGGCTTTCTTGGGCAGGAACCATTGAGGGTATCCCAACGGAGATCCTCTGCGAATTCCCGCCTCAGGAGGTCCCCTATGCCGCCTGGGGTCAACCCATCGGCCATTGCCATGGCCA
This sequence comes from Chloroflexota bacterium, assembly GCA_034718215.1. Taxonomy (GTDB): domain Bacteria; phylum Chloroflexota; class Anaerolineae; order JAYEMR01; family JAYEMR01; genus JAYEMR01. Next base: position 20,123 of record JAYEMR010000024.1, read on the forward strand.
CGTTTGGTGGACGGGGACGAAATAAAGGGAGGCCATGACAGCCACGATTTTGGATGGAAAGGCTTTGGCGAAAACTATCCGCGAGGAGATCGCTGTCGAGGTGGCTGAATTTAAGGAAAAGCGTGGCTTCCCTCCCACTATCGCCGTGGTGGAGGCGGGGGAGGATCCGGCTTCGGTCAGCTACGCAAGGAGGATCAAAAGGTCATTCGAAGGCAAAGGGATGGGCGTTGAGCTGCATGTCCTGCGGGAGACGGCCAGCCAGGAGGATATGGTAAAGCTGGTGGGGGAGCTGAGTGCTGATAAGGGTGTACATGGCATCATCATTCAGGAGCCCCTGCCCAAGGGCATGGACGAGGGAGCGGTGAAGGCTGCTCTCTCTCCCGATAAAGATGTGGATGGTGCTCACCCCCTGAACGCTGGACGGCTGGCTCAGGCCCCCTTTATTGATCGGTCCGAGAATGCACCTCCCTATTTCGTACCTGCCGCCCCGCTCGGTGGGTTGGAGATCCTGAAACGCTACCATATCCAGATTGATGGTCAGCAGGCAGTGATAGTGGGAGCGAACAACCTGATAGGTAAGCCTATGGCCTTTTTACTCGTGCAAAATTGGGCTACAGTGACCATCTGTGATCTCCACACCAGTCCCCTGTCCGAGATGACTCGCAGGGCCGATATCCTCTGCTCTTGCACAGGTGTAACCCACCTGATTAAGGCTGAGATGATCAAGCCGGGCGCAGTGGTCATAGATTTCGGTTTCACTCGAGTGGGCGATAAATGGATGGGCGATGTGGACTTCGAGGCTGCCCAAGAGGTGGCCGGTGCCATAACCCCTGTGCCCGGCGGGACGGGCGCGGTGACCACCGCCATGCTCATGAAAAATGTGCTTGAGGCGGCTAGAAGACAGGTGGGATGGAAGGAGTGACATGGCCGAGAAGCTGCTCAGCACGGGTGTTAGCTCCTATCCTATCATCTCCCTCAGCTCCTCCTCGCTGATTATAGGCTTGCCGAGCTCCTGAGCGTGTGTGTACTTTCGGTCCCCGGGATTGGCCCCCGCCAGCAGGTAGTCGGTGCGGCTGGAGACGGAGCCTGTCACTCGGCCTCCGTGCCCCTCAATCAGGGCTGTCATCTCCCTGCGAGGGATGGAGAGCGTACCAGTGATCACGAAGGTCAACCCCTCTAAGGGCTGTGGCCCTTTGGTCTCTGCTACCTCCTCGGGCATCCGCCTGTGGGCGATAGACCGAACCCCCGCCCGACGGAGCTTCTCCACTACCTTCCGGTTGCGGGGTCGGTTAGACCACTCCCTGATGCTCTTAGCTATGCGCGGACCGATGCCCTCGATTGCCTCCATTTCTTCCTGAGGAGCCTCCATCAGTGCCTCCAGGCTGCGGTAGCGCTCGGCCAGTAGCCGGGCCACCACACTGCCCACGTAATGGATACCTAGGGCGGTGATGAGCCGGGACAAGGGCCGCTTCTTGCTGGCCTCAATAGCCTCCATCAGGTTCCCCACCTTCTTATCGGCGAAACCCTCCAGCGGCAGCAAGTCCTCCTCCCGCAGGTAGTAGATGTCGGCCACGTCGCGCAAAAGACCCTCGCTCACCAGCCGCTGGGCGATCCTCCCCCCCAATCCTTCGATCTCCATGCCCCCACGTGATGCGAAGTGCTCGATGCGGCGCCCCAATTGGGCCGGACAGGCGGTGTTAACGCAGTAGTAGGCTACCTCTCCCTCAGGACGGATGATGGGTTCGCCGCAGGAGGGGCACACTTCGGGCATGTGCCAGGGCCTCTCATCCCCGGTGCGCAGCTCTACCAGAGGCCTGATCACCTGAGGGATCACTTCTCCCGCTCGACGGATGAGGACGGTGTCACCCTTGCGGATATCCCTCTCTCGAATGTAATCTTCGTTATGCAAGGTAGCCTGCCGGATGGTGGCTCCGCTGAGCTTCACCGGCTCCAGCAGAGCATAAGGAGTGATGGTTCCTGTCCGTCCAACATTCACCTGTATATCTAGCAATTTAGTGACCGCCTCTCGCCCTGGGAACTTGTAAGCCACCGCGCCCCGGGGCGCGTTCCCTACGCTGCCCAGCGTCTTCTGCAAGTCGAGGTCATTGATTTTGACCACCACCCCATCGATCTCGTAGTCCAAAGCCTCGCGTCGCTCTACCCACTCGTTATAGTACTCGACCACCGCGTTCAAATCGTCTAAGAGTCTGTTGCCAGGGTTGGTGGGAAAGCCCAGCCCACTCAGGTATTCCAGCGCCTCCCACTGAGTGCGAATGGTCCTTCCATCTACATTTACCACAGCGTAGGTGAAAAGGTCCAGGGGACGGGAGGCGGTGATGCGAGGGTCGAGCTGGCGGACGGAGCCCGCAGCGACGTTTCGTGGATTGGCGAAGGTCTTTTCTCCCAACTCTTCCTGACGGCGGTTGAACTCCCGAAATGCACCGATAGGCATGTAGACCTCGCCGCGCACCACCAGGCGCGTTGGCGGCGGGCCGTTAGTCGAGACGGGGATGCGAAGGGGAAGGGACCGTATGGTACGCAGGTTTTGTGTCACATCCTCCCCCTCCACTCCGTTGCCCCGTGTGGCCCCCAGCACCAATCGTCCATCCTCGTAGGTGAGCACCACCGTCAACCCATCGATCTTGGGCTCCACAACGAACTCCAGGTCTTCGGCGTCCATCCCTTGAGGCAGGAGCTTGGAGGTACGGATCAACCAATCGCGCAGCTCCTCCTCATCGAAGGCATCCTGCAGGCTGAGCATGGGGCGGACGTGGCGCACCCGCTGGAACTCATCCAGCGGCTCTGCACCCACCCGCTGCGTGGGCGAGTCAGGCGTCACCAACTTAGGGTGTGCTTCCTCAAGCTCGCGCAGCTCTCGCATTAAGACATCGTACTCCGCGTCGCTGATCACTGGGTCGTCCAATACGTAGTAACGATGGTTATGGTAACGTATCTGGCGGCGCAGGACCTCAATGCGCGATTCAACGTCTCTCATCGGTCATCTTCCCTTCTTACCAGCGAGGAATCGTGTTGAAGATCTGGAACACCGGCCTCAAACTTTGGCCTATGATTGTGATAAGGGTGCAGGCTGCCTTTCCACGTAGGGCAGCTCCAGTTCCTCGATCTGCTCCTTCCTGGCCTCCAGAGCTTCCTGGAACCGTTGGACCACCATCTCCGTCTGTTCTTGGAGCTTCTCCCCGATGCGCCGAGTCTCCTCGAAACATAGATGATCAAAGTACTTGGTTCCATATCTGATGCGAGCCGTCAGGATGTCCTCGATAGAACCCCTGCCCCCGATGATTCCTCGCAGCATGCCTATGAGCCCTAGGGCCTCCAGGCCGTCGGCGTCCCACACGATCTTCTCCTCCACCGTCTCTGGGGGCAAGTGAGAGGAAGCAGTGTGGCGGACGACCACGCGCTTTATCCGTCTACGGAGATCGTCACTGACTCCAGCGGAGGCGAAATATTCCTCTGTCACCGTGGCGCCGCGCAGGCCGTGCATTACACCAGTGACCGTACCGATCCACCCGATGTCGTGGAACAGGGCGCCGCAGATGAGGACGAAAGGGTTCACCTCCTCAGGGATAGCCCGAGCGATCTGAATGGCATAGTCAGTGACAGCCAGGATATGGGAGTAATCATGTCCCCCCTCATGACGATGCTTCTCTCGGACAAAGGCCTCTATCTGCTGGATAAGCTCTGATTCCTCGCGGGTCAGATTTCTTTCGAATATGATGTACTCCTCTCAGACTTTCAGGATGTACACCGGGGTCAAACGGGCCACCAGCTTCACCATCCCTAGCTCTACCGCGCGCAGGACGACCTGCCGCCCACGGTACTCGTAAGGGATCTCACGGATGCTGGTGATGAACTCCCGCCCCTGTCCGTTGCGGAGATCCACCTCGAAGTAGCGTTCGTCCTCGATCTCGTGCACCGCCAGCACATTCATTATGTGGGGGAAGACGTAGCCACCGCCGTGAGGGACGATGTTGGCTGAAGTAAGCTGCTCGTAGACACCCAGGCGCCTGGCCCGTTTATCGAAGCCCAGAATCTCGACGACCTCTGGGCGAAAGTTCGGTTTCCCCCGCACTAGGTAAGCCGGCATGTCGGGACGGAGGGCTATAGGAAGCACTTTGTCCACATCCTCCTCGACGATGTAGGAGCCCAATACCATCTCGTTCAGGCCGATCAGCCCCTGATGGGTATCGTTGTTGATCAGTTCATACTCGCCGAAGAGCCAGTCCGCAGCCAGAAGGCGTCGCCTCTTCGAAAAAGCCTCAGCACGCCTATAGGACTGATAGTATTCCACCGCCTCCTCGCCCGTCAGGACCCGCAGAGGCCCAAAGGGTGTCTCGAAGACTCGAGCCTTGCGCCGCAGGGTCGGGCTGAAATCCCAGTAGATGCCCTCGCCCCAGGGGCCATCGCTCCGCATTTCACCGCCGGCGAAGTGCAGGACGAAAGCGTAAGGCGGGAAGGGTTGACCGACGAGGGGCTCTACCTGGAAGAGATCAATAAAGTGATTGCTCTTGCCCAGATCCCACTCGAGTTCCACGTCGTCCAGGTGGGTCACCTCATTCTTAAGCCGATGGGCGCGGACGATCAGATCCTTGCCATCGGGCATAGATTTCAGCCCCCCGACCAGCATGCCACAGGTATTAGGTTTGAGATCCAAGATTACCATCTCCAGATGGCCATCGCCCCATCGTACCTTCCCCCCGTAGCCGAAGCCGCTCTTCCAGCGGTTGGTGTTGCGGGTGATAGTCATGTCGGGGGCGGAGATGAAGGTGGCGTTGGGCTCCAAACCCATCTCTTGCTGGACCCAGTGGATCTTAGCCAGGCCATACTTCATGTTGGCCAGACCTAGGCGGCAGCCGCTATCATTTAAACCAGTGGAGAAGATATGCTGCTGTGCACGCTTCAGAAAAGTTTTCCTATCCATTTTCCTACATCATTTCTTTCATAGTTTGCGATCGAGCAGTACATTTAGTCCATTTT
>JAYEMR010000025.1:0-5303 GCA_034718215.1 Chloroflexota bacterium
AGCACCTGTCGATACTCGGGGTGGACATCCGGGGCGACGACGACTTTGTGTCTTCGTCCCCGGCTGACCTCGAAGGCCATGAGCGCCGCCTCGGCCAGGGCCGTGGCCCCATCGTAGTGGGAGGCGTTAGCCACGTCCATCCCCGTAAGCTGACAGACCATCGTCTGGTACTCGAATATGGCCTGCAGTGTCCCCTGGCTGATCTCCGGCTGATAGGGAGTGTAGGAGGTGTAGAACTCACTACGGCTGAGGACCGCGTCCACCACCGAGGGCACGAAATGGTTGTAAGCCCCAGTCCCCAGGAAGCAGTCGTAGTGATCCAGATCAGCGTTCTGCTCGCTCATCTCCCGCAGCTCGGCCAGGATCTCCATCTCCGAGAGGGGCGGCGGCAGGTCGAGCACCGGATCACGTACGGAATGGGGGATGTCGGCGAGGAGCTCCTCCACCGACTCCACGCCGATGGTCTCCAGCATGGCCTCTCGATCCGTCTCAGTGTGCGGAACGTAGCTCACAGGCGTTACTCCTCCGAGAGCCGGGCCAAGTAGGCCTCGTACTGTTGGGCATCCATAAGCTGATCAACCTCACCGGGATCGTCGAGGGCTACGCGCACGAACCAACCATGCTCGTAGGGCTCCTCATTGACCCATTCGGGGGCCTCCAGAAGCTCCTCGTTTATGGAGATAACTTCGCCGGAGACAGGCGCGTAGCACTCTGAGGCGGCCTTCACCGACTCCACCACAGCGAGGACATCGCCCTGCTGGAACTTATCTCCTACCTCCGACAGCTCCACGAACACGACGTTGGATAGCTGCTCCTGAGCGTGCATGGTGATGCCCACCAGGGCCTCGTTTTCCTCGACGCGGATCCATTCGTGCGTCTCAGTGTAACGACAATTTGGGTCAAACTGCATGGCTTTGTCCTTTCACAGTCAGCAACAATCTAATCTCGGCGACGAGTCTATTGCAGGGATCCCCCTACAAAAGCGCCCGTCGCACCATGTCCAGCGCTCGGCTCACAAGCCATCCCTCGGCCCGCTCGCTGTGCCCTCCATACTGGAAGGTCTGGGAGACAGCGTCCTGGCCTGTGTGAAGGGCGATGTGTATAGGGAGGCGCTCCCTTGGATCGTCAGCGATGGGCCCTCGCGCCCACACCGCCAGGCAGAGGTCCACGCCTAGAAAAGAGCGTCCCTCTCGCGCCGCGGCTCGAGCCGCCTTGGCTGAGAAATCGCCCGCTTTCCCGAACTGGGGCCGAGGCAGATCCAAAAGGCCGATAGCCTCCCCTACATCGTCGACGATCAAGCTATTCCCTAACACAGTGGGGCCATCAGGCACTTCAAAGACCCGACTGCTGACGAGGCCCCCCACTCCACATTCCACAGTGCCAAGGGTCAGCTCCCGCTCGGCCAGCATCCGAGCTACCACCTCCGCGACCGTCTCCTCACCCACGCCGTAGATCACCTCCTCCAATCGTTCCCGCACCCGTTTCTCCATCTCCGCGATAAGACGATCCACCTCATCCTCGCTGGTCGCTTTGGCCACTATGCGCACATCGGTCTGGCCCGGATGGGCAGCCAGCCCTACGGTGGGATTGGCGCTCTCCATCAGCTCCCCAATCTGCGAGTCCACCCGCGACTCTCCGATGCCCACTGTGCGCAGCACACGGGTCTTTATCACCTCCTCGTGGCCTAGCTTGTCCTTGAGGTAACGGATCACCTCACGCTCCATCAGATATTTCATCTCATGAGGCACTCCGGGCAGCACGATGACATCGCCCCTTCCATCCTGGACGATGAAAATAGGCGCGGTGCCTACCGGATTCTCAATGGCGATAGCCCCCTCTGGCTTAAAGGCCTGGCGGCGGTTGTTCTCGCCCATGGGATGTCCCCACCTTCGAAAGCGCTCCTTGATCCAGCCCAGCATCTCCTCATCAAGCTCCAACTCCCGACCCGTAGCTCGGGCCATCGCCTGTCGGGTGACATCGTCCACCGTGGGACCCAGTCCGCCGGTGCACAGCACCACATCCGCCCTCTCCAGGGCCTGCTCAACGCAGCGGGCGATGCGTTCCTCGTTGTCCCCCACTGTCGCGCGGTGGTACAGGTCAACGCCTATCTCGGCCAGCCGCTGGGATATATAGGGCGCGTTGGTGTCCACGATGGCACCCAGCAGCAGCTCCGTTCCAATGGAGATGATCTCCGCCTGCATGTCTCGCTCCTCTCAAGCCAATGGATCATTGTATCACGAGGAACACATAGATACAAATTGGGATGGTTCCCTGCCTGCGCAGACAGGACCTGTACCCATAGGTGCGGGCAAAAATAGAGGGTCAAGCGTCCTATTTTCCCTTACCCAGCGGCCCGAACTTCATCACCCGGTTGTTGCCCGAGTCAACGACGTAGATACAGCCCTTCCTGTCGATGTCAATGCCGATGGGCAGGGCGAAGGACTGAGTATCACTTCCGTACTGGCCAAAAGTGGCTACCAGCTCCCCATCTTCAGTGAAGGCTATCACCTGGTAGCCCTCGGGATCGGTTATGTAGATTCGCCCCTGCGGATCGGTGGCGATGTAGGGTTTGTTGACCACCGACTGGCCGAACCAGGCCTCCACCGACCACTGAGCCAGGGGCGCGAATTGGGAATTGAACTTCTGCACCCGCTGGTTCCAGGTGTCGGCCACGTAGATATAGCCCATGCCGCTGATGGCGATCCCCACCGGTTCATCCATCTCCCCCCGCTCGATCCCATCACCTCCCCACTGGCCTAGGAACTCCCCCTCTGGGGAGAACTTCTGCACCCGCTTGTTTCCAGTGTCGGTGACGTAGACATCCCCCTGGGTGTCGATGGCGATGTCCCTCGGCCCCCAGAACTGGCCCTCTGCCCCCCCGACCTCTGCCGTCTGAGCGAAGGTGCCCCACTCCCGCGCGAAGTTCCCCTGAGCGTCGAACACCTGCACCCGGTGGTTCCAGGTATCGGCCACGTAGACCTCCCCGTCAGGGGCTACAGCCAGCCCCCACGGCTCCTGAAACTGGCCTGGACCACCGCCTTGAGCGCCCCACTCTCGCAGGAACTTCCCCTCCCCGTCGAAGGCCTGCACCCGATGGTTGCCCCCGTCGGCCACGTACACCCTGCCCTCTGGCCCTATGGCGATACCCCGCGGGTCTTGGAACTGCCCAGGCCCGCTCCCCTGGGTCCCCCAGGTGCGGATGGCCGAGAGTGGACGACGGACCTCCTCATAGGGCTCCTCCTCCAGGGGAGCAGCCTTCACAGGGCCCACGTGGTAGTCCCACAGCTTATTCGCCACGTCCTTGCGCACGTAGAGGTAGAAGCGGTGGCTGGGCTCCCATTCGGCGGTGGATTGGTCATACTCGCGGTAGAGGATGATGTTCCACCATTTCTCCCGCTGAGCTGGATCGCGGAGGATGCCCCACAGCCGCTTGAGGGTCACACCCTTGTAGTCCTCGATGGGCCACCAGATCAGCCGTCTCTCGAAGCGGTGATAGCGATTGCCGAGGAAGGGACGTACCTTGCTCTCGTTCTTGGAGCCGACGATCACCACCGGCGCGTCCAACGCCTGGCGAGTAGGTTCTTTGCCGTAGTAGGCCCTATTAGTATAGTCCTTGAGATACCACTCCAGGGGCCAGGTGGAGTCGTCGTCGTAGGCCACTTTGATCTGCTTGTCGCCCACCGTGCGGCGGGAGAGCTCTGCGATCTCGCCCATCACCCGCTTGATATCGGGTGTGCCGTGAGCGTAGAAGATGAACTCCTTGGCGTAGTCGTAGTTGATGTAGGAGGCCAGCCAGGCGTAGCGCACAGTGAACAGGCTCAGAAATGCGAAAGTGGTGACGAGGACCACCTGCAGGCTCCTCCGTCGCCCCAGCCGCTGGATGTACAGGGATAGGATGTACACCAACAGCCCGGCCATGACCAGTGCCGCCAGCCACTGTCCCGTCCGATTGAGGTCGCTCAGGGACATCCCTTGGAAAGGACGGATGCGGAACAGCGTCACCAGGGCCACCAGCGCGGGCAGCAGCAGAAGGGCCACTAGCCAGCCGCCTCGCTCTTTGATCCCTCTCCAATCAGCTCTTTCGATCACCCCTCCCACGAAGCTTCCAGCCAGAAGTGCCAGGGGCAGGACCAGGTGCGTGGTCAACCAGGGCATCTTCTCCCCGGCCCAACTGTACAGCAGAAGGGCCAAGATGGTCCAATAGGCCAGGAAGCTGAGGAATACCCCTGAAAGGGGCATAGGTAGTCCACAGTCTTCAGTTCTCAGTCCTGAGTCAGAACATTGACCGCGGACCGCGGACGGCGGACGGCGGACTAGATAATATGCTAGACCACCGAGGGCGAAGAGGGAGGGCAGAAATTCGTACAGTGGCAGCAGGAGCAGAATGTAGTAGTACCAGGGTTGGCCGCCGCGCTGCACGCCATGCTGGGCCAGCCAGTAGGAGACGGAGCCGAAGACGGCGGTGATGAGTCCCTTGGGGTTGGTGAAAAAGGTGGTGAAAAGCAGGCTGAAAATGATAGCGGCGATGATGACGCAGTTGAGCAGCGCACGAGAGCTGATGCCACTCAGCGCCTCGGTCAGTGGCCGTCCGGTGCCCCGCAGCCGCCCCACGACAAGAACCGCAGCGATGAAGCCTGCTACCAGGATCGTGTGGGGCAGCGGGCCTACGTTACCTGTCGCCTGCAGCAGACCCGCGATCCCCAGCAGGATGACCACCGCCAGGCCTCCCAGTCGGGAAAGTGCGCGGGCCTGCGCAGGCCGGACTCTTTCCCAGATATAGGCTGTCACCAGAAAGCTAAGGCCGATGAAGCCGAAGATGTAGGATGTCTCTTTGGTGCACAGGGAGAGGGTCAGAGCCGCAGTTCCCATGTACAGCCACCTGTCCTTTCGCTCGTCCACGAACTTGAAAAGCGCGATGATCATCAGCATGGTCCACACGCAGGCGAAGATGTCGTGGCGCAGGTGGCGGGAGTAGTGGAGCAGGACCGGGGAGATGAGGAGCATGAGCGAGGTCGTGATGGCCCCTGCGCGTCCCAGCCACTTGCGGAGGAGGTAGGGAGTGGCTACGAGGATGGTCCCAAAAAGCGCCACTGACATACGGGCTGTGTAGTCACTCACCCCGAAGAGGAAATAAACGAGGGCGTTGATGTGGTATAGGAAGGGCCCATGCATCATGGGGTCGTGGGAGTAGCCCTCCCCTCTGTAGAGTTTCCAGGAGTAGAGGGCATGCAGGCTTCCATCGTGGCTCATGCCCCGAGCGCCAAGGTCCCAGAAGCGGGTGGTCAGCGCAATAATCAGAAGAA
>JAYEMR010000026.1:0-25073 GCA_034718215.1 Chloroflexota bacterium
CCAAGCGAAAGCGTGATATAATCTTGTTGCATCTGCTAGCTCCTCTTCTATGGAGATTGTCACCCCATAGATTATAGAGGGCTAGCAGATGTACCACAACTTTACTCACAGTTTATGACGAAGAGCCAAAAAAATCTGCCGACGGGATAAAGTATTTGGTCATCAGCGAATCAAGACAAGTTGGTGGAAAATCTTACAGGCATAATCGAGTTATGGTTTTTCAAGAGCATCTGGTTGCATTTAAAGACGGACTCGACAAATCCCTTAAATTTATGCTTGAGGAAGGTAAGTCTAAGGCATATGATGTTGAACAGATACGTCGTGAATATCCAAAGGCGTATGCAAAATGGACTGAAGAAGAGGATATTCGTCTAAAAAATGAATATGCTCAGGGCAAAACAATCAGCGACTTAGCAGATACTTTTCAGAGAAAGCCGAGTGCTATCCGCGCCCGTTTACAGAAATTGAGGTTGTTATGAATGATCGGGGATTTACAGCGCATAACAGAGCATATCAGGCTCTGTGCCCTCGGCACTTCGCCCAAATTTCCCTTCGGGGAACTTCAGATACGCTGGGAACGGTGAATGAAAGTAATCGTAGAATGGGATCCAGTCAAAGCCAGAACTAATCGACGCAAGCACGGCGTGACGTTTGAAGAAGCAGCCACCGTTTTCACCGACCCACTTTCATCTACCATCCCCGACCCACTACACTCAGAAACCGAGGAACGGTTCATCATTATTGGTCAATCCATCCAACGGCGGCTATTGGTTGTAGTGCACACCGACCGCGAGGATGCCATACGCATTATCAGTGCTCGTGTGGCTAACGCACACGAAAGGAAGACCTATGAAGAAACAAGTTGAAATTGAGCGTGATCCTGATATGTTGGACGATTATGATTTTAGCCAGGGCGTGCGTGGGAAATATGTCCAGCGATTCGCGCAGGGCAGCAATGTGGTGATATTGTCGCCGGATGTAGCCGAGATATTCCCAGATTCGGAATCGGTGAATACTGCATTGCGGCTATTGGCTGAAGTTGCCGGTAGAAGCACCAGCAAGGTATCTGCTCATTGAAATAAGGGTGGCTAACACCGCATGAACTCGACCGCGCTATCGCGCGCGCAAATCGCTGGGTCCACGCGCATTGTAGTTGGTTCTGGGGTGCAGGCGCTTTCCCGCAGCCGCGCGGCGGGTTATGCCAACCGTTAGGCGGACTATGCTTTTTCATCGACGATTGTTGGAAATACCGAAAGATTTACGCTAAGCTTTACTGGAATGGACCAGGAGGAGCATTATGACTGAACCACAAGTAGCACCCTACGGCTCCTGGAAATCGCCGATTACCTCTGATCTGATCGCCTCAGCCACGATCGGGCTGGGGCAGATCGCTCTCGATGGAGAGGACGTCTACTGGATCGAGATGCGTCCGGCGGAGGGCGGCAGATATGTCGTGGTCCGCCGGACCCCGGACGGGCGGAGGACCGAAGTAACGCCGTCCCCCTTCAACGCTCGAACGAGGGTCCACGAGTATGGCGGCGGCGCCTTCGTCGTCGTAGACGGCACCGTCTATTTCTCGAACTTCGCCGACCAACGTCTCTATCGTCAGGACACCGACGCTCAGCCGCAGCCAATTACACCCGAGGTGGATCTGCGCTACGCGGATGGTGTGATGGACCGCCGTCGGGGCCGGATCATCTGCGTGCGCGAGGATCACACAACCGGCAGAGAGGTGGTCAACGCCATCGTGAGCCTCGACCTCGAGGACAGCGACGGCGGCCAGGTGTTGGTCTCTGGAAACGACTTCTACGCCTCCCCGCGCCTCAGCCCCGATGGGTCTCGCCTGGCGTGGCTCACTTGGAACCACCCCAACATGCCCTGGGACGGGACCGAGCTGTGGGTCGGTGAATTGGAGGACGACGGCTCACTGGGTCAAACCGAGCGAGTCGCAGGTGGTGAGGATGAGTCCATCTTCCAACCGGAGTGGTCGCCGGATGGGGTGCTGCACTTCGTCTCCGACCGGACCGGCTGGTGGAATCTCTATCGCTGGCGCGATGAGCGTGTCGAGCCTCTGGCCGAGATGGAGGCCGAGTTCGGGAAACCACAGTGGGTCTTCGGGATGTCCACTTACGGATTTGAATCCGCCGAACGCATCATATGCTCCTACACTCAGCAGGGAATCTGGCACCTGGCGAGCCTGGACACAGAGACGGGCGAGCTGAAGCCGATCGAGAATCCCTACTCACAGATCGCACAGGTCCGAGTGGCGCCAGGTCGCGTCCTGTTTCTGGGAGGGTCATCAACCGAACCGACGTCGGTCGTCCAGCTCGACCTCGCCACGAGGGAGCTTGAGGTGCTGCGCCGGTCGAGCGAGGCGGAGATTGACGCTGGCTACCTCTCAAGCCCGCAGGTGATCGAGTTCCCAACCGAGCGCGGGCTGACGGCGCACGCCTTCTTCTATGGGCCGAAGAACCGCGACTATGCTGTCCCATCCGACGAGCGGCCGCCGCTTTTGGTCATCAGCCACGGCGGCCCGACCTCGGCCACCTCGACTGCGCTCAGCCTGGGGATCCAATACTGGACCAGCCGCGGCATCGCTGTGCTGGATGTGAACTACGGCGGCAGCACCGGCTACGGCCGGGAGTATCGCCAGCGTCTGGACGGCCAGTGGGGCGTCGTTGACGTTGACGACTGCGTGAATGGCGCACGCTACCTGGTCGAGCGCGGCGAGGTGGACGGCGATCGGCTGATTATTCGCGGCGGGAGCGCCGGAGGCTACACGACGCTCTGCGCGCTCACCTTCCGCGACATCTTCGATGCCGGCGCCAGCTACTACGGGGTCAGCGACCTGGAGGCACTGACCAAGGAGACCCACAAATTCGAATCCCGCTACCTGGATCGGATGGTCGGCCCCTACCCTGAGCGGCGCGATCTCTACCGCGAGCGCTCGCCGATCCACTTCACCGAGCACCTCTCCTGCCCAGTGATCTTCTTCCAGGGGCTTGAGGACAGGATCGTCCCGCCCAACCAGGCCGAGTTGATGGCCGAGGCACTGCGCGAAAAGGGGATGCCCGTCGCGCACCTCGCGTTTGAGGGAGAGCAGCACGGCTTCCGCCGTGCCGAGAACATCAAGCGCGCGCTGGACGCTGAACTCTACTTCTATTCGCAGGTGTTTGGCTTTGAGCTTGCCGAGCAGGTGGAGCCGGTGTTCATCGAGAATCCCTGAGGCCCTGTAGCAGGAGCGTCATGAAGATCATCTCCGATCTCACCCATTTGACCGTCAGCTTAAACAGCGTGGTCACCATTGGGGCCTTCGATGGCGTGCATCTGGGACATCAGGCCCTGATCCGTCGACTTATAGCCCGAGCCCGGGAACTCCGGTGCCAGGCCGCGCTCATCACCTTTCATCCCCATCCCTCCGAGGTGCTCACTGGCCGCAGGGCCCCCCGATATCTGACCACGCCGGAGGAGAAAGCGGCCATTTTGGGGGAATTGGGCGTTGATCTGCTGGCTGTCCTGCCTTTCACCCGCCGGATGGCGAGGACATCGGCCTCGGATTTCCTGGCTCAGACATCCAGCGCGCTGCACATGCGCGAGCTGTGGGTGGGACCTCAATTCGCCCTGGGACGCGATCGCGAGGGGGATATCCCAGCCCTGCGCTCGTTGGGGCGAAGGTTGGGCTTCCGGCTGCGGGTGGTGGAGCCAGTGACCAACGGAGGGGAACTCGTCACTAGCTCTCGAATTCGCGAACTGGTGCGGTCAGGGAGGGTTCGGAAAGCAGGGAGGCTGCTGGGCCGTCCCTACAGCGTGGTGGGGAATGTAGTAGGTGGCGATCATCGAGGGAAACGGCTGGGCTTCCCCACGGCTAACCTGAAGGTGCCAGTCGAGCGTCTCCTGCCTTCCGATGGAGTGTACTCGGGCTACGTCTGGGTGGGAGATGAGCGTTACAGAGCGGTGATGAACATCGGATTTCGCCCCACCTTCGACGGCCATGAGCATTCGTCTGTACCCAGAACACTGGAGGCTCATCTGTTCGATTTCAATGGAGATCTTTACGGCGCTGATCTAAAGGTGGAGTTCGTCAAGTATCTGAGGTCGGAGGTGAAGTTTGACAGCATCGAGGCGCTGATCGCGCAGATGCAGGAGGACAAGGCCCAGACGCAGGAGATCCTGACCGCTGAGTGAGGAGGTTCCATGTCCCGAATGGTGTTCATGGGGACGCCCCATTTCGCCGTACCCACACTGGAGGCGCTGGCCGAGAGGTACGAAGTTGCCGTTGTGGTCACCCAGCCGGACCGTCGGAGGGGCCGAGGCCGTCGGCTCAGCCCACCGCCTGTGAAGCGGGCCTCCCAGCGGTTGGAGCTCCCTGTGTGGCAGCCGCGAACGCTGCGCGCACCTGAGGCGGTCGCTCGCCTGCGGAAGCTGGCCCCCGATGTAGTGGTGGTCGCCGCCTACGGTCAGATACTGAGTCCTGAGGTGCTGGAGATCCCGCCGCATGGCTGCGTCAACCTCCACGCCTCGCTTCTCCCACGGTACAGGGGGGCAGAGCCCGTCGCGGCGGCGATACTAGCAGGCGAGGCTGAGACGGGGGTCACCATCATGCTCATGGATGAGGGAATGGACACCGGCCCCATCCTGGCTCAGCGAGCCGTACCCATCACGTCCGAGGACACGCGGGCCAGCCTCACCGAGAGACTAGCGAACCTGGGGGCTGAGCTGCTGGTGGAAACGCTTCCACGCTGGCTCGCTGATGAGGTCAAGCCCCAGCCCCAGGATGATGCCCTAGCCTCCTACGCCCCCAAGCTGAGGAAGAAGGATGGGGAGATTGATTGGACCCAGCCCGCAGTCCTCATCGAGCGGATGGTACGAGCCTACGATCCCTGGCCCAGCACCTACACTCACTGGCAGGGACGGTTCTTCAAGGTACTTCGCGCTCGTCCCTTGGATCAGCCGGAGGGGGAAGCGGGGAAGGTGGTCGAGACCCCGGAAGGCGTGGCGGTGATCACTGGCGAGGGCACCCTGCTTTTGGAAGAAGTGCAGCTGGCTGGAGGACGCGCCATGTCCGCTGAGGACTTCGTGCGAGGGCACCAGGATTTCATCGGTGCGCATTTGCCAAGCTAGATCTGCCGTGCTATAATCATGGATAATCGGGGCGTAGCGCAGTCCGGTAGCGCACTGCAATGGGGTTGCAGTGGTCGTCGGTTCGAATCCGACCGCCCCGACTCTCTAGCCGAAGGATTTGACACCTGGCTGAAAATATGGTATAATATGTGTGAAAGTTTGAGGAAGGTAATTCTAGCTAACCGGTACCTGTATGAAACCCCGTCTGTCGACGGACAGGCGGCGGACAGGAAAGGAGTTCCGATATGGAAGCACTATCCCGGGTTATTCCCAAGAGCAAGCAAGCACGGCGAGAGGCGTTGACGTTTTACATCTTCATCTCCCCTTGGATCATCGGCTTCATCGTCTTCACCATAGGACCAGTCCTGGCCTCCCTTTTCCTCAGCTTTACCCGCTATAATCCCGGCAACCCTGCGAGATGGGTCGGGCTTATGCAGTATGAAACCCTCATCCACGACAAGATCTTCTGGAAATCATTGAAGGTTACTGCTTACTTTACCCTCCTCAGCATCCCTCTTGGCCTCGTAGCCTCTCTCAGCCTGGCAGTGCTGCTAAATCAGGACGTCCCCTTCCTGTCCGGCTTCCGGACCATCTACTATCTTCCCTCCATCATCAGCGGGGTACCAGTCGCATTGCTTTGGTCATGGATCCTCAACCCCAGGTTTGGAGTGCTCAACTACGTGATCTCGTTTCTCGTGGGGCCGAGCGGCCTGATCCCGCTGGGCATTCAGGGGCCGAATTGGTTCTTCTCTGAGGAGTGGGTGATCCCAGCCTATGTGCTGATGGGGTTATGGGGGCTGGGAGGGCCGATGATCATCTACCTAGCCAGCCTGCAGGGGGTTCCCACTGCCCTCTACGACGCGGCGATCATTGATGGAGCTAACGGATGGCAGCAGTTCCGTAATGTGACCCTGCCCATGATCTCTCCTACTATCCTCTTCATGTTCATCACAAGCATGATCGGGTCATTCCAGATCTTCACCAGCGCGTATGTTATCTCACAGCAGGGGCAGTCATTGGGTGGTCCCAACTATGCCTCTATGTTCTACGTACTCTATCTTTTCAGCCAGGCGTTCCGGCGCTATAGGTTCGGATATGCCGCCGCCCTGGCCTGGATCCTGTTCTGGATCATCTTGGCCCTGACCATTCTCTCCCTTCGGTTCTCGGAGGAGAGGGTCTACTACGCAGGGGGTTAAAGTGGCAGAGATAGCAGAAAGAGCTAAGCCCAGACGTGAGATCACTTTACTGGCCGGGCTCAGGGAGAGGCTGACCAGCAAATCATTCCAACATGGAGCAGTGCGAATTCTAGCGACCATCATTGCCTCGCTGGGCTCCATTGTCATCCTCTTCCCCGTGGCCTGGATGCTCTCAACCTCACTCAAGACGAAGTTTGGCGCGGTGCAGCTGCCTCCTCAGTGGGTCCCGACAGATCCACAGTGGCATAATTACGTTGATGCGCTCACTCACAATCCCTTTCACATCTACCTTAAGAACACCCTCTTTTATGCTGGGGTGGGAGTGATTGCCACGCTTCTATCCAATTCCTTTATCGCCTATGGGTTCGCGCGCCTGCGAGCGCCAGGGCGGGACAAGATCTTCCTGTTAGTCCTGGCCACCATGATGTTGCCCTATCCGGTGACCCTGATCCCCACCTACATCCTCTTCTCCAAGCTCCATTGGCTCAACAGCTTCAAGCCGCTGCTGGTGCCAGCCTTCTTCGGCAGCGCCTACAACATCTTTCTCCTCCGCCAGTTCTACAGGGGGATACACAAGGAAATGGATGATGCGGCCCGCATAGATGGCTGTGGTTATTTCTCCATCTGGTGGCGGATCATCCTGCCCCTGTCCAAGCCCGCGCTGGCGGCAGTGGCCATCATGGACTTCATGTGGCGCTGGAACAACTTCATGGGGCCCATGATCTACCTGGATCAAAGGGAGAAGTACACCCTCTCATTGGGGCTTCAGATGTTCCGGGCGCCATTCGGCGGTACTTACATGCACTGGCTGATGGCCGCCTCGTTGGTGACCGTCCTGCCCCTCATCATCGTGTTCTTCGCCACCCAGCGCTATTTCATTCAAGGCATTGTCATCACGGGGCTGAAGGGATAAGTTGAAGGGAGGTGATGAATTCAAAATAAACTGAGTGTGAATGGTTTGGCCTTTCTTTTACTCGCCCGCTCAAGCGGGCCCATGATCCGAAAAGGAGGATTCTAACATGAAGTTGACGAGAAGAGATTTTCTGAGAATGACGTCGGCGCTGGCCGCGGGAGCTGTTCTGGCCTCCTGCAAGCCAGCAGCTACGCCCGCACCTCCAGCTGAGGAGGAGAAGCCGGCTGAGGTAGAGGAGAAAAAGCCGGCCAAGCCGGAGGAGAAGATCGAGCTTGTGTGGATGTGCCGCACCAACCCAGTGGAGAACCCCTGGGAGGAGGACATCGTCAAGCCCGACTTCGAGGCCAAGCACCCCAATATCAAGATAAAGGTGATGATCATTGACCAGCCCGACATCGGAGTCAAGCGGGAGGCAATGATCGCCGCCAAGCAGCCACTGCATGTCTGGTCCCCCAACTGGGGTGGGGACGGCTTCGCCAGTGACCGCTATCGTGGCCTGCTGGAGAACCTGACGCCCCTGATCGAGAGTAGTGGCTTCGACAACAGCGACTTCATTCCCTACGCTTGGCACGCCTACGAGATTGAGGGGAAAATGTATGGTATTCCGCTGCTCACCTGTGGTTCCTACGTCTACATCAACAAGGACCTCTTCGAGGAGGCGGGGGTTGATATGCCCCCCACCGACTGGAACGACACCACATGGACTTGGGACGAGATGGTGAGCCTAGGCAAGAAGCTCACGCATGACTACGATGATATCAAGAAGGCCGCCTATGGCCTGAGCTTCCCTCAGCTCAACCTCGAGGGGCTGCCATTGGTCTGGGGACACATGGTCTGGGATGATGAAGCCTATGACACCGGCTTTGTCACGAAGGTAGAGTGCGACGATGACATCTCCATCAAGGCTTACCAGGCCAGACATGATCTAATGTACAAAGACCGTGTCATGCCCGACAGCACGATCTACAGCGCATTGGGTGAGTTAGGCGGCACTTTCCAGAGCGCCAAGGTGGCTATGAACGGCACCGGTGGCTGGGGCCACTGGAATTACTTTGGCATCTGGAAGGAGGAGGAGGCCGGGGAGCAGGCCTTCAAGTGGCGCGCCGTGCCCATGCCTTATGGTGACACCAGCTACAAGGGCCCACGCACCATCATCTACACCGACCCCTGGTCCATCACCTCCGGACTGCCGCAGGATGAGAAGGAGGCCTCCTGGGAGTTCGTTGCATACTTGACCACCGAAGAGGCCGGCTGGGCCTTCTCAGAAGCCACCGGCACTCCACCAGTGCGCAAGTCGCTCCTGGAGGACTACTTCGATCTTTATAAAGAGTCCATGACCCATGAGGAGGTCAAGGAGGGCTTCTTGGGCGCGTATGATTATGGCATTGAGTCCTCCAACCACTTGTTGATACGGTGGGAGGAGTTAAACGAGACGTGGACCAATCTCCTGGCCACTCTCTGGAACGAGCCCGATGCCAAGGCGGCCGAGGTCATGCCCAAGGTGCAGGAGGCCGTTCAAGAGGCATGCGATCGCATCAGGGAGGAGGAAGCATAGCATCGCCTTTTCCTTTTGACAAAGCCAGATCTCCTAATAACGGCAGAGAGACAGGGATGGCAGGCAAAAGTTGCTATCCCTGTCTCTTGCTGGATGAAGCTACCGCTTCCTTGAGGTTGGCCCTATCCCAGTACTCGAAGTGACTTTTCATGGTGGAATTCTCTCCAGTTCTAGATCAGTTGTGAGGAGGGAGAGATGGATAACCTTGAGATCCAAGAGATTGAGGCTACGCTGCCGCTGTTGGAGCTGACGCCGGCGGATGGGCCCGAGTTCCCCTTTTGACGCTTCCTCAAGCTCGAGTGTTGATTCCTTCCGTCTTGCCCCCATCGCAAACGAACCATCGAGCGCTTGGATGGACTCTGAAAAACTGGCGTTTTGGTACTAGAACTATAATCGGAAGGAGATGAAATTGATCAGCGATCAGGTCACAAAAGGCATCGAACGCGCGCCACATCGCAGCCTGCTCTACGCCCTGGGCTACTCGCCCGAGGAGCTGGAGCGCCCGCTGGTGGGCGTCGCGAACTCGCAGAATGAGATCGTGCCCGGTCACTTGCATCTGAGCCGCATTGCGGAGGGGGTGAGGGCTGGGGTGCGTATGGCTGGTGGAACGCCCGTTGAGTTCCACACCATCGCCATCTGCGATGGCATCGCCATGGGCCATCAGGGCATGAGGTACCCGCTGGCCAGCCGAGAGCTGATAGCCGACTCGGTGGAGGCCATGGCTGTGGCTCATCAGTTTGACGGGCTGGTGCTCGTCCCCAATTGCGATAAGATCGTGCCTGGGATGCTAATGGCCGCCGCCCGGCTGAATATCCCAACGGTGGTCGTCAGCGGGGGGGCGATGATGGCCGGACGATACGGCGGCGAGGATGTGGATCTAAACACCGTGTTCGAGGCAGTGGGCCAGTTTTCAGCAAGGAAAATCGGCAGGGAGGAGCTTACGGCTATCGAGCAGGCGGCATGCCCTGGCGTTGGCTCCTGTTCGGGGATGTTCACCGCTAACACCATGAACTGCCTGAGCGAGGTGCTGGGCATGGCCCTGCCCGGAAATGGTACCATCCCCGCTGTTCACGCTGATCGCATCCGACTGGCCAAGCGCGCTGGCTCGCAGGTGATGGCCCTCATTGAGAAAAACCTTCGGCCCAGGGATATCCTCACTCGCGAGTCCTTCGAGGATGCTATCACGCTGGATATGGCCGTAGGCGGCTCGACCAATACTGTGCTTCATCTGCCCGCCATCGCCCACGAGGCGGAGGTCGAGCTGCCTCTCGATATCTTTAACGAGATCAGCGCCTGCACACCCTACCTGGTGAAGCTTTCGCCGGCCAGCCCGTTGCACATCCAAGACCTGAATGAGGCTGGTGGCGTGCCTGCTGTGCTGAGGGAGCTGAGCAAGAGGGGCCTGCTGCACCTTGATCGGCTCACGACCACCGGGCAGACATTGGGCCAAAACATCGCCGAGGCTGAGATCTTACGGCCGGATGTGATCCACGCCATTGACGATCCCTTTAGATCCACTGGCGGCATCGCCATCCTGGGGGGGAATTTGGCCCCCGATGGTGCGGTGGTCAAGGCCGCAGCCGTCGCACCGGGGATGATGGTTCACGAGGGGCCGGCTCGTGTGTTCGACAGCGAGGAGGAGGCAGTGCAGGCTATCCTGGGTGGAGAGATAGACCCTGGCGACGTGGTCGTGATCCGCTACGAGGGACCGAGGGGAGGACCTGGTATGCGGGAGATGCTGATACCCACCTCGGCTATAGCGGGTATAGGGCTGGACGAGGAGGTAGCGCTGCTCACCGATGGGCGCTTCTCCGGCGCCAGCCGAGGCGCGGCCATTGGCCACATATCCCCCGAGGCGATGGAGGGTGGTCCCATCGGTCTGGTGGAGGAGGGAGATCGGATACGCGTTGACATCCCCAACCGGCAACTCACTCTGCTAGTTCCAGAGGAGGAGCTGGCCCGACGGCGAGCGCACTGGCAACCTATATCACCTAAGGTAACGAAGGGATACCTAGCCCGCTACGCGGCGCTGGTGACATCAGCTGGCAAAGGGGCAGTGCTAAAGGCGGAAGTCAGAAGTTAGAATGAGGAAGGCAGAACAGTTCCGACTTCTGCCTTCTCGCTTCTGCATGGGAGGTGCAAATGGGCGGTGAGAAGCCAAGGGACCTGAAAGAGCGTACGAAGGCCTTTGCGCTGCGGATCGTTCGGCTGTATGCCGCACTGCCCAAGACGACCGAGGCACAGGTGATTGGCAGGCAGTTGTTGCGCTCTGGCACATCGGTGGGAGCAAACTATCGCGAGGCAAGTCGAGCACCTCGCCTGCCGAGTTTGCTGCCAAGTTAGGCATTATGCTGCAGGAAGCGGATGAACTCATCGCTATCCTTGTGAGCTCGTTGAAAACCACCAAGAAGAGCTCGTAAGACAGAAGGTAAAGTGCAGAATAATTCTGCATTCTGACTTCTGCATTCTGCGTTGATAAAAGAGGGGACTTTGGGTAAAAAAGATCCCATCGAATATCATCCCACTATCAAGGAACTGCCCACCGCTGAACGACCTCGCGAGCGGCTGGAGCGCTACGGGGCCGAAGCGCTGTCCGCAGCGGAGCTTCTGGCCATCGTCCTACGCACCGGCGTCGGTGGACAGAACGTCCTGGAATTAGCCAACAGCTTGCTAGCTAAACATGGAGGGTTGGTGGGCCTGGCCCGCGCCAGCTCCGTTGAACTGCGTGAGACCAAGGGGATTGGCCTCGCTAAGGTCACTCAGCTCAAGGCCGCGCTGGAAATAGGCCGACGGCTGCTTCTTGCCACACCCGAGGCTCGCCCTCAGGTCCGCTCCCCATCGGATGCCGCCAACTTGCTCATGGCTGAGATGAGCTTGCTGGAGCAGGAGCACCTGCGCACGCTGCTCCTCGATACCAAAAACCATGTCCTCGGCAGCCCCACGATTTATGTGGGTAACGTCAATACCTCCCTCATCCGTGTGGCTGAGGTCTTTCGTGAGGCGATCAAGTCCAACTGTGCTGGTATCATCGTAGCCCACAATCATCCCTCCGGCGATCCGACCCCCTCGCCGGAGGATGTGGCCGTCACCGAGCAGATCGTGGCCGCAGGAGAGCTCCTGGACATCGAGGTGCTCGATCATCTGGTGATCGGCCGCCAGCGATATGTGAGTTTGAAGGAACGAGGTCTGGGCTTTTCATGATAGAGAGCGGCGAGAACACACATCACCTGCTGGTGAGAGCAGCATCCTGGATGGGCTGAGAGAGGGAGTGCTTGCTACGCACACGGATCCTGAGCGCAGTGATACTCATCCCCATAGTAGGGACGGCAGTGTACCTGGGCGGACCCTGGCTAGCGGCGGTGGTGGGCCTGGCGGCGCTGGTAGCGGGGTGGGAGTTCTATGGGCTGCTGCGCAAGGGGGGTTATGAGCCCTCGACATCGCTGGGTCTTCTGCTCATCGCGCTGCTGCTGCTGGGGTTCTATCGGCCTAGGTGGGGCTTGATTCAACCAACGGTGGCAGGCATGGTGATCCTCATCCTGGGCTGGCAGCTCTTTCGGGCGGATTCATCAGCGCCGATGGTGGACTGGGCGCTGACCCTGTCCGGCGGCCTGTACCTGGGCCTGCTGATGGGCTATTTCCTGCTGCTCCGCGCCGCTCCTCAGGGCCTGCGCTGGATCGCTGTAGCGCTGCTCTCCACTTGGATCTGCGATGGCATGGCCTACTTCGTGGGCCTGTCCCGGGGCAGACATAAGATATGGCCGCGCATCAGCCCCAAGAAGAGCTGGGAGGGGGCGGTGGGAGGCTGGATGGGTGGAGTGGTGCTGACCCCTGTGATCGCAGGTCTCCTGGGCCTAGGGTGGTCTCACGGCGCCCTGATTGGTGCGCTGGTGGGGATCGTGGCTCCCTTCGGGGATTTCGCGGTCTCAATGCTCAAGCGGCAGGTAGGTGCCAAGGACTCCAGCCGCCTCATCCCCGGCCACGGCGGCATGTTGGACCGCCTTGACAGCCTGCTCTTCACCGTGCCAGTGGTCTACTACTATGTCCGTTTCGTGGTGGGATTGTGAAGATGGTGGGTGATGGAGAGCGTGAGGCGACGGCCAGCCGGTGTGGGAAGCTTTTTGCGCGTCGCGACTGGCTCTGGTTAGCGGCTCTGCTTGCTGTGTCCGCCCTGTTGCGCCTGCCCGCGCTGGACAACGCCCCACCCGGCTTCCAGTTCGATGAGACGTACAACGCCTGGGATGCCCTGCGGGTCGTCGAGGGCGCTCGCCCCATATTTCTCCCCACTAACGCCGGCCGCGAGGTACTCTACACCTATTGGCAGGCCCCTTTCGTCACGCTGTGGGGTCCCACTCCGGCGGCACTGCGCCTGGCCTCGGCGCTGCCCGGCATCGCCACCGTGCTTCTGCTGGACGGATTCGTGCGTCTGCTCTTCCCTTGTGAGGGCAGCGAATTGGCGGGTCTGGCGGCCCTCTGCCTGGCCCTCTCCCACTGGCATCTCCACTTCTCCCGCTACGCGATCCGCTCCATCCTGATTCCCCTCTGGGAGCTGCCGACCTTCGCCGCTCTGTGGCTTGGCCTGCGTGAGAGGAAAATAGGTTGGTTTGCCCTCTGCGGCCTTGGACTGGCGGCCATGGTCTGGACACATCCCGTGGGCCGTCTGATGCCCATCATCGTGGGGCTCGTCGTCCTCTACATGGCCTGGGCCGACCGTCAGCACGCTCGGCACTACCTCTTGGGGCTGCTGGTCGCGGGGCTGGTAGCGCTGCTCCTATCCCTTCCTCTGATCCGCTACTTCTGGCAGCACCCCGATCAGTTCCTCGCCCACGCATCCGATGTATCCGTCTTCCATCCCCGCGTCCGCCGTGGGAACCTACCCCGTGCGCTCGCCCTCAACGTGTTGAGAGTGGCGGGGATGTTTAACTTTGGAGGCGATCAAGAGTGGCTTCACAACCTGCCGAGACGGCCGGCCTTCGATCCCCTGCTGGTGGTCGCTTTCCTGGCAGGGGTAGGGATCCTCGTCCAGCGGTTTCGTAGAGCGTTGAGCGAGGAGCACGAAGCGGAAACACAGATTCGCCCCACGCTTCGCACCACAAGCTCCACGGCCGTCCCACTTCACGGCAGTCAATACTTTCTGCTTAGCGTGTGGCTGATCATCCTCCTCCTCCCCTCCGTGTTCAGTGACATGGCGCCCAACTTCTCGCGCACTCTCGGCGCCGCGCCGGTGGCGATGCTACTGGCAGCCCAGGGGCTCAGGGAGGGCTGGCGGTGGCTGGAAAGTCGAGGGCGTCCCCATCTGGCAGTAATCGTGGTCGCAGCGATCGTGGCCATCAGCGGAGGCTGGACGGCCTGGGATTACTTTGTGCGCTTCGCTCGCAGCCCAGCGGCTTACTACCACTATGACCAGGATAAGATGGATGTGGCTGCCTTCCTTCGCCGAGAGTCGGAGGAGAACACCCTCTACCTGGCTCCTCTCTGGGCCCGTCATCCCACCGTCAGCTTGCTGGCGCGCGATATTGACCTTCGCTCAGTGGAGACCAATGGGGCGCTGGTGTTCCCCGCCAGGGAGGGAGATAAAGGCATCCTCTACGCCTTTCCTCCGGAGCAGGAGCAGAACGTCGTGAACCTGGAGCAGGGGTGGGGGAGGTGGGGGCAGAGGGATGTGGCCCGCGATCCTCAGGGCAGAGTGCTCTTGCACCTCTTCCGCATCCCGGCTGTCCATCGACCCCTTCAAGGCGAGGGGATGACCTTCGTCGCCGATCCTCAGTTTCCCCTGGGGGCGCTGGAGGGCAGCCAAGCTCAGTTCGGCTCCTCCATCCGTCTGCTGGGGTATCAGGTAGCCTCCGGCCTCAACGAGGAGCGGGAGCTTCAGGTGACGCTGGTGTGGGAGGCGCTGGGACCAATGGAGGAGGACTACACCGCTTTCGTCCACCTGATCGGCGAACATAGCCGTCGTTGGGGGCAGGCGGACAACTGGCCTGGGCAGGGGAGTTACCCCACCAGCCATTGGCACCCCGGCGATGTGATCGTGGATCGCTACCAGGTCAAGGCGAATCCCTGCCTTCCACCTGGGCATCACCGGCTGGAGGTGGGCTGGTACGATCTGGAGACTGGAAAACGGCTGCGAATGTCAACAGGTGGGCTGGCCGCGCGGCTGGGGAGGGTGCACCTGGCCTCTGTGCCAGGCGTGGATCGGGCTGAGTTCTCACCCACCAGCCAGGCGGATTACTGGCCCTCGGAAGGCTTGCGCCTTTTCGGCTTCGATCTGCCCGAGACCAAACTGGAGGTGGGCCGGCCTTCCCTACTCACCCTCTACTGGGAGGCGAAAACGCAGATCCGAGAGCCGGTGGATGTCCTCCTGCAGCTGAAGGACTCTGATGGCCATACGATGGAAGTGGCCTCGGTCGAGGCGGGGGGAGAAGCGGAGTCACCCTGGCTTCCAGGCCAAGCGCGTTGCCAAATGCTCCAACTGCGCTTGGACTCTGTGCCGGCGGGGAGCTATCAGCTGTGCCTGGATCGGGCTGTGGAGTTGGCAGAGGTGCGGGTCATCACCTCCACCCGCCGCTACATCGCTCCCCCGCTCGCCTTTCTCGTGGAGAAAGACCTGGGCGATGCCATACGCCTCCTGGGGTGTGACGTGCCGGTAGAGGGTGAGGTATTGGGCGTGACTACTGCGCCTGGTGGGTCAGTTCTGGTTGAAAGGGGGGATGTCCTGCCTCTCACCCTCTATTGGCAGATGCTGCGTCCAGTGAAAAAAAGCTACACCGTCTTCACCCACCTGCTGGACGAGGATGGGCAGCTCCGGGCGCAGAAGGACAGCGTCCCCGTGCAGGGCACCTACCCCACCAGCGAGTGGGTGGAGGGAGAGGTTGTGGAGGATTCCTATCGGATCGCCGTGGCGTCAGATGTGCCTCCAGGGCACTATCAGATTGAAGTAGGGCTTTACGACGCCGCCACTGGCCAGCGCCTTCCACTGACCAGTGAGGGGCAGGAGACGGGGAGGGATCGTATCCTGCTGCCGGTCGAGGTAGTTGTACGATAGGCAGGAGCACAGGGTGGAGTGCCCCGGCCATTGATCAATCTATGTGAAGGACAAACTCCATGACCATGACCCAATCCCCACGCTCCACACGAATACTCCTGCTTCTCATCATCCTCGGCTACGCGGCGGCCGGTGCCTGCTACGCCTATTTCACCCCCGCGTGGCAGGCGCCCGATGAGCCAGCGCACTACAACTACATCCGCTATCTCGTGGATGAGGGCCGGCTGCCTGTGCTGCAGATGGGGGATTACCCTCATGAGTACCTGGAGGAGATCAAGGCCCGGCGCTTCCCGGAGGAGATGTCCATCGCGCCCCTCCGCTACGAGTTCCATCAGCCGCCGCTGTACTACGCGCTGGCCTCTGTGGTGTACCGAGCGACCGGGGGGAGCCTCCTCGCCCTGCGGCTTCTATCCCTGCTGCTGGGCATGGGATTGCTGGCAGTGGCGTGGAGGCTGGTGCGGGCTATCTTCCCCCGGCGGCCGGGGCTGGCTCTGGGGGCTGTGGCCTTCATCGCTTTCCTGCCTATGCACCTGGCGATGACCTCCGCGGTGAACAACGACGCCCTGGCCGAGCTGCTGCTGGCGGCCTCGGCCCTGGGGCTGGTGCGCTATCTACGAGCCTCCGCAGGGGCAGGTGTACGGGCGAGCGCGAGGCTCGCCCCTGCAAGATCCGCTGAGCTGGGCCTGCTGATCGGCCTGGGGCTGGTGACCAAGCTCTCAGCGTTCGTCACGCTGCCGCTGGCGCTGGTGGCCCTCCTCATCGCACCGAGCGGTAGATGGGAGAGACTGCGCGACGGCCTGCTGATCTTCGGCCTGGCGGGCCTAGTGCTCCTGCCCTGGCTGGCGCGCAACCACCTGGTCTACGGCGGCTTGGATCTACTGGGCCTGAACCGCCACAATCAGATCGTCATCGGGCAGCCTAGAACGGCGGAGTGGCTGGAGGAGATGGGTTGGAGGGGACTGCTTCAAGCCTTCCTCCAGACCACCTTTCAATCCTTCTGGGGACAGTTCGGCTGGATGGGCGTCCTGCTTGACTCGCGCATCTACGAGCTGCTGAAGCTGCTGTCCGCTCTGGTGGCCTTCGGGTTCCTACTCTTTCTGATTCGAGCTTACCAGTCCCTACTATCGCGATGGCGGCTTCCTCTGCTGCTGGCACTGTGGCTGAGTTTTACTTTTCTCTCCTACCTGTGGTATAATTTGCAATTTGTACAGCACCAGGGGCGCTACCTCTTCCCGGCCCTCGTTCCTCTGGGGCTTGTCTTCGCCCTCAGCCTGTCCGAGGTGCTGGCCCGTAGCCGCGCCTGGTCCATGGCCGGCTTTTCTCTGATCCTTGTGCTCCTGCTGACGGCCGAGGGCCTGCTGCTGGGTGGCCTCGACAAATGGGCCATCGCTTTGGGGGCTGGGGCAGGGGTCTTCTTTATCCTCCGCGGCTTCTTTCCGAGGGATTGGGATGAATGGGTCCAGGGCCTGCCTTACATGGGATTGTTCGCCCTCGATTTTATCTGCCTTTTCGGCTTCATTGTCCCTAGCTTAACCTGAGGATCATTGAAAGGAGTGGGAGATGAGTTTTCTGAAAAAGATCGCCTCCTTCCTCTTTGAGGGTGGTGGAAGGGGTGGCGGGGACGTGCACTGGGAGTACGTCCGCTGCTCCAGATGCGGGGAGAAGATCCCCGTCCGAGTGGATCTGCGCAACGAGCTCACGCCCCAGTACGAGGGGGGTGAGGGAGCCTACTACGTGCGCAAGGGAGTGATGGGCAGCGGCGAGAACCGCTGTTTCCAGGTGATCGAGGTGGAACTGTTCTTCGACTCTCAGCGGCGGCTGGTCTCCCGCTATATCTCCGGCGGAGAGTTCATCACCGAGGAGGAGTTCTATGGATAGGAGGAGTGAGTCGCCTCGCGTAGTCTCCCTGGGCGAGGTGATGATCCGCTACTCGCCGCCAGGCAAGACGCGGCTGGAGGAGGCGACGGTGTTGGAGGTGCGGGCTGCTGGAGCGGAGGCCAACTTCGCCGCCGTCTATGCCCGGCTGGGCCTGAACGCGGCCTGGATCAGCCGTTTGACCGATAACCCACTGGGGCGGCTGATCGAACGAAGCATCTCCCGCTACGGGGTGGACACCTCCCACATCATCTGGACTGACCAGGACCGGGTGGGGACCTACTACATCGAGTTCGGTTCCCCACCGCGCCCCACCCGCCTTCTCTATGACCGAAGAGGCTCGGCCATCAGCCGCCTCAGGGTGGAGGAGATGGACTGGGCCCCAATCCGCGACAGCGCACTCTTCCACATCACCGGCATCACCCCCGCCCTGAGCGACTCCTGCCGCCAGGTCACCCTGCGAGCCATTGAGGAGGCCCACGCTGGCGGAGCGCTGGTCTCCTTCGACCTGAACTACCGCTCCAAGCTGTGGACTCCGGAGGAGG
This sequence comes from Chloroflexota bacterium, assembly GCA_034718215.1. GTDB lineage: Bacteria > Chloroflexota > Anaerolineae > JAYEMR01 > JAYEMR01 > JAYEMR01. The sequence continues at coordinate 18,245 of JAYEMR010000026.1, forward strand.
CGGAGCCGGTGATGCGGGAGTGCTTCGCCCAAGCGGACATCGTATTCTGCTCGCCTGAGGAGGCGGAGCTCATCTTTGGCCTGGCGGCCACAGGCGGCCAGGGTGGAGGGCCGGAGGCGGTGCTGGAGTGGATCGCCGAGGAGTTCCATCCCCAGGTGGCGGTGTTGAAGATGGGGAGCGAGGGAGCCGTGGCCTGGCAGGGGGGAGCCCTCCATCGGGTGGGGGTTTATCCCACCGAGACGGTGGATCCCATCGGCACCGGCGATGCCTTCGTGGGTGGTTTCGTGTACGGCTACCTCACTGGGGATGTCAGGAAGGCGCTGCGGTACGGGGCGGCCATCGCTGCCCTCAAGCGCACCATCCCGGGCGACATCGCCCTGGTCACCCTCGATGAGGTAGAGGAACTTCTCAGCACTCAGGATCAGAGCATTCGACGTTAGGGCAATGGGTAACAAGTTAACGAGTAATGAGGCACTTCCGGTTACTCGTTGCCCCGTTAACTCGTTGACCTATTGAATCAGAATGGAGGTAACATGAAATTTCAGGGTATCATCCCCCCCACGCTGACGGCTTTTCACGATGATGGCTCGCTGGATCTGGAGGGGACCCGGTGGCAGATCAACTACGTGATCGAGGGCGGAGTGCACGGCGTCTTCCCCTGTGGCACCGCGGGGGAAGGGCCACTCCTCTCCTTCGAGGAGAAGGTGCGGGTTATCGCAGCCGTGGTGAAGGCCGCTGATGGGCGCGTGCCCGTGCTAGCTGGGGTGGGCTGCCCCTCCACTCAAGAGACGGTCGAGCTAGCTCAGGAGGCGGAGAGGATGGGAGCCGATGGTGTGATCGTGGTCACGCCCTATTATTATCCTACGAGCGATGAAGGGGTGTTAGCCCACTATCGGGCCGTGGCCGAGGCGGTGGACCTTCCAGTACTCGTCTACCACATCCCTTCCTGCACCGGAAACTGGCTACCCCAAGGCTTGATCCCCAAGCTGGCCGAGATACCTGGCCTAGTAGGGGTGAAGGACAGCTCAGGCGATGTGGATTGGCTGCAGTCGGCCATGACCTCGGCCCCCGATTGGCGCTTCTTCGTGGGAAGCGACGCACTGCTGTACGTAGCCTTCTCGCTGAGGGCGCATGGGGCCGTCTCCGGTATAGCCGACATCTTTCCCCAACTGGTGGTGGAGCTGTACGATGCGGCGCAGGCGGGCGAATGGCAGGAGGCACGCGAGCTCCAGGTCAAGGTCGCAGCGGTGCGCAGAGCCATCAAAGATGGCCCCTACCTGAGCGGGATCAAGGCCGCGCTGCGCCTTCTGGGCCATGACATCGGCGATCCCCGGCTGCCGATGGTGGGGATGAGCGATGAGCAGGAGGAGAGGCTGCGCCGACGGCTCGTGGGGTTAGAGTTGATCGGGTGAGGCGATGGGGCAATGGAGTAACAGCTCAATGAGTCAACAAGGAAGGGTAGGGGCGACCGCAAGGGGCGCCCCTATTTCACAACGGAGGCTACTCCATGCTTGAAAAAGCTCAAGCACTACAGGACCGACTGACCAGCATCCGACGCCAGGTCCACCAGCACCCCGAGCTGGGGTTCCAGGAGGTGGGGACGGCCCGGCTGGTGGCAGAGACGCTGGCGGAGTCGGGAGTTCCCACGCAGACGGAGATGGGCAAGACGGGTGTGATCGGCCGCAGGGGAGAGGGGGCACCCACCGTGGCGCTGCGGGCGGACATGGACGCGCTGCCCATCCAGGAGGAGAACGACGTCCCCTATCGCTCCCAGGTGCCGGGGGTCATGCACGCCTGTGGCCACGACGCGCACGTGGCCTGCCTGCTGGGCGCGGTCATGCTGCTGGCCCAGGACCCTCCGCCAGGCCAGGTGCGTGTTCTCTTCCCCTGGCCAGGACAGGCAGCCCTCGGAGGAGGGTCAGGATGAGGAGGGCAAGAGTGGGGCCATGCGATTGGTGGAGGCTGATGTGGTGAGGGGAGTGGACGCTGTCTTCGCCCTGCACTGCTTCTCGGATATGGAGGTGGGAAACGTCGGGGTGCGGGCCGGGCCTGTCTGCGCCGCAGTGGACAACGCCTACGTCACCATCCACGGGCAGGGAGCTCACGGCGCCCATCCTCACCTGAGTATTGACCCCATCCACTTGGCCGCACAGGTCATCACTGGGCTGCACGCCATCGTCTCCCGCCGGGTGCGGCCCATTGACCCCGCCGTGATCACCGTGGGCACCATCCACGGCGGTACTGCGGCCAACGTCATCCCTGAGGAGATGACCTTCAGCATCACTATCCGCAGCTTCGACCCGGGGGTGCGCCAGACGCTGCACCGCGGGATCGCGCGGGCGCTGGGCGGCGACTATGACCTGCGCATCGTCGAGGGTTATCCGACCACGGTCAATGACGAGGATCTGACCGGGCTGGTGGGCCAGGTGGGGGAGGAGCTTCTCGGTGCCGACCAGGTATTCACCATCGAGCCCACCATGGGCGCTGAGGACTTCTCCTGCTACCTGGCGCAGGCGCCGGGCTGCTTCTTCCGCCTGGGAACGGGCTTCCCTGGAGAGGAGCCGCGGGTGGGCCACATCCCCCGTTTTGACATTGACGAGCGGGCGCTGCCCATCGGAGCGGCCATGTTGGCTGCGGTGGCCAGGCGATACTTGGGGGCGAAGTGATACCAGGATTCGTTCGTTTTCTCCTCGCTGTCTACTTCCTCCTCGGCGGCTGCCGAGCTCGGCTCCCATCCTTGCCTACTCCCACACCCACTTCTATTAACACACCACTGCCCACTGCCACTCCCTGGCATCTAGATCTCACAGAACAGGCTACTGCGCTGCTTCCCTGGTCTCAGGCTGATCTGGCAAGTTTGAAGGATCTAACTCAATACGACATCGAGCTGTCGGTAGATGTTGAGTCCTTGCTAATCCAGGGGCAGGAGGAAGTGCGCTACACCAACACCGAGCATGTCCCCCTGAACGAAGTGATCTTCCGCCTGTTTCCTCAGACGCCGGGCTACGGGGGGCAGATGAGCGTGGATGAGGTGTCAGTAGACGGGAAAGCGGCGAACACGCGGTTGGATCTCATGGGTTCCGCGCTGTATGTGTCGTTGCCCCAGCCGCTTGATCCAGAGGAAACCGTCACATTCCAGCTCGATTTTGAGGCGACAGTGCCAGAGGGCACCGAGGTGGGCTATGGCCAGTTCAGCTACGCTGACTCCATCCTGGCCCTGCCCAACGCCTATCCCCTCATCCCCGTGTATGACGACGAGGGGTGGAACGCCGAGCTGGCCCCGGCCTACGGCGACGCCGTCTACAGCGACGTGGCCCTCTATCGCGTGCAGGTGAGAGCTCCATCGGAGCAGGTCGTGGTCGCATCGGGATCCGCCCTAGCGCGGGTTGAGCAGGGTGATGGCACCACGACCACCAGATTCGTGAGTGGCCCCACGCGCGATTTCGCCCTAATGATGAGTGCCGACTTCATCACCTCCACCGCCACGGTGGATGGAACCCTGGTCACCTCCTACTACCTGCCCCAGGATTCGAAGGGTGGGAAGAGGGCCTTGAGCTACGCCGCCGACGCGCTGAGGGTCTTCAGCGAGCGTTTCGCCCCCTATCCCTACGCTGAGTTCGACGTGGTGGAGACACCCACCACAGCCGGGGGGATAGAATATCCTGGGCTAGTTGTCATCGCCCAACAGCTCTACGACGAGAGCGGCGGCTTCTTCGAGTTCGCCACCGTACACGAGACGGCCCACCAGTGGTGGTACGGGCTGGTGGGAAGCGATCAGGTGGATGAACCCTGGCTGGACGAGGCCCTGGTCCAGTATTCAACTTTGCTCTACTACGAGGAGATCCGAGGCCCTGAGGTGGCGGAGGGGATACGCGAGCGCTCCTTCGAGCAGCCTTACGAGAAATTGCTGGAGGAGAGCCGGGACGCGCCTGTGGGCCAGCCCGTACGGGCCTTCAGCAGTAAGGACTATGGCCCGGTGGTCTATGGCAAAGGGCCCCTCTTCTTTCAAGCCCTGCGCGATGAGGTTGGCGACGAGGCGTTCTTCGCCATCCTGCGCGCCTATCTGAAGTCCTATCGCTACAAGATCGCCACCCCGGAGGGGTTTTTAGCCCTGTCGGAGAGAGTATCAGGTCAGGAGCTGGATGATTTGTACGAGAGATGGATCCTGAGTCCCAACCCGTGAAGTTGCCCGACGCTGAAGCATCAGGCTGCCTGTCCCCCGCCTGTCGGCGGACAGGTGCCTGTACCCGGCACGGGTGGCCAGGGAAAGAGCAAAGCTCTTCGAGCTGGATTCCAGCCCGCTAGGGCTTCATCCTTTCCCTGGTCAGGACGGGCAGCGCGACGGCTTTAGCCTCGCGCTTTATCTGCGGTGCTAAAAACGGCCTGCCTGAAAGGCAGGGGTTTCTACCCTATTTACAGACAATGAACGAGGCAGGATGTAGCGGTATCTCGGGCTCTCCGACCTCGGTTCTGAATCTGGTCGGAGACCCGCCTAGTCGTCCTGCTGACCGATCAACCCTGCGCTGGCCGCGAGCTCCTGCATTTCCTGGGTGATGGCCTGCTGACGTGCAGCTTGCACTGTGGCCGTCAGCTCGTCGATCAGCTCCTCGGCGTTCTGGGTTGCGGTCTCCATGAGCCTGTAACGCGCTGCGTGCTCGGCGGCAGCCGAATCCAGCAGCAGCCTGTGCAGGCTGATCGCCGTCCACTGCTCGGCGACGCGGGCGTACAGGCGCAGCGGATCGGTCTCGACGATGGTTGGAAACCACGGATCGTGGGAGGGGGCAGCCTCATCGTCGGGCGGGCGGGGCGGAATCAGCCGTGTCACGGTTGGCTCGTACTCTCCGGTTCCCCGGTAGGCGTTGTGGGCCACGTCCACCACGTCTAGTTCGCGCTCCTCGTATTGCGTCAGCCACCTCCGGGTCAGGCTCAACGCCAGGTTGAAGGAGGGCAGTTTGGCGAGCGATAGCTTGCCCCACCAGCTCAGCTCGTGATCCCGCCTCTGCAGGAAGCGGTGCACCCGAGAACCGAGCGCCAGGAGATCGACCTTCACGCCCGTGCCATCTAGCTCCGCCAGGTACGCCTCGACTCGCTCGACGGCCGCCACGTTGAAAGCTCCACACAGCCCGCGCTCGCTTCCCACCACCAGTACGGCGGCGTGTGCGAACTCAGGGGCTGCTCTTCGTCTGGCACGCTCGATAGGCAGATGGGGCAACAGGGGAGGCACGACGGCGGCCAGGTGCACCTCGTACCGGCGTACCCGATCCATCTGGTTGAGGGCTGCTCGCCAGCTTCCCATCGAGATTGTGCGTAGGGCGCTCAGGATCGGCTCCACGGAGCGGACGTTGTCCAGGCGCTCCTGAATTCGTTTCGATTCCTCCATCGCCCACCGTCAGTACTTCTCGATGCGGTTCAGATCCCAGACGAACACGACGGCACCTCCCACCTTGGTCGTGACCGACGTGGGGCCGAATGGAATGGCGCTCTCCGATTCGCTGGTCTCCACCGTGACCCGTGAGTGGCAGCTTCTCTCGATGATGCCAAGCACCTCCTGGAGGTCGTCGTCCTTCACCGCGATGAAGAGGGTCTTCTGCGCCTGGCGCAGCATACCGCCCCGGGTCTCGGTGAAGGTGGCCGTGTGTTCGGCGCCTACCAGTGCCTGGAGGACGCCCTCGGCCTCGGACCGCGGCATGATGGCCATCACCATTTTCATAGCTCTTCCTCTCCCTTTGACCGATCCCTGTGATAGTGGGCTATTATCCTTACCAGCGTCTCGCGCGTCTCCTCCGCGAGATCGCCCGTGCGGTCTATCTCCTGAAGGAGTTCCGGCAGCTCCTCCTCGGCGCGGCGCAGCAGCTTCTCTTCGAAGGTGCGAATCTCCTCGATCGGCACATCGTCGAGGAGACCTTCGGTGGCAGCCAGGAGCGCTACGATCTGGGAGGACAGTGGAAGCGGCTGGTGGGGGGACTGCGTCAGCACGTTCCGCACCCGCTGCCCGTGGCGGATCTGGCGCTGCGTGGCTTTCTCGACCTCCGTGCCGAAGCGGGCGAAGCGGGATACCTCTTCGTACTGCGAAAGCTCCAGTCGGAGCTCACCTGCCACAGCGCGCATAGCTTTCGTCTGGGCCTCCCCGGCCACCCGGGAGACGGACAGCCCGACGTCCACGGCCGGCTTCAGACCTTGGTTGAACAGATCTATGTCGAGCACGATCTGCCCGTCGCAGATGGAGATCAGGTTGGTGGGGATGTAGGCGGATACGTTTCCCTGTTTCGTCTCTATGATGGGTAGGGCCGTCAGAGAGCCCCCTCCCTCGTCTTCGTTCAGTTTGCAGGCCCGCTCCAGCAATCGCGCGTGCAGGTAGAAGATGTCGCCGGGGTATGCCTCTCGCCCCGGCGGACGGCGCAGCAGCAGGCTCAGCTCGCGGTAGGCATCGGCGTGTTTGCTCAAATCGTCGTATACGATCAGCACGTGGCGCCCTTCGTACATCAGGAACTCGGCGATAGTGCAGCCGGCGTAGGGGGCCAGATAGCGCAGCGCTGGCGGGTCATCCGGCCTGGCGACGACCACGCAGGTGTGGGCCATTGCCCCGTGGCGGCGGAGCGTCTCGACCACGTTCAGCGAGCTCGACTTCTTCTGTCCGATGGAGACGTATACGCAGGAGACCTCGCTGCCGCGCTGGTTGAGGATAGCGTCGACGGCCAGGGTCGTCTTGCCGGTCTGACGGTCGCCCAGGATCAGCTCCCGCTGCCCACGGCCGATGGGAAACAGGGCATCCACGATCTTCCAGCCGGTATGCAGCGGCTCGTTTACCGGCGCGCGCTCGATGATGTCT